>JAYVGJ010000122.1:0-5653 GCA_043772375.1 Raineyaceae bacterium | reverse complement strand
ACATCTGAACGCAAGTCTTCAATACCCTTAATATTCAAAGAATCAACATACTTTTTGAATTTTTTGCCCGTTGCTACAAGTTCATCTAAATCATCTCCTTGTATTTCAACTGCAATAGGTGCGCCGACAGGTGGTCCTCCTGCTTCTTGGTCAACGGAAATCTCAATACCAGGTATTCCTTGCAAGGCGTTGCGCAATTCTTCTATATAAGGACGTGTATTTACGCCATTTCTTTTGCCAAACTCTACAAAAGCAACAGAAACTTTGCCTTTATTGGGTGAGGGACTTCTATCATTGGGGTCTGCGCTTGCACCAATAGTTACATTTGAAATGATGCTTTGCACTAATGGATTAAGTTTGCCGTTTTTATGAATGATATTGGTTATTTTTTTCTCCACAATGCTTGTCAACGAGTCCGTATAGGCTTGGTCTGTGCCAATGGGCAACGTAATAAAAGTATTAACAAAGTTAGGGTCTGCTTTTGGAAAAGTTTCTATCTTAGGTTTGGCTATTCCTATCAAAACAAAGCTAAAAACCAACAAAAACATTGTTCCAACTAAGAAAAACACAGGCTTATATCCGCCAAGCACCCACGTAATAACTTTTTTGTAAACATTCTGTACGGCAGGCCAGCCCTTCTCTTGAAATTTTCTAACAAGTTTTGACAAAACAAACTGATTAAGCATTATAAGTAAAAACACAAACACTGTCAAATTACCCATTCCAAAGATACCAAAGGCATAAAACATTATTGCAACTGCTGAAAATAGCGTAAGTTTAATAAAGAATGCTTTTCTATTTTTGCGTTTTTCCTCTTGTGTGAGTGTATGCTCGTCAATGTGAGGCTGCATAAAATCAACTGCAAACACAGGATTTATGACATACGCTATTATCAAAGAAGCTACAAGTGTTATTATAAGTGTGATGGGTAGAAAGTACATAAACTTACCTATAATTCCTGGCCAGAAAGCCAAAGGAATGAAAGGTGCAAGTGTTGTTGCTGTTCCAGAGAGTACAGGTAAAAAAACCTCTCCTGCTGCTTCCTTTGCAGCTTTCTTAATGGGTACTTTACCGTTGTCATATATTCTGTGCGTATTTTCAATGACGACAATAGCATCATCAACCACAATACCTAACGCCAAAAGAAAGGCAAAAAGCACAATCATATTCAAAGAAAAGCCAATAGTCGGCATAACCAAGAACGCTAAAAAGCAAGATAAAGGCACAGACATTGCCACAAAGAACGCATTTGTAACGCCCATAAAGAACATCAAAATCAAAACAACCAATATAAAGCCAATAATGATAGTATTGATAAGGTCGTGGAGTGTAACACGAGTTTCACGAGATTGGTCACCTGTCAAAACGACATTCAAAGACTTAGGGAACTTGCCTTCTGCTTTAAGTTGTGC
This sequence comes from Raineyaceae bacterium, assembly GCA_043772375.1. Taxonomy (GTDB): domain Bacteria; phylum Bacteroidota; class Bacteroidia; order Cytophagales; family Thermonemataceae; genus JANYGM01. The sequence continues at coordinate 4,241 of JAYVGJ010000122.1, read as the reverse complement.
TACTATTTCTCTGCAACCATCAGATGCCTGAATAAGGTTTTGCCCTGCTTTCTTAACTATGTTCAATGTTACGACATTTTTGCCATCAAGACGTGCATAGCTCTCCTTATCTTTATAATTATCAACCACTTCCGCAATATCTCTCAAGTAAACAGAACCACCATTAGCAGAGGTAATAGCCATATTGCGTATGGTTTCCATATCTTTGAACTCCCCAGAGATATTGATAGAGCGTTTTACGCCGTCCATAGTAACAGTACCGCCAGGAACAGTGCGGTTTTCCGCAGAAACAGCTTGTTCTATGTTGCCAAAGTTCACGCTTGCGGCTTCCATTCTGTATTTATCCACATTTATCTGGATTTCTCTATCTCTTGCACCTACAATATCTACACGAGTGATTTGTGGTAATGCTTCAATGCGTTCTTCCGCAATTTCTGCAAAGGCTTTGAGCTTTGCAAGGTCATAATCTCCTGAAATATTGATAAACAAAATAGGTAAATCAGAGAAATTTACTTCTTGTACATTTGGCGGAGAAGGCAAATCTTTTGGCAAATCTTGTGCAGCTTTATCCACAGCATCTTTGATTTTCTGTTTTGCAGCATCTACATTGACGTTTGTATTAAACTCAACAATAATATTAGAAAAGTTCTGCAAAGAATTGCTAGTATATTTCTTAATACCACTAATTGACTTAATCTTTTCTTCAATGGGCTTCGTAACGAGGTTTTCCATATCCTTTGGGGCAGTTCCTGGATAAATGGTGCTGACATAGATAGTCGGCACAACAATATCTGGGAACTTCTCTTTGGGAAGATTGAAGTACGAATACACGCCCGTAATGCAAAGCAAGATAGTCATTACATAAATTGCGGTGCGGTTTTCTATTGCCCACGAGGAAACAAAGAACTCTTTTACTTTGTCTAACATATTTGTATTGGATTTATTGTATTTTATGTTGTTGATAATGTTATTTGCTTAAAACTTAACCAAATCTCCATCATTAAGGTCTTGATATCCTACTGTAATGAGTTTTTCTCCCCCTGCAAGCCCTGTTTTTATCTCTGCCAAACGGTTGTATATCTGTCCTACTTCCACTATTTTCTTACGGACAACCTTTTTTCCGTTCTCTTCTGATGCTACCAACACAAAACTATGTTTCTCATCACTTTGTACAATGTTAATAGGAACGGTCATTACACCACCCGACTGATAATCAACTATTTTCACAATAGTAACCATATTAGGGCGAATAGACGCATCAATAGGAATAGCAACTTCCACCTTAAAACTCCTTGTCATTGGGTCAATTACTTGACTAAAAAACACTACTTTCCCTTTTAGCTCACGCTTTGTGTCAGGGAGATATACAATTACATCACTTCCAACCTTTACAGAACCAGCATAGCGTTCAGCTACATCAGCCACAGCACGAACATCAGACATATTCACCACTCTTATGCCAGGTGCGCCAGGTGCTGCCGCCTCACCTACTTTCATATACACGTTTTCAACTGTTCCCGCAATAGAAGACACAATAGCCGTTTTTGTCATTTGTTGTTGTAGCGTAGCCATACTTAATTCTATGCTTTCTTTGTTGTTTTTTGCGGTGAGATATTGTATTTCTGTGCCAACTTTCTGCTCCCAAAGGGCTTTTTGCCTATCATAAAAGGTAGCAGCCAATGAAAGTCTTCCTCTCATCTCTTGCAGTTGTTGGTTCATAACGCCCGCATCAATCATTCCTACCACTTGTCCTGCACCCACGTAATCACCCTCACGCACATACACCGCCGTAACCACGCCAGGCATTTGCGCCGAGATATTAACATTCTTTTTAGAGTCAATTTTACCCTGAATTTCTATAAAATGCTTAAAATCTCCTCCTTTGACATCTTCAACTGCCACAAGTTTAACTTTTGCGTTAGAAGCGGCATCTTGTCCTGTTTCTTTTTCTAGTTTAACAATCTGCAGGTTAAGTTCTTTTTGTTGTTTTCTTAGTGCATCTAACTGTGCTTTTTTGTCATCTGCCGCATCTTTCTTACAAGACATTACAAATATTGACAGCACTACTAAAAATATTATCTGTTTCATAAAAGGTATTATTTATATTTATTAAAATGTTATTTATTTTGTGATTTTTCTTCTTTACTTTGTCGCATTGCTTATCTTCTTTGTCGCATTGCTTATCTTCTTTGTCGCATTGCTTATCTGCTTTGTCGCATTTCTTATCTGCTTTGTCGCATTGCTTATCTGCTTTGTCGCATTGCTTATCTTCTTTGTCGCATTTCTTATCTTCTTTGTCGCATTTCTTACCTTCTTTGTCGCATTGCTTATCTTCTTTGTCGCATTGCTTATCTTCTTTATACTAGATAGTTTTTTGTATTAAAGTCCCCTTTGGGATTTAGGGGCTATTTACCTAATTTCCCAAGTGCTTTATCCAAATCTACCTTAGCAATGAGTGCATCATACAAAGCATTGTAATAATTTGTTTCTGCATCTTTTGCTGCTGCTTCTGCATTGGTGATTTCTATGTTAGAACCGACACCTTGTTTAAATTTTATCTTTGTAACTCTCAAAACTTCTGTTGCGAGGGTTTGGTTTCTCTTCTGAATTTCTAGAGAAGCCTGTGCATTTTGGAGTGTTATTTTAGCTTGATTAGTTTGGAAATTGATAGCAAGTTCCAGACTTTTCTTATCTTCATCAAGTTTAAGAAGTTCTATTTTACTTTGTTGAATTTTGTATTTCTTTTGCAAACCATCAAAAATAGGTACGTCTAATCTTATCCCAAAAAGTCCAAAATTAAACCAGTTATTCTTAAAATCCCCCCACTGTTGAAATTCATTTACCCCAGTGTTAAAACCAGTTTGCAAAAAAGCAGACAAAGATGGCAAATATCCCCAGCGTTTATTCTTCAAATCTAATAATAAAAGTTTGTTATTAGTTTCCAATAATGAATATTCAATGCGGTTTTTGTAGTCCGCTTTTTCAGAAGTAGCATCACTATTAGTCATTTGGTAGCTAGCAATATCCCCCTGAATATCAAGCGCATTCTCTGCGGGCATTCCCATCTGAAACTTCAAAAGTTCGTTAGAAAGTCTAATAATTCCTTCTATTTTTGTTTTTTCTGATTTAATATTATTCAAAGAAACTTCCAGTCTATCTATGTCTAGTTGTTCCACAAAACCTTGTTTTTGCAGTTTTTTTGTATCAGAAAAAAAAGAATCTACTCTGCTAATGTTGTTATCCAGCAGTTTTATGCGTTCTTTGTTCACAATAAGCAATAAATACGCTTTGGTAACATTCTCCGTAATGGTAATTTTGCTTGCTTCCAAACTTTTTGCAGCAAGTTGTTTGTAAGTGCTAGCCGCCTGCAAACCCACAATATACGAACCATTAAAAAGCAACTGACTTACCTGCAAAGTGGCGTTTCCTAGATAAGTTGTACCAAACTTCACGCCTACAGGAGGCGCATCAGAGGGCGCAGCTGGGTTAAAAAATCTCGCAGGAAGAAAACTTGTCTGGATTTTGTAGTTGTCAATAAACTGAATATTTCCATTGACTTGCGGAAGTCCTATGCTCTTTACATCTTTGACACGTGCTTCTGCACTTTGTATTTCTAGCTCTGCCTTGCGGATAGTCGTGGCATTTTTGTAGGCATATTCAAGGCATTGTTCTAGTGTAAAAGAGTTTTGCGTTGTACTTTTTTCTTGCGCTTGTGCGTGTGTAAGGCACATTAACATAAAAAGTGAAAAAAATAAATGTTTCATTTGTTTGGATTATTTGGAATTATGTTATTTATTGTTGTTGAAATAGCAAAACGTAATTCGTAATTGATAATTCGTAATTGTCTTTATTTTTGTCTTCTTGCTTTTATTCTAACGTCTGCACCAACAGCATTAAGCGCAGACAAAGAAAGTTCAAAACCTTTGTGATAGCTTTCTTGATGATAGTTTTTGGTTATTTGTTCCAAAAAGTGTGGTCTTAAGATTGAATTAACAACTCTTTTGACAGATTGTAGTTTTATTTTCATTGTGGTAGTTGATTTATTTATTGATGTTTCTGTAATTTTTCTTATCTTTTTTCTCTAACGTTTGTATTTCTTAGTGCTTACTTAGTCTGTATTGGGTGTAGGACAAGTTGTATTTTGTAGGGTGCGACCCTTGTGGTCGCCCTATTTGAATAGGTTTGAAATCTTACTTTATGCTTTATTATGCGTGCTTTTTGTCGTGTTGCTTTCGCTTGTT
>JAYVGJ010000121.1:0-6765 GCA_043772375.1 Raineyaceae bacterium | reverse complement strand
GGTTTGGGCGCAAGTTTGGATTTTTTTTGGGAGAAAATAAACCTTGTTTGCAAACGAATATTACTCGTTTTGATGATATTAACTTTAAGTTATAACATCATCAGAACGAGCAAAAACGCACTTTTTTGGGCTGAAACTAATCAGCGTTTGGAAGGTTTAAAGCTCTCCAAAAGTTAAAAAAGTTGATAGTTATTTGAATGAAACTACTACAAAAGCCTCTTTGATATTATCAAAAGGAATTATTATTGGTGGTTGCACTTTCTTTTTTACGATATTTTGAATAGAAAGCGTTTGTGTTTCTTGTTCAAAATCAAGTAGTTTTCCTTCTATGTTGGTGGCATCTTTTAGGCTAATTTTGAGTGTTCTACCTATGTGTTGGGCATATTGACGTGCCAGACGCATAGGAAAATCAACACCAGGTGAAGAAACATCTATGCTATATTTTTCTGCTATCTCGTCTATCTCATCAAGGCGTGCTGATACGTGTCTGCTTACACTCACACATGTATCTATCCCTACGCCTGCATCACCATCAAGCAAAACCGTTATTTTGGTAGTTTCTTTGAGTGTTTTTATCTGCAAATCAACCACAAAAAAAGCAGGTTCTAATGTTTCTGCAATACTTTCTTCTATAATTTTTCTTAAATCCATTTTAAAATGCTAACTGTTTTTTTTAGTAGAATGATGCTGCAAAGATAGTATAATTTTATATTTATTGAAGATATTTTAAATACAAAAAAGGTTTCTCATATATGAGAAACCTTTTTTGTATTTAAAATATCTATAACTTAATTGAAAGAATATAAATATCTTGTTTTTTATTGTTTAGCAAGACGTTTCAAGATACGACCTTTTGCGCTATCAACTTCCATTAAGTAAATTCCGTTAGAAAGATTTTCCAAAGAAATTGTCATTTGATTGTTGCTTACGTTAGAAGTATATACTTGCTTACCTTGTGCATCATATACACGTATAGTTGCCTTACCCAAAGCAATACCACTAAAATCAACATTAAATTCTCCTTTACTTGGATTTGGAGAAACTTTTACTAGGCTAGAAAGTGCATCTAAACTTGTAGTGGGGTTATCTATTACAGTATATGCAAAAGAGCTAGTACCAGTACAAGTTAATGCTACTGCATTAGGATTAGTAGCCGTAACTACAAATGTTCCTTTACCTGATACTGTTGGCGTACCTGTTATTTTATAAATTGCTGGTGCTACTGGTGTTGTAGTAGCTGGTATAGTAACAAATGTCATACCTGTTGGAAGACCTGTTACTGCAAAGTCATAAAGAGGCGTAGAACCAACTTCACTAGCAGACAATAAAATATCTTCTATAGCAAAACCTTTTGTAAACACTATGTATGGTACTACTGGAGATACCTTTATATCAGAACACACTACTTTGTAGGTGTAAACCGCTGTTACTGTCGTACACGCTGTTGGCAACGCTGCTGTTGTGGTATTTACAGTAACAGTAAATGTACCTGTTTCCCCCAATACTGTTGGTGTTCCTGTAAATGCACCTGTTGGTGTAAGTGTGAGTCCTGTTGGTGGTAGAAGACTGCCACTTGCAAGTGCAAAGGTATAATTTGCACCACCACTTGCTAAAATGGCAGGAGCTGCATTATTCAATTGAAAAGTCAATGCACCTGCTGCTGGTGATATTACCACAGTTGGACACACTGTAGAATAAGTATAAGGCACTGTCACACTACAATTTTCAGCAATAGACGTTGATGTAACAGAAAAATTACCTGAGCCTACTGCATTTGGTGTTCCTGCAATAATACCTGTGCTAGTATCTAGCAAAAGACCTGACGGCAAAGTACCTGTTGTAATAGCATATGAATAACCAGAGACAGTAGCTAAACCACCAATAGAAGCAAGTTGAATGCTTACAGGCTTACTGATTATAAAGCTATAGTTTCCTACTGGTGCAGGAGGTGTAACTACTGCCGCTGGTGTAGCACTCAACGTAACTGCAGTACACACATTATTAACATTAAATCTATAAACCATTGACCCTTGGCAAACACCAGGAGTACTAGTTGCAGTTATTATGAAAAAACCATTCTCTAATACAGTTGGCGTACCAGAAATAACACCACCCGCAAACATAACGCCTACTGGTAATGTACCAGCACTAAGTGCATACGTGTAACTAGCACCAGCAGCACCACCAGTAGCAATTGGAGTAATAGTTGCCATAGCAACACCTTTGGTAAGGTTTCGTAAACCATCAAGAGGTGAAACTACTACAATGGTACAACCAGCAGGGTTTATAGTAATATAATAATCTTCTATTTCGCCGCTACTAGCAGCTGTAGGAAAAGATGTACAAGAATTAGTAGCTGCTAGCGCACCAATCCTACTACGAACACGCATTCTAGTGAGACCTGTAAAAGGTACTTGTCCTGCCGTAGGTACTGTTATTGTAGCAGTTCCACCAACCAAAGGAAAATACTCTGCTCCTACCGTTGGAACTGTTGTTGCGTCATAGATGCCGTTACCATTAAAATCTATCCAAACGCCTACTGAAGCTGGAGCTCCAGCAACGGAAACCGTTATGGTAGGAGAACTTCCTTGTGTTAAGCTAGTAGTGATATTACTAGGGAAGTTAGTTACCCCTGTATTTGTAGCCACGTGATTTACGTTAGGAGCGCAAGTAGTAGTATTATTGAGACCACCAACACCAACACCAAGAGTAACATTAGTAATACAAGCTACATTAGGTACTACTGTTGCGGTGCAATAGCACTCAACGTTAGGGCTTATACCAACTAAAACTCGTGAAGCAACAGTAGGAGTAGGTACTGGCGTAGCCGTACCACAAGAAATAATGCAACGGTAGGCAGTAGGGACAGTTTGTGTAGCTGTATAAGTTGATCCATTTGCTCCAGATATAGGAAGATATGCTGTTGCTGGAGGTGGGGTTCCTGGCGTATAAGTAGCTGATTCCCACTGAAAGGTATTACCAGTATTGCTAGCACTCAAACTAAGAGTAAAAGGTCTGCCAGCACAAGCGAGAAATTGAGATGAAGCAATAGGTAATGATGGTGCAAGAACTGCAGAAGTTGCAGGAACAGCACTACAAGGAGCAGGTGTCCAAGTATAGGTTTGACCAATTGCTGGTTTTATGGTTGAAGTTAATACAGCAGCAGCAGTATTAACAGTTCCTGCTGTAGAAGCAGCCCAAGTACCAGTAGCAGCAACAGCACGGTTATTAAAATCTGCGTTAGTTGCACCTCTAAGACCTACTTCTGGATTACCAAGCCCTGGTCCAGCAACAGTACCTACTGTAAAAGTGCCATAAACAATCTCTGCTTTATTTCCATTTTCTAATAATCTAATTTGGAAATTATAGTTGTCTAATTGTGCTGGTCCTGTGGGATATTCAGCCCAATCTGCGAATTGTGCTACAAATATTCTATTAGGCGCAGTACCAATAGTTTCGGCTCTAAGTTCACCAATAGGGGCAGCAAATCTCTGCTGTAAATCCCTACCTAACGCAGAAACTACGCCAACATAAGTCGCACCTGGTGCACCTGATATAGGTCCACTAAAACCAGTGTTTGCAGCAAAAGTACCAAAGTGCAATGAACCATTAGAATTTACAGTAACTGACGTGTAAGATATTCCATTAAAGTTGAATGAAAATGGAAGCGTTACGTTATAGTTGGTATCATCTACCGCACTCGTTGATGTTGGTGCTGGTGTAGTAGCAACAAGCACAGTTCCTCCCGTTATAGGCACATAGGTACCAGAAGTAGAAGCAAAAGTATAAGTTGCTGCTACTTGCGCCCACATACTTTGACAAGTCCCTAAAAAGATTAAAATTGCGAGCAGAGGCATACCAAACGGGTTGCTTCGTGTTCGTCCTAATTTGTGAATTTTGTTCATAAAAAATGAAAATTAGAGTTTGAATTGAATTATTAGTGAATTTAATATAACGCAACGCACTTCAGATAGTCAAAATTTGCGACAAGCAAACTTAGTTATCTAAGAAGTTCTGAATTACGTATTGTAGCGTGAAAGTAGCTAAAATATTTTACTTTACAATTTCTTAATACACTTTTTTTTGAAAAAAAAATGAAGTGCCAATATAATTTATTGATATACAATAAGTTATATTGGCAAATTATTTGAAATTATTTTTCAGTTATTAGGAGAAATAACAGTGTATAATCTGTCTTTTGGAGAATTATTGACTAGAATTATTTTTAAATATTGGAAGACTTAGCCTAAATAAATGGTATTTAGCTTTATTTTCCTTACAAAAGTTTTTTAATAATATTCTCAACGCTTATTCCTTCTGCTTCTGCCTTAAAGTTACGCACAATACGGTGGCGTAATATAGGCAAAGCAACTGCCTTAACGTCTTCAATATCAGGGGAATACTTACCATTTAGCAAAGCATTACATTTTGCGCCCAAAATTAAATATTGTGAGGCACGAGGTCCTGCGCCCCACTCCAAAAATTGATTAGCCTCGTTTGAGCCAAGAGCCGTATTAGGACGTGTTTTATGCACAAGTTTTACGGCATATTCTACCACGTTATCAGCCACAACCACACGGCGTATCAAATCTTGAAAATACAATAATTCTTCACCTGTAAGCACTTTGTTTACTTGGGCTTTTTTGGCAGAAGTAGTATTTTTTACTACCGCAATTTCAGACTCGTAACTAGGATAATCTAGCATAATATTGAACATAAAACGGTCTAATTGTGCCTCTGGCAACGGATAAGTACCTTCTTGTTCAATGGGGTTTTGTGTAGCAAGTACAAAAAATGGCTTTTCTAACGGATATTTTTTTCCCGCAATGGTTACGGCATATTCTTGCATAGCTTCCAAAAGTGCGGCTTGCGTTTTTGGTGGTGTTCTATTTATCTCATCTGCTAAAATAATATTAGCAAAAATAGCTCCTTTGACAAACTTAAAATTACGCTCATTATCAAGGGTTTCAGAGCCTAAAATATCAGAAGGCATCAAATCAGGCGTAAACTGAATACGGTTAAACGGCAAATCCAGCGCATCAGCAATGGTTTGAATAAGCAAGGTTTTTGCAAGCCCTGGCACGCCCACAAGCAAACAATGTCCTTGTGAGAAAATAGCTGTAAGAAGTAAATTTACTACATCTTCTTGTCCAAAAATAACTTTCCCAATTTCGTCTTTTAGTCTTTTATAGGCATCTGTAAGCCCTTTTACTGCTTCTACGTCAGAAGAATATTGCATATTTTAAGTTGTGAGTTGTAAGTTATGAATTGTGAGTTCTTATTTTGTAGCCGTTGTTTGTGTCTTCACAAACAACCACCAAGATATAAGTAGCCACAAGGTTTTTTATTTGAAGGCAAATATAATAAAAAAATTAGTCAAAATTAGTAAGAACACTACTATTATTTGGAAAACAACTTTTTTATTTCAACACATTTATCCAGCCTTTGTATGTTTTTTCATTTGTGCCGACTGCACTAAAAAACTTTACTTTTGCTACATAATAATATATACCTGTTGCTACCAAAGTTCCTGCGTTTGTTTTGCCATTCCAGTTTATTTTTGGGTCTTGGTCGTTATTATAGATTTTCCTTCCCCAAATATTATACACTTCAAAATCTGTGCTTTCAATAAATAAAGCAGGCTCACAAGGTGCAAAAACGTCATTTTTGCCATCAACAGCACCTGGCGTAAAAACATTTGGCAAAACAAAATTCTCACAATTATCTATACAAACCTCATTACTTTTGGCACTTTCGTTGCCTGCATTATCCACAGATGTAACGGTATAACAACCCACAAAAGAAAGCAAATTATTATGAGAATAAGTAAGTATCAGTTTATTTGAAATAGTTGTAAGTAATTGATAATCAAGTGATTGATTTGCTTTATAATAAATTCTATATTCTTTTATATTATCTGCTTCAAACTCACAACCTGCTGTGTTATCACCGCAACGCCCATTAGCACTACCATTGTCGCCTTCTGGATTTTTCCAAGTAAGAAAATTAGTAAAAGGTGGTGCAATAGGGCTACTTGTGCCACATTTTACACTAAAAAGCGTACAGTCAGGTATAGGAATGCTCAATGCGGGAGGACAAGGTGGCGTGATGTCTTTTGGTGTGGCGGTTATGGTTTGAGAATTATTCAAGAAAGGCTCTAAAACTGGATAACGAGCCGTAAAATTAGGATTTTGATAGCCACCACGTGTCAAAATGCGGTAAGTATAGTTTTGTGCCTGTGTAAGTCCTGTATCAGTATAATTTCCGTTGTTTGTTCCTGATAAAATCACGTCTGTTGGTGTTCCTATCACATTAAAAATAGCACCATCATTACTACGAAAAACATCGTGCTTGGTAAGCTGATTACTCCAACCTACATTATACGTCCAATCTACTCTAATGCAGCCAGAAGGCGGATTATTGGTGAGTTTTACGGTGCTTGCCACATCAGAAGAATCTCTAAAAACCTTATTTGTTTCGTCTGTTGCATTAGAAAAAAACGCTAAACGGTATCTATACGCATTATTTGCCGTATTAAGGTTGTTATCAGCAAAGGTAAGTACCGTTAAATCTGCGGGAGCTACGTTAAGATAAGTCTGAACCTCTGTAAAAGTGCCTCCTGTAAGTCCTTCAGCCCTAAATAATTTGTAACCATAAGGCGCAGTTGGTGGATTGTTAGGCGTTCCAAATTGCCAAGGCTGCACAAAAGCAACATTTATTTTACCTGTTGTAGTAGATGTTTCTATAATATCCACTTTGGTAAAA
>JAYVGJ010000120.1:0-8890 GCA_043772375.1 Raineyaceae bacterium | reverse complement strand
ATATTTATTATTCGCTATAAATATCTCGCCCCGCTGGGGCTGAATACAAAACAACAATTTAAGAAAATCAGGTTTCCGTATAAATCTTAGTAGAACCATAAAAATTATATAAAAAATTCTTATAACCCAAAAAAATAGCTATTTTTGCTAAAATCATAAGAAACTAAGCAAAAGCTACATAAAACATCAAGCAAAATGGTTATTAAGGAAAAAGTCATTAGCACAATAGACCAAAGCGACTATATCAGCCGTGATTTGAGTTGGTTAAATTTCAATTTTAGGGTGCTTGACCAAGCACGAATGGCAAAACGTAATATCTTTGAACAACTCAAATTTTTAGCTATTACCGCCTCTAATCTTGATGAATTTTTTACCATAAGAATAGGTAGTCTTTATAATTATCTTGATTACAGCAAAGAACGCATAGATTATTCTGGTTTGCGCCCCAAACCTTTCCGCAAAATGCTTTTAGACAAAGCGCAAAATTTTGTGGAACAACAATACGAGATTTTTAATGCTATTGCAGAAAAATTTGAGGAAAATGAGTTGCGTATTGTTCAGATAAGGGATTTGAAAGATACAGAAAAGGAAAAAGCAGAACTTTATTTCCGCAAAACTATCTTTCCTATGCTTACGCCAATGGTTTTTGATAGCCATCACGCCTTCCCCGTTTTGCGCAATCAAGTGCTTATTTTTGGAGTTGTTACGCAAAATGACGACAAAAGCAATAGTAACGGAAAAACAACAAAAAAAGTTTCTTTTGTGCAAATGCCCCAAAATTTGCCCCGCTTTTATGAAATAGAACGAGAAGATGAAATACTTTTTGTGCCTATTGAGGCTATTATTAAGTGGCAAATCAATAGACTTTATAGAAATGTCAAAATACTTTCTGTGGATTTGTTGCGTATTACCAGAAATGGAGATTTTACGCTTGATGAAAGTGATGATATTGAGGCAGATTTTGTTAATGAAATTCGTAGCAAAATAAAAACTAGAAGGACAGGGCGAGTGGTGCGTTTGGAAACTACAAACCGTTATTCTGAATACCTGATGCGTGTTTTGAAGGAAAAATTGGAGATTGATGACGACAATATTTTTGTTGCTGACAAACTTATTGACCTTACTTGTCTTTGGCAAATCATCAAACACCCAGATTTCAAATCTTTATTGCCTTCTGTACATCAGCCTGTGCCTCCGCTTAGTATGCAAGATGCACCTGATGCAGATTTGTTTGAGTTTCTAAAAGAGCGTGATGTACTTTTGCATCACCCCTATAACTCTTTTGACCCAGTTTTGCGCCTTTTGGAGCAAGCAGCGGAAGACCCAAATGTTTTGGCTATCAAACTCACTATTTATAGACTTGCAAAAAATTCTCGTGTTACAAATGCCCTTTTGAAGGCTGCAGAAAACGGAAAACACGTTTCTGCGCTTTTTGAGTTGAAAGCACGTTTTGATGAAGAAAATAACATACACGAGGCACAACGCCTGCAAAAAGCAGGTTGCTATGTGATTTATGGCTTTGGAAGCTACAAAACACATACAAAATTACTTTTGATTGTAAGGAAAGAAGACGACCAAGTCATCAGATATGCTCATATTTCTAGTGGAAATTATAACGAAGATACCGCCAGACTTTATACAGATATTGGGCTTTTGACTACCAACGAAACTTATACAGAAGATTTGTCGGAGTTTTTCAACGTAATTACGGGACATTCTAATCCTGATTCTTACAAATATCTCATTACTGCGCCAAGAGATATGAGAAATAGTTTATTAGAACTTATCAAAAATGAGGCAGAAAATGCCAAAAAGGGATTAGTTGGTGCTATTGTTATAAAAATAAATTCATTAGAAGACAAGCAAATCATTGACGAACTTTATAAAGCCTCACAAGCAGGCGTGAAAATCCAGCTGATTGTACGTGGAATTTGTTGTTTAAGACCGCAAAGAGTGGGTTTGAGCGAAAATATTACAGTTTGTTCTATTGTTGGTGACTTTTTGGAACATACTCGTATTTTTTATTTTCATAATAACGGTATGCCAAAAATATATGGTGGTAGCGCAGATATGATGGTGCGTAGTTTTGATAAACGGGTAGAATCTTTGTTTTTAATTGCTGATAAAATACTTAAAAAACAGATAATCAGTATGTTAGAATACAATTTGAAAGACAACCAAAATACCTACATCTTACAGGAAGATGGGCATTATATCACCAGAGAATTGAAAGAAAATGAAGCAGTTTTTGATATTCATAAAGCATTTTTTGACATCAAAGAAGAGGAAATTTATCACTCAAAACTGATTTGAAAGCCTTTTTAACTTTCCAAAAGTTTAAAACTTTTGGAAAGTTAATTTAACCATTTCTCCTTATTTCCTTCCACAAATCCCATTAAAATTGCAGTATTCACAAGTAGAAATATCTTCTGTTTTTGCGAAAGGTTGCGTTTTATCCAACATATTTTTAAGAATTTCCTTCAAAAAATCTTCTGTATGCATGATAAACTCACCCCTAGATAGTTTTTTAGACTTCATTGTTGTTTTTTCAGCTTTTTCTTCTTCTTTTTGTACCTCTACATCAGCAACTTTTTTCTTATTTGTAGCTTTTACTTCCTTAGCCACCACTTCTTTGATGTCTAACTCCAAAAACTTATCAATATTGCGCATACTGTATATTCCAGCCTCAATTTCCTTGTTTCCTGCAATTTCGGCAAATTTAGGATTTGATGTAATATTTTTATATAAAATGTATTTATAAAGCCATAATTGGCGCACTTTGCTAAGTTCACTACCATTAGCAAGGTTTGAGATTTCACTACATTTTATAACTAAATCTTTTGCATCTACATTACCTGTTTTGTAGTCAATAATGCGCCATTTGCCATCTATTTCGTCAATTCTGTCAATAATTCCTTTGATTTTGACTGTTATTTTTTCTTCTATTCCTTCATTATCATAATGGCTGATGTCTAATTCCGCAGACTCCATCTTAATTAGCGCACCATTATCTTTTTCTTCAGTCGTGATTTTCTTCTGATTTACTTCCAAACCAATGATTTTGAGCGTTTTATCTTCTGTATTTTTCAGATTTTCTAGTTCTGTTATCTGCAAATTCAAAAAACTTGTCACAAATTCTACACAAACTTTCATAGTAAGATAATTATTACCTTCTAGTTCGTAACCTCTGTAAATATCTTTTTCAAATTTTTCTCTAACAATTTTTTCTACACTTAATAGTTCATTCTCAAGTAGTTGAATACTAACAACTTCTCTACCAACATCAGAAATCCGCCTAAAAATATCCTCCAAAATCTCGTGAACAATAGTTCCAAATACACCTGCCTCAATTTCTTCTTCCACTTCTTCCGCTTCTTTTATTTCTGCAATTTGCTTAAAATAGTACATAAGTGAGCATTTCACAAAATCATCAATATTTGTGGGCGCAAGTCCGTTTATTAGTTTTGCCTTTATTTTTTTAAGAATTTCAGGCGTTTTTTCTATAAAAAGGTCTGTCAAAATGGTATTTTCTTTGTCATTTACCACCACATTCCCATAAGAAGTAAGCACAATTTGGTTGTATTTTTGACACAAATCATACTCCAATTGCATCAAAAACCTACTTTTATCAGATTTGTGAGGAGAAATATATACTAAAGCTACTTTTTTGGCACGCTGAAGCAGTCTATAAAAATGATAGGTCGTAATATTTTCTTGTTCTTGGTAGGTAGGAAGTCCAAATGCTTTAGCTATATCTAAGGGAATGAGCGAATTAACCTTTTTTTGTGCAGGCAAATTACCTTCATTCATAGAAAGAACAATCACTTGCTCAAAATCTAAGGCACGAGTTTCCAAAAGCCCCATTATTTGTACAGAACTATCTCTTTCACTATCAAAAACAATGTTTTCATCTGCCACAAGTTGGTACAAAAAACTTTTAAAAGTGCGGTAATCAAGTTCATAACTTTTTTCATCCACAAACTCCGCTAATTTCTTCAAAATCTCTTCAAAACGCTTCAAATATTCCAATTCTATTGTATTCGCATCTTTATAAAATTCTTTAAAAAACGTCATAATTGCTTGCAAATTTTGCATTGCAGCAGGTATTTTGTCATTCCAATCTGCTACCAAAACCTTCAAAATCTTTTCAAATGCCGTATAATGTATTGATATTTGTTCCAATATCTCTGGCGCAACACCTTTAGTTTCGTGTTCTATTAAAAGTTTTGCAGGAAAGTTCAGTATTTCTTTTTTAGACATTTTGGAGCGGTTTCCGTGTGTAATGTGCGCCAACGCATCACGCAAAAAGCTAATTTCATCAGTTTCTTGGTGCTTTTTTGTCTCTTTTTCAAAATGCCTTACCAGCGGATGATTAAAAAGTCGGCTAATGGTTTTGTGGTCATATTTGTAGATATAATAAAAGTTCTTTTCTTTGTCTTCAAAAATAGTATCTCCACTTTCACTAAATTTTTCACTATTATTATTTTTTGCATTTTTTACTTCCGCTTTGTGTTTGTGTTTATTTTTTTGCATTTTAAACAACAAATCCACCAAATTAAATAAATTTGATTTTTTCAGAGAAAGTCCCATTGTAATATTGGGTTCTTTGTCTTCTATTGAATAAAGCAAAGGCAAAAGCAAATTGTCGTCAGGCAAAACCACGACTGTCTGTGGTGTAGTTTTATTACTCTGCTCTTCTTTATTATCAATACTTTGCCAGTTTTGAAGCAGTTGGGGAACTATTTTTGCCTGCAGTGTTGTGTTTGGCGAGGCTATTATTTCTATTGTTTTGGGTATATCTGTGAAGTTATCTTCTGTCCATTTCCAAGTATGTTTTTCTTCTTTTTTGTAATTTTTCAGCATAAAACCCGCCTGATTAGGCGAATAATCTTCGTCCATATAATATTTATCCGTATCCCAAAGGAGTGTAATTTTATTATATTTTTTCAAAATTTTAATAATTTCCTCTTCTGATTTGCTAAAAGTATTAAAACCTGCAAAAACAAAATTATCAAAATAAGCATTTTCAACCAATAATTCTTCTGCATTTTCTGCCAAATGCCTATACAAAAGCCCCTGATAACCTATTTTTTTTTCTTTGAGATTAGTTGTAAGTTGTTTATAAACGGGTTTTAGTTCTTCCCAAAACGTAAAATAGCGTTGCATACGGGTTTTTTGTGCGACATTTCCAGCAGGAATATCCCATTTTTCTATTTTCTTTACGTCTGCAAGATTTGCAAAAAATTGTTCTACATCTACCAAATTTTGGTCAATTTGATTAAAATCTCTAAGCAAAATAGGCAACCAAGATAATAGGTTATCTTTTTTGAAGTTTTCATCTTTAATATTTTCCTTAAAAAGCAACTGAAATTCTAGCAAAAGCTCCAAACTTTCGGCACGTGCAAAGCCTGAAAAAACCGTAATAAAATCATCAATAGCTAAAATATTATTCTTATTTTCTTCTAATCTTATGTCTATTTGTAGCATTTTTGCAAGCTCGCTCACAGCTCTACGTGAAGGCACAACTATACAAGTACGAGAAATAGTACCTGAAAGATTATCAGAAGAATTATTTGAAAGATTTTCTTGAATATGAGCAACTACTTTGCCCAAAAAAGTGCTTTTTTTGTCGTTTAAGTCCAATGGAAGGATATTTTTTATTTTTGAGAGGGAATATTACTATCTACAAAGATATGAAAAATTAGCAACATTATGGTTTAAAATTGATATTTTTTATTTCAGAATTATTATTTAGAACTAATTCAGAATTTCTTATATTTGCCTATTGTTCATTTCCAAAAACTCCAAAAAATGTTTTATCAAAATTACATCAAATCTTTTTTTGATAGATTATTGGCGTTAGGGCTTATTTTTATTGGGTTTTTGCCTTTTTTATTGATTTTTTTGATTATATTTATTGAAAATAAAAAACTTTCAAAAATATTTTTCCTTCAATTACGTGTAGGAAAAAATGAAAAAATGTTTTATATTTATAAATTCAGAACAATGAATGAACAAAAAGATATTAACCAAAACTTACTTCACGACAACATCAGAACAACAAAAATAGGTTTTTTCTTGCGCAAAACACATCTTGACGAACTTCCGCAAATAATACAGATTTTCTTAGGAAAAATGAGTTTTGTAGGTCCACGCCCACTTTTACCAGAATATTTGGGACGCTATACGCCTTTGCAGGCACTTAGGCACCAAGTTTTGCCAGGAATGACAGGTTGGGCGCAAATAAATGGCGGTGCAGACCTTCCACTTGACCAAAAAGCGGATTTAGATGCTTGGTACGTACAAAATGTAGCCTTTTTATTAGATTTAAAAATATTGTGGAAAACCTTTTTTAGATAAAAATTCTCTCAACTTTCTAAAGGAGGAGTTGGGGGTGGTTTAAACGCAAAAAAATAGAAAAATATCCTATTTTTTAACTACTTTTGCACTAAATTCAAAACTTACAACTCACAATTCCCCATTATTTAATGTATAATACGGCATTTCAACAACAATCTCTCAAAAATTTCTCTTTTTTGGTAACTGGTGGCGCAGGTTTTATAGGCTCTCATTTGGTAGAATATTTGGTAAAATATAATGCAGGCAAAGTGCGTATTTTGGATAATTTTTCTACTGGACAAAGAGAAAATATTATACCATTCCTAGAAAATACTGCTAATAATACTATTGTGGAGCTTTTGGAAGGGGATATTAGAGATTTGGAAACTTGCCACAAAGCCTGCAAAGGTATGGATTTTGTCTTGCATCAGGCGGCTCTTGGCTCTGTTCCACGCAGTATAGACAATCCCATAGCAACAAATGAAGCAAATATCACGGGCTTTTTGAATATGCTCGTGGCAGCAAAAGATGCTGATATTAAGCGTTTTGTGTATGCTGCCTCCTCTTCTACTTATGGAGATAGCCAAAAATTGCCAAAAAAAGAAGACGAAATAGGTAAACCGCTTTCTCCGTATGCGCTCACAAAATACGTAAACGAACTTTATGCTGATGTTTTCAACCGTACTTACGGTTTGAATACCATTGGTTTGCGTTATTTTAATATTTTTGGACCTCGCCAAAGCCCAAAAGGTGCTTATGCGGCTGTTATCCCACTTTTTGCAGAGGCTTTATTAACAAATAGTTCACCCAAAATAAATGGAGATGGCACGCAAACAAGGGATTTTACATTTGTAGAAAATGCCGTTCAGGCTAATATAAAAGCGGTTTTTGCAGAAAAAACTGATGCCGTTAATCAAATCTATAATGTGGCTTGCGGAGAACGTATTTCTGTGAATGATTTGTTTGAAACATTAAGAGAATATGCTCAAACAGACTTAAAAGCTATTTATCAAGAAAGTAGAAAAGGTGATGTACAGAATAGTTTGGCTGATATTTCCAAGATAAATACACTTTTAGGCTACCAAAACCCCATTAAATCAAGAGAAGGACTAAAAATTACTTGGGAATGGTTTAAAGAAAAAGGTATGAAGTAAGAGGTACGAAGTACGAATGTAAAACTTTTATTTTTAAGTTATTTGATTTTTATCCCAAAGATAGTTTCTGAAATTACATTTATAAAAATTAAAAACCGCTTTTACTTGTGCTAACACAAATAAAAGCGGTTTTTAGTTTTCTATATTAACTACTTTTTGGAAGTAGAGATATTCATTTTCACGCGGCGGTTGATTGCCTTGTCTTCTTTGGTATTACCTGTTGCAATTGGTTGCGTTTCACCAAAACCTTTGCTTGTCATACGTCCTCCATCAATGCCTTTTTTAACTAAATAGGCTCTTACTGATGCGGCACGGTCATCTGAAAGTTTTAAATTTTTAGCATCATCTCCATCACTATCCGTATGACCTTCTAGCGAAAGACTTGCAGTAGGATATTTGTTCATAATATCCACAACTTTGTTCAAAATACTAAAAGAGTTGGCAAGAATAACAGCTTTATTTACTGCAAAATTCACTTTACTTGCATCATTAAGCGTTTTTTCTTCTTCTTTGGTAACAGTTACTTTTGGTGGTGGTGGCACATCTGGGCAACCATCTCTTTCTATCTTTCCTGGTACGTCGGGGCAGTTATCTGTTCTATCTGGCACACCATCTTTGTCTGTATCTACTTCTGGGCAACCATCATAAATAGGAAGTCCCTTTTCGTTGATACACTTATCTACGTTATCTGTGACTCCGTCACCGTCAGTATCTTTCCAAGGGCAACCCATATTGATACGAGGACCAAATTCATTTGGACATTTGTCTTCATAATCATACAAACCATCTCCATCACTATCAGGTGGGCAACCAAAAGTATCTACGGCAGTTCCTTTGGGTGTTCCTGGGCATTGGTCACGTACATTAGGGACTTTGTCGCCGTCGTCGTCCATTGTATAAATAGGAGAAACAGGCATTACGCCTCTTACTTTACTTCTTTTTTGAGCAAGGCTTTCAGTTGCAAAGGTAATACTAAATGCCAATACGAGAGCGGATACAAGGTATTTCATACGAAATTGATACGTTTTAATTAGAATTCTTATTTTATTAGACACTAACAAATGTAGTTATAAAGCTACATTTGTAAAATTATAAAGGATAACACTCACGCAAAGTAAGTAAAAATATTAAGAAAGAACAAATATTTTAGGAAAAAAATATATTTTTAATTACATTAAATTATCAAAAAAATCAAAATAGTACCTTTTAATGCATCAAATATACTATTTTGTATAATTTTATGGTCATCAAACTTTAAATCAAAAACTTTGCCACAAAATATTTTTTCAAAAAATAACTGAAAATAATAAAAAAGCTACTACTTTTGATGTTTAAAAATACTTTACGTAATTGTAGCAAAATAGTTCCATATTTAGTGAAAATTATTCTCATAATCA
>JAYVGJ010000119.1:0-11375 GCA_043772375.1 Raineyaceae bacterium | reverse complement strand
AAACCCTGAAAGGGTTTAATATTCATAGCCGTAAGTCGTACTTACGGAACTCCGTAACAATGTATTAAAAAAACAAATTAGCAATGTCGTTATCTAATTTGGATTATCTTGAAAATTATCTCTAAACTAAAACTATTTTAAAATTATGCTTACTGAATTTCAGAAGAAAAAAATCACCCAATTATTTCATTTCTTTGATGCTGACGGAAATAATACCGTTGAAGCAGAAGATATGGATATCATTGTGGAGAATTTTGCAAAGATTTTTAATTGGGAAATGGGGGACGAAAATTCTAAGAATTTTGGTAGTGCATTTAAAAAATATTGGCGCAAACTAATGATGGTTTCTGACATGAATAATGATGACAAAATCAGTTTGGCAGAATTTCTACAGGCGTATGAACGCACTCTTGTAAATGATAATACGTATGAGCAATTTGTCAAGCCATTTTTAGATAATATTTTTCCTCTGATTGATATTAATAAAGATGACAAACTTCAACTCAATGAGTTTACAAAACTTTATCAAGGTTTTAGAAATCCTGTGGAAAATGCACAAATGGTTTTTAATTTGCTTGATGGGAATGGTGATGGCGTGCTTTCAAGAGAAGAAGTGTATCAGCATTTTTATGATTTTCATTTTAGCCAAGATGTCGCAAAACCTGCCAACACTTTTTTTGGAGCAATAAAATAGCGTTTATGAATAATTCTATTTTAACCACCCCTAACCCCTCCTTAGGAAGTAGGGGGACGTTTTAAAGACTTGGAAAAATCTCTCAATTTAGCAATTTTATGATAGAAGAAGAAAAACTACAAACTACCTTAGATAAATTTACGGCTGCCGCAGATGGATTACTTTTTCCAAGTGAATCTGATGAGCCTTTTGAAGCATTTTCGTGGAATTTACCTACAAAAGAAGCCCTCAACAATGCCCAAATTTTGGAATATTTGCAACTTCCAGCAGACACGCAAATTACGCAAAAAACACTAGATAATTTCTTTAGAGTAGTTACCACTCCGCAAGAGTGGCACTCTGATGAAGATTTGGATATTGTGGAGAAATTCCAAGAACTTGCCTACACAATGCGCAAAAACCTTAATAAAATTCAGGTTTTTTTTGTAGGAAACATAGAAATTGATGCTTATATTGTTGGTATTACTATTGATAAACTCCATTGGGCAGGGCTGAAAACAAAAGTAATAGAAACGTAGAAAATCCAATAATTTCATACCTTCCTACACAATTTCAGATGTAAATACGAAATAAATTATCTTTTACTTGGATAATGAAAATACTTTCATTATGTTTGTAGTGAAAGTATGCAGTTGTATATACACACATTAGCAGTCAATAGAGTTTATGAATAATTCTATTTTTAACCACCCCTAACCCTAATATGCTCAGAGGATTGATTTCTTCCGTCAAGTTTTGAAGAAATCTTTCCTTTTAGTTGCTTGATTTTCAATATTATATGTATCTTTCCACTGCTTAATTTTTGACATTTTTATTGCTTCAATGGCAGGTATTATTTCTTTTCGTAGTTGATTTAAAGAGATTGTGAACAAAGGTAATTCTAGCGCAATATAGGAAACACCTGCAAATTTATTATTGCTTATCATTCTCTTATATTTTCCAAATATACTCTCTATTACATCAGAACAGACATTTATGCGTTTATTACAAGGTGAATCATCTTGTTTTAGCTCCTCTTCTACCACTATTTCTGTAGTTATATCTATTGTTTCCTCTTGAAGAAAAATTTGTGTAAAAGACTGTTTGTAGCTTTCTAGGTAGCTTTTTAAGTGTATAATAAACTCTTGATGATAGTCATCAAAAACACTAAAATCAGATAAATAAAGTATTATTCTATCATACATTTCCACAGAAAATCCTTCTTCTTTTAACCATAAACTCACTTTTTGCGCATTTTCTAAGCAATAATATAAACTTTTAACCATATTTTTGTGAGCAGGTAAAGCTTCAAAAAAGACCTTCTCTTTTTCATTTAACTCTTCAAATTTTGCTATCACTGTGGTTGCCCAATCCACCATAGCGTGCTGATTCATAAAACGAGCTTTTGTGCGCTGGTTAGGGGGTATCAAGTAACTTAATGGTTGATTAACACCCTTACATTGATAACTACTAATTAGTTTGACAAAAGTTGTATAAGCGTCTTTTTTTCCATATGTATTACTAATACAAGTGCCAATGGCATGACTAATATCTGGTACGTGTGCCACACCTGCTAAAGAAGCACTTTTTACAATGTTAGATGCCTCATCTCCTAAAACATACGCTAATTTTAAGTCAAATTTCTCTACTGTTTCCGCAAGTGCTGCAGCTATTTTAGGAGCTATCCAGCTTTTAGAATAACCAATATACCCAATACGAACATCAGAAAAACACAAGCCTTTTGTAGTTAATTTTTCCAAAGGAGTAAGTAAAATTAAAAGCATTTTGATATTGCCTACCTGAAAACTCTCATCTACAATAGCCACTACCTCTGTGCCTAAGAAACTTTTATCCCCTTTTTCAAGCAAATTATACCCCACTTTATCTGTCCAATTTTGAATGGTATTGGCACTAGGAACGGCACTTTCTGGGAAATCAAAAAAGCCCTGCAAAATACCAAAAATAGTAGAAATATTACGGTAAGAAATGCCTGTACTGACACGAAGTAGTACACCAAGCTCTATCAGCATAGAAGGATATTGATGTCCTGCTGGTTTGCTATAACCACGCTCTAAACGACCCAAATACTTTATTTTATCCGTTTTAACTTGGTTTTTAGTGCGTAAACGTTCATTGCTAGCTTGTTTCTCCTTATTACTTTGTCTAAGACGGCTATTCTCTTTAGAAAGTTTAGCGCATTTTTCTTTGTATTTTGATAGCTTTTCATTGTTTTTTGCTATCTTGCCTGAGGGTTCTGTTTCAGATACTCTTAAATCCTTTGTTATTTGTTGTGTCATAACCACAAAGATAAAGGATTTTTTTTAATCCTCTGAGCATATTACCCAACGGGGTTGAACTATCATAGCCCCACGTGGAACCTGGGGAAACGGACAAGCAATTTATAGTAGTATGACATTAGTTATAATTTGATTATCAATAATTCGTATTCATTCACAATTCAAAAATGAAAGTATCTACTACACAGCCTTTTGAGGCTATTTATGCGCTTTTTTTGCACGAATATTTAGGTTATTTGGTGGAGGCTTTTGTGGTGCAAATCAACTCTAAAAAGCAACTCACGCTACAATATCAAAATATTTCTTCTAAAAACGCACCAGAATTTACTGCAAACTTAGATAAAACTGATTTTGAATTAGTTGCTTTAATGGATAGCATTCAGCCAGAGGCAATTATAAAGAAATTTTATAACAAAAAAATTACGCCAACAGACTTTTTTCTGAAAATTTATCATAAAGAAAAAGGCGACAAACCTTTGCAAGAAGCAATAGCAAATTATATTGATGCAAAAAAAGCTAAAATACTTGCTTTAATACTTACTTTAACGCATCAAAAACGGCTTTTTGTGATGGGAACTGATGGCAACCCAACGTGGCAAGAAATTCAAAAACTACTTAATCCTGTGAGTATTTTGTTTCATTTTTTTAGAAATGAAGAAAATACTCACTACTTTCCTACGCTCAAACACGAGGGAAATAAGCTAGAATTTCAGTATAAGAATGCCTTGATTTTATGTAACGAACCCGCTTATTTGCTCGTAAACAACAATTTATATCATTTTCAGCAAAATGTTGATGGACATAAATTACGCCCTTTTTTGAACAAAAAATTCATCAATATTCCGAAAAATATGGAAGAAATGTATTTTAAAAAGTTTGTTGCACCGCTTGTGGCATCTTTTGACGTTCACGCAGAGGGTTTTAGCATTAAAACAGAACAATATCCGCCAGCAAGTATCATTTATTTTACTGAAAACATCAATAAAACCACCCCTAACCCCTCCTTAAAAGTAGGGGAACAAACTCCCCTCCTTCAAAAGGAGGGGCTAGCAGTTGCTAGTGGGGTGGTTTCAGACAATAATTTATCCTTAGAAATCAATTTTAAATATGGAGCTTTTAGTTTTTTAGCTGACGAAAACACGCTCAAAGATGACAGCAAAGATGCCAAAGCAAGTGTCAGCGTAGAAAAAACAGAAAATTCTTTTATCTTTCACCGCATCAAAAAAGATACTGTTTATGAGAAAAATGTTTTAGATTTTTTGAAAGAAAATAATATTCATCAAGATACGAATAAAAATATTTTTCTTGATTGGGTAAATAACCACGCTGAAACGCTACAAAGGCTTAAAATTACTATTCAACAAAACAAAACAGATAGTAAGCAGTATTTTTTGGGTACTTCAAGCATCAATATTGTTATAAAAGAAGTAAAAGATTGGTTTGATATCAATGCTAAAATTATGTTTGGAGCATTTGAAGTGCCTTTTTTGAAACTTTGCAAGTATATTTTGGCAGGAAAAACAAGTTTTACTTTACCTGATGGTGAAATTGCCATTATTCCCCAAATGTGGCTAGACAAATATGTTGATTTATTTCATAACACACAACATTTTTTAGATGATGATGACAATAATAACAATCATTTTCAATTGCAAAAACATCATTTTAACCTCGTACAAGAACTAAAAGAAGCACAATTAGCGGAAGTTGATTTTTCAAAAAAACTGGATAAATTACGTGATTTTGAGCAAATAGAAGATTATTTGTTGCCTGCGGGTTTTGTGGGAGAACTGCGCCCATATCAAAAAGCAGGTTATAATTGGATGCGTTTTCTGGGTGATTTTGGGCTTGGCGGTTGCCTTGCTGATGATATGGGACTGGGAAAAACCATTCAAACTATTGCGCTTTTGCTTTCTGAAAAACAAAAAACAGAAGAAATAAATATCCCCTCACTTATTATTTTGCCTACTTCGCTTGTGCATAATTGGGTGATAGAAATAGCCAAATTTGCGCCTAGCCTGCGTGTACTCATATATACAGGCGCAAAACGTGAGAAAAAAATAGCTGCTTTTAGTCATTTTGATGTGATTATTACAACTTATGGCATCACACGCATAGATACGCCCCATTTAGAGAAGATTTTGTTTAATTATATCATTTTAGATGAGTCGCAGGCTATCAAAAATCCTAGTGCCAATACTTCAAAAGCGGTACTACTTTTGCGCTCCAAAAAACGCCTAATTCTTACAGGAACACCCATTGAAAACACCACAATGGACTTATGGTCGCAAATGAATTTTATCAATAGAGGGCTTTTAGGCACGCAAACTTTTTTTAGAAAAGAGTTTTTAAATCCTATTGAAAAACAAGAAAATCTATTGAAATTAAAGAAACTTTACGCCACAATAAAGCCATTTATTTTACGCAGAGATAAGAAACAAGTAGCAAAAGAGTTGCCAGACAAGGTGGAAAGCGTGCTTTATTGCAAAATGAGCAAAGAACAAAACGAACTTTATGAGCGCACAAAATCACATTATAGAAACCAAATTTTGGAGGAAATAGAACTAAATGGCGTGAGCAAATCACAGATTTTGCTACTTCAAGGGCTTATCCAACTACGCCAAATAGCTAATCACCCAAAAATGATAGACAATGAATATGTGGGTACGTCAGGGAAAATGGAGCAAATCATAGAAAAAATATCCGTTTTGGTGGAAAACGGAAAGAAAATGCTTGTTTTTAGCCAATTTGTCAAACATCTTAGCCTTGTGAGAGAATATTTAGATGCACAAAAAGTGCCTTACACGTACCTAGACGGCAGTAGCAAAGACAGACAAACACAAGTAGAGATTTTCCAAAAGGACGAAAATATAAAAGTTTTTTTGATTTCTTTGAAAGCTGGAGGCGTTGGTCTTAACCTTACGGCAGCAGAATACGTGTTTTTGCTTGACCCTTGGTGGAATCCTGCCGCAGAAGCGCAAGCAATAGACAGAGCGCACCGCATAGGACAAAAAAACGTGGTTTTTACTTATAAATTTATCTCCAAAAACACCGTTGAAGAGAAGATTTTAGCACTTCAACACAACAAGAAAAAACTTGCAAATGATTTGATAAACGTGGAAGAAAGTTTTATGAAAAGCCTTAGCAAAGAAGATATTATGGCACTTTTGGAGTAGGATTTTGGGTTAGATTTGACTTTTTTTATCAGTCTTTCTAAAATACTTTTAATACCAACAAAAACTAGCTATATTTGTGCTAAAACAATAAACACCAATTTGCAATGAACGTACTAATAAAAAATTTAGGTCCTATTAAAAACAATACCCAAAAAATTGATTTAACAAAAAATTTTTACGTTTTTGTTGGAGAAAATAATAGTGGCAAAACCTACGTTTCACAGTTGCTTTGGACTATTTTTAATGAGAAAATTATCCAAAGATTTTCAGAACAAGTGGAGATAAGTATAGATTTTGAAAATATAACTTCTATTGATATTGATAAACTTTTGGTTGATGATATTCTGGCAAAATATGCTATTTTTATCAAAAAAGAACTTGCAAATACTTATAATATTCAGAATACACCATTTGAAAAAACCGTTTTAGGAGATTTTTCTATGGTTTTTGACTATGATTTTGAGAGGATTAAAAGTGCTAAATTTAGTGTAGCATCTTATGCAAATTTTGATAAAGGACTAGCCACTAACTTTTTTATTCTTGATAAAAAAGAGAATGAATTAGTAGGCACTTTTGAAAGAATGAAATACTTTAATCCTGATGAATTAACTAATCATAGAATAAAATCCTACAGCAATATAGTCCCTTTAAAAAAAGGATTATTTGTTGATACCATTATAAAATTATTGCTTAATCATAATCATATTACATTTTTCTTACCTGCAAGCAGGACTTTTTACTCTACTTTTTATCAATATATTTATGGATTAGAACGGGAAAAGAATGAGAAAAGAATGGGAAAAGTTGATGAGTTACTTAAAACAACAAAGTTTAGTGATAATGAAGACTATTTTAGAGAAAAACTTACTGAAATTCACAACTCCACAAAAAATCCTTATTCAGAGCCCGTAAACAAGTTGTTTGAGCAACTTTATAATTTCAATAAAGATATTGAAATTAATGAAAATTACACTTCATTGGTGGAGAAAGTAGCTACTTTGATGGGCGGAAGTGTCGTAATGAATAGTATTGAAGGCATTTCTATGATAGATTTTTTCTTCAAAATGAACCAAATAGACAAACAACTTCCTATGTATATGTCGTCTTCGTCTGTTAATCAACTTACTTTGCTTTATATTTATTTCAAATATTGGACAAGTAAAAATGGTAATTTTTTGATGATTGACGAGCCAGAGGAAAATCTACACCCAAAAAATCAAATAAAATTATTGGATATTTTAATAGAATTTGCTAGTCAAAACAGTAATAAAGTGCTAATAACAACACATAGCCCACTTTTAGCAGAAGCAGTAAATAATTATTTGTATTTAGATGTACTTAAAAATAAATTTGGAATAGACCCAAAAAAAATCATTGAAGAAAATCAATTAGAACACCTCAACCCAGAAGTTTCTTTGTCAAAAGATAATTTGGGCGTTTATTTCTTTGACGGAAAACAGATTATTGATTATGGAGATGACAATTATGGCGTGTTTTTTAGAGATTTTAAAAATGTTTCTAATGCCGTAGCAAAAGCTGGAGAATTACTTACTGATTACATCTACTTAAAAGAACGTGAATAATTATGTATTTAATTGATAATCAAAATCTTATAGGTGATAAATTCTTGTCATTTCTCAAAAAAGTAAATTTTATTGAAGACATCACCAATGATGAAACAATTATTGTAAAAGAAGATAATCCAGATGCGGAATTAAAGAAAATTGAAATTATTTATCAAAAAACTACTGATATTCTTTCTGTATGGCGTATAAATCTTGAGCAGGAAATTAAAGGGATTTTTTCAAAAAGCACCTCCAAAACGCCAGAAATAGCATTTTTAATTTTGAAAAAAAGTAAAAATGAAAACCAATTTCATCTTTCAATCATATTTATAGAGCTTAAAACAACTATAAAACCTAGTAGTTTTAAGAATAACAAACACCAATTTAGCACTTTACAAACCTGCCTAGAAAAGTTTGAAAGCGGTATAAACAGAATTTATATGTTATTTTCTTTGAATAATTTTCCTGAAAAAGATTTTGAAAATAAAAAGATATTTCTTGATTTTAAAGGCGTGGTTTTCTACCTAAAAAATGCCTACACGCACAATGATTTACAGGAAAATGAAAGTAAAATATTTAAGATTTTCAAATCACTAAGTCCTAATGATAATCTTGTAACGTGTGAGAGTATTTTAAATGATAAAGAAAAAATAAAAATTGCTTTTTATCAAAAAACAAGCATCAACCTTTCGGAATTGATGAAAATGTAATTTTCTACTTCTTATTTCTACCAATAAAATCACTCATATCTTTGATTACTTTTTCAGAGAATTTGCCTGCAACCATATAATCTGCGGGTACGCCTTTTGCGCCTTTACTCTCCATAAACGAATGATTTAGAGTAGGATAAGAAATAAAACTTGCTTTTTTGTGCTTTTGAAATAGGATTTTCAATAGTTCAAAATCTTTCATCAAAACTTGATAATCTTTTTCACCTTGCAAAACCAAAACTGGTTTCTGTAAAAGTGCCTTTGCAAACTTTTCTGGGCTGTTTTTTTGCAGACTAAGCCAATAATTTTGTGGCAACGAAAACGGCAATTCTTTTGGAGAAGTGGTAGTTTTGTTAGTTTTATCTATTTTTTTGAGGTTTTGAATTTTCGTTTTTAGGTTGCTTATTTCTTTTTTTATTGCTGTTTGCGTAGTATCCAACGAATAAATGTACTCGTATTGCTCCAATGCTATATCCTCAAAATTACGAGATGAGCCAGCCAACATAATAATTCCTTTCACGCTTTTATTTGCGCCAATAGCAGGTGCAAACATTGCGCCCAAACTGTGTCCCATTATCCAAATATTGCTTTTATCAACATTAGGAAAGGTTTTTGCCAGCGCAACTGCGAGTGCAACGGCACTCAAAGCATCTTCAATTGTTTCCTTTTCAATGCTAAGACTGTCGTATTCTTTCATTATTTCTTTGCCATAAGTGAGCGTTCGTTTGTCGTAGCGGATAGAGGCAATATTATTTTTCAAAAAACCTTCTGCAATATCCCTAAAAAGTTTGTTTGGTCCAATACTAACGTCTTTGTCTTGAGGTCCAGAGCCTGCCAGCATAATCACGATGGGAAAATTTTTGGTTTTGGGCAAAACCACCTTTGCAGGAAGTTTGTATTTGCCCGTTTGCACAACAGTATCAAGTTCTGTATTTTGGTTGTTTTGTGCAAAAACACTAATAAAAGCTATTTGAAGCAAGAAAAGAAAGGCATATTTGAGCATAAGGATTTATTTTTGAAATTATTTTATTTTTGAGGCTTTCACTTGAAAAAAGATTGGAATAAAAACCAACATCAAAACAAGTGGCAAAAACCAAATGCCAAGCGTGCTTGCTTGTATTGTTTTGAAGGTCATCAACGCAAAAATGAACACAATAGCAAGTTTTACAACTCTCATCATTTTTGTTGCGTTGGTGTATTGTCCTAACGCATTTTCCGTTGTAATATTTGTCGGATAATTGAAAATATGCGGAAATTTGTTCAAAAAAGTCATTCCCACAAACAAAACCGTTGCTATAATGGGTAGTGAGAAAATATTATCTTTGTTTCCAAATCTGTCGGCTTCACCCAAAGCGTTGTAATGCGTGGGGATTATTGCGGGCAAACCAGCATAATTATACACAACTAAAATCCACAAAATAGCTAAAATTAGAAAACTTGAGATTTCTATAATTTTGTCTGTTTGGGAGAGTTTTAAGGCTATTTTTGGTCTTGCGTTCATATCAGTAAAATATTTATTTTAAATTCGTAATAAAAACATATTCATAGCGTTATTTGGTTTCATTTAAACGAATATTTATGAGAAATATTGTAAAAAGTTCTTTTTTAGCTTGTATGCTGATTTTTGGTAACTGCTGGAGTAGCCAACTTATGGCGCAAACAGAAAATCTCGCCTGCAAAGCAGTAGCAGAGCAATATGAAAAAAAGTACAATGGTGGTGATTATGAAGGCATTTTTGCTATGTTTGATGCCAATATGCAAAACGCATTACCACTTGAAAAAACAAAGGAAACGCTCAATATTTTGAACACAATGTTTGGGAAAATTAAGAAAAGCACCTTCATTAAGAATAAAGATGCTACGAATACATATAAAACTGAATGTGAGAACGGGTTAGCAACACTAATAGTTACCGTTGATGCAAATTCAAAGATACGAGGACTTCGTATGAAGCCATTTGAAGATGGAACTATACCAAAAATAGAACGTAACATAACTAAAATGGTGCTTCCTTTTAATGACACTTGGGATATTGTTTGGGGCGGAGATACCAAAGAGCTTAATTATCACGTGGAAAGTAATGAGCAAAAAGGGGCTTTTGACATTGTCATATTTGACAAAAAGGGTAGGTCATATAAGAAAAAAGGTGAGAAAAATGAAGACTATTATGCTTTCGGAAAAGAGCTTATTGCACCTTGTGATGGAGAAATAGTTGCCTTAATTGATGGAATTGCAGATAATATTCCTGGTGTAATGGACGCAAAAAATACAGCAGGTAATATGGTTATCATCAAAACTGCTAATAATGAATACGTGTTTTTATGCCATTTCAAAAATCAATCAATAAAGGTGAAAAAAGGTGATAAGGTCAAACAAAAACAATTTTTAGGACTTTGTGGCAATTCTGGCAATTCCTCTGAAGCTCATCTACATTTTCACATTCAAAATACGGGAAATTTGATAAACGGGACAGGGGCAAAGTGCTATTTTGATAAAATATATGTTAATGGCAATATCAAAACAGATTATTCTCCTATTCAAAAAGAAAAAGTTAGCAATGAAAAATAACCAAAAACTTTACTTAATGCGGTTTCTATATCTATTGGCTATCATTATTCCTATTGTGCTTTTCTTTGTTTTTGCAGAGATAAAATGGGTACGCTGGAGTTTTATGATGTTTGCCGTTTTATTTGCGAATGTTGTAGCATTTCCAAAAGCTAAGGAAACCATAACAAAAAGCTAATAAAAAAGCCTTTCCAAACTTTGGAAAGACAGGAAATGACCTACTAAAAGGCTCAAAAAAAGAACTTTGAATACTTTTTTACGCTATGTTGGTATTTATATTAAAAAAATAGTGGTTCTACTAAGATTTATACGGAAACCTGATTTTCTTAAATTGTTGTTTTGTATTCAGCCCCAGCGGGGCGAGATATTTATAGCGAATAATAAATATG
>JAYVGJ010000118.1:0-40059 GCA_043772375.1 Raineyaceae bacterium | reverse complement strand
GCAGCTATTTTCTGCACTCCAAAAAACGAACAACTAGATTTATTCTAATTTAACCAGCTTATCCAAATACCAGCGTTTGGATAAGCACAAACCAACTAAGAAGATGGAAGCAATAACGAAAGATGAATTTTTGCAGGGCGCAATATTCACACACAAATATTATACTGAAAAGTATAAATGTATAGATGGGAGCGAAAAATTGCCCCCCTATCTCGCTAATACGGATATGAATCATATAAGGACTTACACTATTCACACTATTACAGAAACAAGTTTTACGGTGAGTGAGTTGCTTTTTGGTACTTTCATTGATGTAGTGGTGCTTTTTTCTGAATGTTTAGCAGTAGAAAAAAACTAAATATGAGCAACAATATAAGTAAAAAGACTTTTCGTAAAATATTTGACTTAGATAAAAAATTAAAACCTGTTTTAAGAAAGGTTATTTGTTTTAGGGTAGATACCCCAATAGACCATATTTACGTAGATTTATCAGAAGACTGTATTTGTATTTTTTCTTATACTGATTTTAAAAATACTGCATTTGAAAAATGTTTGTTGAAAAATAGATTTGTGTATGAAGATGATGGATTTTCCTCTTACAATTTATATTTTGCGTTAGAGTTCAAAGAAAGTGTCCACAGTTTATTTGAGTTAATAGCGTCTGATGAAATAGACCAAACGTATTTAGCTTTTCAAATATTTCAAAACATCAAAAAGTATTCTAAGAAAAAATTAAAACTCTCACCCAACGCTCCGCAAGTCGGAGCGTTACAAACCCTCAAAACAATGAAAGAAAAAGAATTTTACAAAGTCCTTGCAGAAAAAGGATTTGTGCTAACAAATGGTGATAAACTCAAAGAAAGTTATCACGAGATTTTTGAAAACAAAGAGAAAAAAAGAGTTTTGTCTGTGGCTATCAATGAACACGAAGATTTTGATACTTTCAACATTAAAATCATAGATGATGCCCACAAATCAGTGGGGAGTTTCCCAAACAAATTACATTATCCTTGTTTCAGAATTACACAAAGAAATGAATTAGATATGCTTTTTTTTCTTTTGTGCGACTAACCAAAACTTTTGAAAAAAAGCTACTGTAAAGATTTTGCGGTAGCTTTTATAAAACCACAAAAAAATGAACAAAGAATTTGAAAACTTATTGTTGCTGATAATGTCTGATGATGAGGGATTCCAAAACATAGGATTTTCGCAACTTAAAAAATACGACAACGAACTGATGACAAAATATGGCTTTTGCTGCAAATATTTTAAGCGCATTTGTAAATTCAACCCAAAAGATAGCAGACAAGAGATTTTTATTTATTTGACAAGAGATTTGTCAAATATTTCTTATGAATCTCTTTGTGGATTTTGGTATTATTTCTTACGAGATATTAGAAAAGTTAATTATATTCCATTTGAAGACCAAGTTATTTTTAAGATACCACACAAAATTTTATGGTCTTTGCATCACAATAATTTTGATTTTAAGGATTACGAGAATGAAAAAATAGTTGGAGTTCAAGGTTTTTTACATTCTTTTAATTTCCTCAAAAAGAAATTAACACCACCGCTAATAAGTTTTAACGGTTTTTGTGTTGCGTATATGCAAGGTTTTTATTGCGCACACACGCAAAAAACGCTAGGGCATCA
Source organism: Raineyaceae bacterium (assembly GCA_043772375.1). GTDB lineage: Bacteria > Bacteroidota > Bacteroidia > Cytophagales > Thermonemataceae > JANYGM01. The sequence continues at coordinate 38,406 of JAYVGJ010000118.1, read as the reverse complement.
ATCCATAGAATATAATGTTTTGGTTGTTATGGTAGAAAAAAACCTTGACTGCACAGATGATAATATGCAAGGCATCAAGCATCAACGAGATCTTATTAAAAAACATTGGGAGTTTATCAAATATATCTACAACGAAGATAAAAAAAAGTCCTCTCAAATTTGAGAGGACTTTTTTTATTTTCGTAAAAGGTGCAAAAGATTATCTTCTTGTAAAAGTAAGTCTAACAGTAGAAGTTGTACCAATCAGAGCAATTTTTAATTCTGTACTACTCAAAAGTTCTATAAAATACAACTTTCCATCTATGGTCATATTTTTCCCATCTGATTGAATAGTGTAGGGAAATGTTTCTGTTGCTGGTGAGGTTGCAGTACATTTTAGATTGCCATTGTCCGCAATTACTTGTCCGCTCCCATTAAATTCTGTAATATCATCAAGGTCGCAACTCCTTATTATGCTCGTTGTTACTCCGCCAGACTCTCTCGTTACAGATGTTGTCATATACTTGCCAATGATGGTGCTTTGTGGCGTGGGTGGGTCAGATTTTTTCACGCAAGAACTGAAAACACACGCAACAAAAAGCAAAATTAAAACGAAATTGAAATTTTTTCTCATCTTTTTTAGATTTAGAAGTTAAATAATTTGAAAACTTTATTAAAAACATTCAAACATAAATAAAAAACTTTGTTATTGCAAATAAAAAACAAAATTTTTCCAAGAAAAAAGAAAAAATCTCTAAAAATTAGAGATTTTTTACTGTTTTTAACATAAAATTGAACAAAAAATGCGGTTTTTACTATGAAATGCCGAAGCAATGCCGAAGCAATGCGGAACTTTACCGAAATATCAGTTTAATAATCCACGAAAGACCAGTAATAAGCGCAAAAAAGCACAAAATATTAAGCAGATAGCAGCCGAAATAGAACAAAAAGCCTGTAAAAAGAAGTTTTAGAAACTCCCAAATATCAATAATGCTATTTTTCATACGGTTATTAGATATGTTTTTTGTAACTCGTTTGAGATTTCGCTTAAAACGCTAGCTGTTGCATCTGATATAGTTTTATTCCATTTTTCTTTCAATTTGACAAAATCCTCATCAACAAATTCCTGTATTAGCTGCCTACTTCTGTCGTGATATCGTGATACTTTTTCAGTAAGAAGCCAATTTGAGTTATGTTTCATCTCCTCAAAAACTTTTATTAAGGCTTCCAACTCTTCAAGTATTGCGTGTTTTTCTCTAATATTCATTTTCTTTGATTTTAAATTCTTCTAAAATATCTGTAATGATTTTTATATCTCTTTCTACTTTTTTACAACTTTTACTTTGACTTTTAGCAATTTCCTCAACAGAATAGCCTTTTTTTTTTTCAATAAAAGCTAACACAGGTTGTTCCAAATACTCTGTATTCTCTATCAAATCATTGAAAAACAAATTTATTTCGTAATTTACGGTTGTATTTTCTACATCAAAACCAGCATTTTTGAACATTTTTTGTATCTCAAACAAATTTATTTTTTTGTTTTGATTTTCTCTCAAAAGTTTTACGGCAAGGTTTCTAAGGCATCTACGCCATAATTGAGTATATTCTGTATAGTTATTTTGTGGGGGGCTACTATTTTCCAATAAACTTAAAATGCTTGTTTTAAGCGCATTTTGGGCGTTTTTGTGCGTAAAAACGTCTTGTATTCGTTCTACGTTGAGGAATATTTCTGCGGTATCTTGCGAAATATCTTCACCATCTTCTCGTTTGTCGCATAGTGCATTAGCGTATTTTTTGTGTTCTTCCCACGTTTGCACCACTTTTTGGGCGTGGTTGAGTTGTTCCCAATTTTGTTGTGGGTCGTTTCTATTGTGTTTTTCCATAAAAATTAAGTTTATTGATTAGTTAAGTTTCATTAAATATTTTTTTCCTACTAAAAAAAGTATCAAAATCAGTTCCAAAAGCACCAAAAATCGCTCTTGCCGTATCCTCAAAATAAATACGTTTCCCTTCAATCTTTTCCTTGTAAACATTGCTTTTTTTCAGGCGTGATATAAGCGTATTCCTAGAAACGCTAAACCACACCTCAAAATCAATTAGTCTGTAAGTTATTTTTTTCTCCATATTTTCTGAAATTTGATTTGCAAATCTACTATATTTTTTTTGGCTTAAAAGTCAATAAAAGTCAATATCACGCAATATCACGCAATATCACGCAAAATGGCAAGTTCAATAGGCGTTTTTTGTATATATAAGTGTAGGGGCATTGTAAAATGCAACAACAAAGATACAAAAAAAAACACTTGAACGAAACTTAAATATATGCAATTTGTAGAAGATTTCCGCAAAAAAGAAATACCTGTTGGCTGGCTACTTAGTGGCGTGATGCTGTTTGGTGTAGCCGCTTATGCAGCAAGTCTTATCAGAGCCGCTAATGGAATTGAGGTAAGAACAGAATTTGCCGTAGGTCTTAGCGGTGATAGTGTTGTTTTCAAAGTACGCCCTACCGTTGTAAATCCCACAAATACGACACTCAACATATCTTTTCCTAATGCAAAAGTATATCTCAACAAGGAAGAATTTGACAAAGGTAGCGCATTTGGCGTTTCTGTGCCACAAAATAAAAATTATACGGTGATTCCAAAAGGAACTACTACACTAGACTGGGTAGAGCTTCCTGTGCAATATATGCAAGTACCAGCACTTTTGCAACTCTGCAAAAAAGATACTATTGAACTCTACGTCAAAGTAGATGTACCAGTTAATCTTAATTACGGAATTACGACAAATGCTTCAAAAATAGTAAAACAAGTATTCCCTGTGCCAGCACTACTCAAAAGATTGGCACTTTTGATGCCGTAAACCACAAATATCAATGAAAAAATCAACAAGAATAGGTTTAGGCGTTGTTGGTTGTTTGTGTATTTTTTCAGCGTATTCACTCGTAATGCGTAAGAAAGAGCCACCTATTTTTTATTGTGATTGGCTGCCGTTTGGTTTTAATGGGCTTTCATTACCACCTTTTGGCATTTTTATTACAAAAGAACACAAAAATTCAGAAGAATTATTACTACACGAGTTAGTGCATTGGAAACAATACCAACGTGAGGGACTTGCAAAGTTTCTTTTTGGCTACATCAAGGCACAAAACGAAGTCGGTTACGACAAAAATCCTTATGAAATAGAAGCAAGGTACAGAGAATCAGACTTTGCAAAGTCAAATTATACGTATGCAGTACGCAACGGACTTGCTAAAACAGTCCACAATCCTAATTTTAGGAATGGACGAAACTAAAACCCCACTCAAAACTAAGAAATTATGCCTTTTGGCTCAAAATAACAGTAGCGTGTATGCTTACCATAAGAACAGCAACACGCTCATTTTCAACATAACATAGCGAAATGGAGAAGTCGGTTATCTCGGTTGGCTCATAACCAACAGGTCGCAAGTTCAAGTCTTGCTTTCGCCACAAAAAAACAACAAATATGGTAGCAAAAAATCAAAGAACATTACAGTCTGGACGTGAATATGATGCTATCATAGGGAAATCTTTTCGTAAAGATATAATTCTCAAACAAGATGGAGCGGACATTGAGGATAGTATGGCACTTATCCAAAAAACCGTTTATAGCACCTACAAAGATTTACAAGAATTAGCAAAAAAATTAGAAGTCAAAGGCAATATAGAAGCCACTTGTCGTAATAATTGGAACTTTGTCTATAACCACATTCAATATAGGGAAGACGAAGAGGGCAAAGAACAGATAAGAACAGCACGTAGGACGTGGGCAGACCGTTTTGGCGACTGTGATGATATGAGTGTTTTTCACTCTTCATTGCTTATGTGTCAGGGCATAGCTCACAAACTCCGTATTGCAAAATACAAACAACAAGATGGGAGCACACCATATTGGCAACATATCTACGTGATTGTACCCACAGGAAACGGCAAGTACATTACAGTAGATACCGTAAAAGACAAATTCAATGACGAACACCCATTTACAAATGTAGATGAGAACGGTAACAAAATACAAGGAACAAAAGATTATTCTATGCAACTAATGGCTTTAAGTGGTTTTTCAGGCATCAATGCGGAGGCAAACCAAACACAAAATCAAAATTATATACCTCAACTGGCAGGTTTAGGACAACTGGGAGAAGCAGGTGATATTGATTACAATGCACTTATTTCTGGTGGTATGGCACTTGTTGGTAATTTATTTGGTGGTGGAGGTAGTTCTCAACCACAAGCACCAATATACATACCAGCACCAGCAGCCGCAAGTAATAGCGGAGCAGATTTGCAAATGATTATGCAAATGCAAAGCCAGCAAGCAACAACAGCCGCAGCCCTACAAGATAGAAAAGATGCTGCTCGTAGAGAGGAAGAAGCAAGATTGCAACGTGAGAAAGATGTTCGTGCAGAGGCGCAAAGGCTACAAGATAAGGAAGATGCTGCCCTAGCAAAAACTGAATCTGCTGATGCAAGCAAAAAAACTATGATGTACGTAGGTGCAGGCGTGGGTGGGTTGCTTATTTTGGGCGTTGGTGCGTACTTTTTAATGAAAAAATAATGTATATTCAAAATTCTATTTTCCCTCAACAATACCCACGACAAAATGCTCAATTAGGAAATTGGCTTGAAGATATTGGAGATGCTATTGGTGATGGTTTTGCTGCACTAGACCCCACCAACCATAAGAGTTGGCTTGGTGAGGGCTTGCACAATGTTGCTGACTGGGGTGGTGATATAACGGGTATTGATGCGCAAGAGTTTCAGCAAGGTTGGACAATGGTTGCAGGAACAGTCCTTAATATTGTTGCTCCCGGAGCAGGCACAGCTTTGGCTGCTCTTTCCAATGCAACGTGGGCTGCTGGACTTGCTGCAGATGCAGCAGAAACTCACGCTTCTGCCGTATCTGACCAAATGAACGCTAATATTGAAAAAGCAAGGTTAGACAGTCTTGCAGGTATAGAAACAGTTGCCGCAAAACTAGCAGCAGCATATCCAGCATCACCAGAACTTGTAACATTATACAGAAAAAGTGCTAATGACGCCTTAAATGCGCTTTTTAGTGGGGATATGCAGACAAAAGTAAATAATGAAAGTATAAAAGCTCTCAATGCTATTATCAATGGTAGCCTTATTTCAGCACAAAAACTAGCCGCTCAACAGAAAGAATTTGATATTTTGAATCCCCCTGATACCGAAGATGACACAGAAAGCGCAAGTAGTGGCACAGATGCAGGTACAGGCGTAGATGGCAAGCCACTAACAAAATCACTCACAAAAGCAAGCACAAAAGCAGCAGGAAGCGACAATACGCTGATGTACGTAGGTATTAGCGTGGGTGTATTAGCTATTTTGGGTATTGGAACTGCGGTATATATGAAAAATAAAAAGGAAAAAGATGTTTAACACAATATTTGATTCGTCTAAATACAGTTTTAATGGTTTTGCAGGCTTAGGTATGGTTACAAGTCCTCCGCCAGAAGATACGGATATGGGTACAATGGAAGAAGACCCAAACGCACCAAAACCACTAGACCCAGCTATTGCATCTGCACTTAGCATAGCAGCAATAAATGCCCCAAAACCGCCACAAAATTTTACGCCAACAAAACCAAATGTAGAAACTACCACAAGTGGTACTACAAACGGCACGCAAAACCCACCACCACCAGCAGACACAAAACCACTAACTTTCCTTGAACATTGCAAAGCATTTTACAAGGCAAATGAAAAAGCAATCCTTGTAACTGTGGGAGCTGTGGCAGTAATTGGAATAGGTTATAACGTACATCAAAGCGCAAACAAAGGGCTTGACGGACTGGGTAAAAGTTCAAAAACGCTTAGTGGCTTCAAAAAACAACAATTTAACAAAAAATACTCCCACTAAAAATATATGGAAAATGAAATAATAATTGATGCACCAGTAATGCAAAGCAAACCTTTGCCAAACGAATTTACGGTAATAATGGATAGTATGCCTATTGATAGTTTTGATAGTGTGAGTATTCCCAGACCAGTATTTACGCCAGATGTGCCAAAAGCAGATACGTTAAATTTGTTTACGCCAAATACAGTAGCAAGTACGCAAGTAGTAATGCAAACAATGGCACTTAGAGCAAATGCACCACGTACAGACCCTAGTTTCAACCCAGAGGGCGTTGTTTATTCTGGTGGCGTAATTGATTATACGGCTGAAACCGCAAACCAAGCGAACACAGGTGCAGAAACTTACACTCGTGGATTAGAAACAAAAGGTACAGACGTGTCAATGGCAAAAACAGCAATGGAAACAGCCAAAACTTACGCTATTCCTATTGTTTTAGGTGTTGCAGGCGTTGGACTTTTATGTTGGGCATTGATGGGTAGTGGAACAAAAGCTGCATCAGAACGTCCAGTAAGTGGGTTGGGAGCATACGAGCCAGTTAAATTCAAAAGATAAACTAAGCAAAAAATATGAAATCATTAAAAAGAAAAATAGGCTTAAAAGGCATTGAAGATGCAAAAGGTAGCGTAGGGCAAACAGCAGCAAATACAGGTATTATGCTTGTAACAGGTGCAGTAGGCGCAATAGCAGGAACTTATGTAGGTAGTGCAGGAATGTTGGTTGGCGCAGCTATTGTAGTGGCATCTATTGCAATAGGACACGCAGAATTAGCTGGCGGTGGCGTGGGTATGCTTATTGCTAGTGCCGTTACAAGTGTACCAGATAACAGTATTGCAGCAAAAACGACAGATGGAAAAGACAAAAGTTTCTTACAAAAATTCCACGAAAAAGGTATGGCACGTCTGAAAGTTGCAAGTAAAAACGCAAAAGAAACCACTTATTTAAGCAAACTTTTGGATAAATAAGCAACACCAGCACCAGTAGTATTGCTACCAGTTGTACCACTGAAAGGTATAAACTCTCTTCGTGGAGTAACGCAAGACTACCGTATGTCAAGAATCTAAAAAACAGTAAAACCTAACAAAATCAAATAATTTAAAACAATCAAAAAACAATAATAATGACACAATCAGAATTAACACAGTTGGTACAAGTAGAAGCGATGAAATTAGCAACTTCTTTGGGTTTCGGTGCAGCTGCGCAAGCGACAAAAGATGCGAATGTTACGAACTCACGCCAAGCGTTGCTAGATGCCTATGTAGCGAAAAAAATTGATGGTAATGTTGCTGCCGCTATTGGTGGAGAGCTTGGAATTGCTGACTATACTGGATATAGTGTAATCAGTCTTACCTCTGCATCTTCTACTAACCTTATCAGATTGACTGACCCATCTTTCCAGAGAAAAAGAGGTGTTACAAACATCAATCAAGGACAACTAGAAAAATCAGAAGCAGCCGCTATTGTGGGTATTCGTTTGGTTGGTGCAGTAGTAACTTACGCATCAGGCGCAACGCAAGATACTATCAATGCCGCAGTGAAAAAAGCGAAATTTGCGCCTATTGCAAGTTTGTCAGCGTTTGATGCACTTTCTAATGGTGAAGCGCAATTTAAGCTCAATACAAGAGTTGTTTTGGAAAAAATGCAAGTTTCTAACTTCACTCACGTAGGAGAGAAAAAACAAATCAATGCAGCTTTCTTCCTAGACAGCCCAAAAATCATCAATCCAAAAGAAGATATTGATTTTTCTATTGAAACTGATGGTGGGTTTGTTATTGCTGCTGACACAACTTTGCTTTTGAAAGTTGAGTTTTTGGGTTCAAAAACAACTTTGTAATATTTCCCACAAAAAGTGTTTAGGGATTTTCCTAAACACTTTTTTTAAAAAAAACTAAATGTACTCATTGAAAAATAAAGAAATAGCAATAGTTGTTACGAGTGCTTTGCAAAGTCAAAACATTGAACTTCAACTGCCAAATGATGTGGAATATATTTATAAATACCACGTTTTGGGTGTTATTGATAAATATCCGTATGGTAGGGGCGAGATGACTCTTGCTATTGGAAAAGAAGCAATTTTTTCTGATGCAATTCCTTGTAAATTGCTTATGGCTGGCGCACAAGTAGCACCAGACTTCAAAGGAAACCATTTTTACGACAAAAAACCTCAACCAACGAAAGATAATATAGTTCAAATACGATATACAGACGTAAATAATGCAGACGTGGCGTTTCCATCAGGCGGTTATACGGTGAAAATCATATTGGAGTGCATTATCAAAGGCGTTATCAAGGAAAATTAACTGAAAAGTAATGAAAAAGATAGTAACCATAACGGAAGAAATAAGCATACGAAAAATTGGAGAAAACTTTAATTTGGACGTTGTTTTGCCCAGAAATGCTAAGAAAATAACTAGAATTGCCGTTTGTAGCTCACCCAATATGCCTATTATTTCTGATGCCGCTTTTTATGGTGTAGCAGCTGCACCGAACATTCCCCTCACAAGCGCATTTATAGGCACTAACCTCGTTAGACAGCCTATTTTAGGTAGTAATCCCCCTTTTACAACAACGGCAGGAGCAGGTGAATTTGTGTATTATTGCGTTCCTACTAGAATAGGAGTGCGTTATTTAGCCTTTGGACTTATTACAGGTGGTTTTTCTTTGGAAGCAACTATTCCAGTATTGGTATTGGACTCTCTAACAGGTATTACTGAAAATTTTTACATTTACAAAAGCAATAATCCAAATTTAGGGCTTGTAACTATCAACGTATCAACTACCCCATAAATTATGATAATAGAATACGGAAAATTAGAAATAAGCACCAAAAAAGGCATACAAGCTAGTACAAAGGTGTATGAAGTCAGTTCTTTGGGTGCATCTGAATTTGAGGAAGATTTTGATTTGCCACAGTCGGACTTTGAGCAAAAAGGTTTTTCAAATGCTGAATGGCAAAAAACAGCTATTGATGTTGCTTGTGAAGCAGTTGTAGCCGTAAATTATAGAGATTACTACAAAAAACAGACAAATTCAACTACCAATTACACAATATTTGTGGTTTTGGAGATTGAATGTGAAGACGAAAACTAAAAAAAATATAATCAAATGGATTCAAGTTTAGCCCAAACATACGCAGAAATTACGCTGAAAGAACGCTATCCCAATGGTTATATTTCTAGTGGAAAATTAAAAAGAATAGCACTAGCAGTTGGTGAAACACGCCTTATAAAAGCCGTAAACCAATACTATTACATTCTCAACAGCAAATACTCCGACCTTATAAGCGTTGTTTCTGATGATGAACGAGTGTATAACCTTACAGATGCTAGTCTTTCTGACCAACAAGATGAGCATTTTGGCTACATCACACTTAAAAACCTTGCTACCGTACCTATTACAGTAGAATTTTGGGTTGTATCAGCAATACCAAAAGAAAACATAAAACACTTAGAAATAAGCGTTTTAGGCTAAAAACCAATTCTCAAATAACCTCAAATTATTAAAATTATGGCAGTTAAAAAAAATAGGATACCAATAAAACAACTCTATGTAGTTGCTAGTGGCTGGTACGAACAAATAAAAAAAGTCAAAGTGTCCTTAGATGGCAATTTTATAAGCTATCCACTAACAAAAAAGTCTTTCAAGGAAACCGTTGAAAGTTGCAAGAAAAAAGGTTTTGAATTGCAAATTGTAACATATTTTCTTAGTGAAGATAACCGACCAAAAAATCAAATGTATTACTTGGTTGAGCTTTACACACAACTCAAAGGAATAGACACCCCAACACCACCAGCACCGACACAAAATGCTGCACTTGACCATTTTCATTTGCTTTTGGCGGATAGCACCGCAAAAATACAAGAAAAAGCAGCGTGGGATTTGGAACGTATGAAGCTCAACCAAGATGTTGCAAACTGGAAAGATAAGTATGACCTTATCAAAGAAAAAAATACCGAACTTATAGCAAATTGCGCAAAGTTAGAAGGTATTACTGAAAAAATGGAGAAGTCCGCAAAAGATATGGAAAGCAAAGCATCTTTCACAGATGCTTTGAAAGGGCTTGCAGGTACGGTTATGCCTATGCTTATGGGCGGTGGCGGTGGAAACGCACAACTTGCAGGACTTAATCAAGGACAACAAATAGAACAACAAGAGCCTACCTATCTGCAAACACTAGAACACAGTTTTGGAGATTTAGCTCCCAAAGTTGATGCAATAGTTGTTTTATTGGCTGAAAATCCAAAAATTATTGGACGAACAAGAGATTGGTTAGAAACAAACAAACCAAAAGCAAACGCAGAATAAACCTTAAACAACCTCAACAATGGGACTACTAGATAAAACCAAACAAAAATCCTTAGATGTATTGGCAAAGTGTGATGTGAAAACATTAGAAACTTTTGCAAAGATACCAGCCGCAAAGCTCGCAAAATTAGCTGCAAAAGTAGCCGCTAACCCAGCACTCGTTGATATGGCTATCAATTTCAATTTCTAAAAAACCTAAAAAACACACTCAAAAATAGCATTTTTGAGGTGAATATTCCATTTTTTATAGATTTTTTGGGAATATTTCAAATTGGTGGGGTAGCATAAGGATAATGCGCCCTGTCTGTTATGATAACAAAAGGCTATCAAGCAGGAAGGAACAATAAAAGAGATGTGCGTTCAATTCGCACTCCCACCGCAAAATACAAAAAATTAAGTTATGAATACAAAACGAAAAAAACAGTTAGGAGGTACAACCAGTAACGAAAATATAGGTTTTTGGGGCATTGTAGGGTCTGCTATTTTCCCTGTTTTTGTTGCACCAGTTATTGCTATTATAAATTGGGAGGATAATCCTAAAAAAGCAAAACAAGCATTAGGAATAGGTGCTGTTACTCTTTTAGCAGGTCTTTTATTTTATTCAAATCAAAAATAATGATGGAAACACAACCAAAACAAGCATTAGGCAGACTTTCAAATGATGCAGGCGTGATAAAATGGTATGTTATTGGTGGCGTTTTGGGCGTAGGTGCATTGGTTGCAGGTCTTTGGTATCTCTCCAATAAGGCTAAATCAGTAACGCAAAAAGTAGCAGAAAAAGAATCACTCACAGAGGGAACGCCAGAAAGTTTGGCAAAACTCCTTAAAATTGCCTTAGAAAAGTGGAATGTTGATGAAGCCGTTGTATTTGATGTTTTTTCAAAAATAAGCTCCAAAAGTCAGTACCAAGACGTGATAAAAGCATATAGCAGGCTCACAAACGACAAACGCCTAAATGAAGATTTGGAAAAAGGTATGGATAGCGCAGAACTTCGTACACTTATGGCTACGCTTGATGTGAAAGCAGACAGAACAAGCTCACAGCAAACCGTAAAAAATCTTTCAAAAGATTACGCAAAACGCTTATTCAATGCTATTGCAGGTTTAAATATCAATGGTTATGGAGATGCAAAAGAAATTATTTCAGTATTTACAGAAATACCAAATTTGAAAATTTTAGACGATACAAAAAAAGAATATAGAATTTTGGCTGGACAAGATTTATTAGAAGATATATCAAATGAACAGGCTTTTATGCCGTTCATAGGCGGAGCTTTTTCATTATTCCCTTATGTATCTTATGATGACCAACTCAAAAGCCTTATCTCACTAAAAAAATAAACAAAAAAAAATCAAATAAAATGGCAGAAAATAACAGCAGAGGGCTATCCGTTGAGGGTGCAGGGATATACGTAGTGGGTTTAGTAGGTTTGGGCGTAGTTGCGTATCTCGCAAAACAATATTTTGATGATTTGCAGAAAAAAGCGAATGGCATAACTCCAAACACTAATGTAGCCACAGCACCAGTAGCACCAGTAGCACCAGTAGCACCAAACGGCACACCAACGCCACAAATCAATACACAAGTCAATCCTTATGGTAGCGAAACCGTAGATGGAATTACAATACCAGCACCAAGCGGTGGAGAAACGTATGTAAATGCACAAGGAGCACCTTATTATGGCGCAAGTGATGAGTTTCCTTTACGTTTTGGGCAAGGTGGTCAAAGAATCAATAATGTTCAGAGAGCGTTTGTTAAACTCGGACTTTTAGCAGGTACTAGCCCTACTAGATATTTTTATACGCAAACGCAAGCAGCCGTAACCAAATATTTTGGTAAATCAATAATGGAAAAAGCTGATTATGTACGTCTTATGAAAGCTAGTGGGCAATTAGGCGGCATCAATAGTTTACGAGGTATTAACTCTTTGCAAGGTATGCCACAAACACAAATGTTTACACCAGCGCAATTAGCAAGAATTTAATCCAAACACTATGAATCCAAAACAAAAAAAATACCTGATTTATGGGGGCGTTGCGGTTGGAGTAGGTATTGCAGGCTTTTTAGCCTATAAGTATCTTATTAAGCCAAAAATAGCCTTTCAGCCTAATATAAACGTAGCAGGTGCAGGCACAAACAACAATATAGGTGCAGGCGCACCAGCAGGCGGAGGAAGTTATACCCCACAAGCACCAGCAAGCAGTTTTCCTTTAAGAAATGGCTCAAATGGTGCAATGGTAAAAGCATTACAAACGGCACTTCTTACTATTTATGGTGATAAGGCACTTGGAGGCACAACGGCTGATGGTGGTTTTGGTGGAAAAACCTTAGCCGCAGTTCAAAATTACTTAGGTCTTGCTAGTGGTGAAGTATCAGAAACTAACTTTAATTACATTATACGTGCTTCAAAAAGTAGTACAGATAAGCTAGAAATGCAGGATAATTTGAATAATAATCTTCCAACAGCGCAAACAGGCGTGGGTGGATTTATTTCTAGTGCTGTTGCTAGTGCTGTTACATACTTAAATAACATCAATCCGTTCAATAAATAAAATAACAATAAAAATACTTTTTTTTCATTTGAGGTTGAAAAATGGTTAGGCTTGTCTAATGCTTCGCATTTTTCAAGCCTTTTTTTGAATATAATAAAAAACAAATATAGCTTTTTATGGCAAATAACAAAGATTTTGCGGTTGTTGGTGATTTTTGGGTAGATACATTTAGCTCTTTTGGGAGTTGGTTTAATGGTGATTTTAGAGCGAAATTTAAAAATCTTTTTCCAAAAGCACTTAATACAAGCGGTTATGAGGAAGTTATGAGAAATATCTACTCTATTACAGGCAAACGACAACTTACGCTGGGGGAGTTTGTAGGCATTTTTTGCGTAATGTATAATGAAACTAATTTTGCGTGCATCTCTGAAATAGGCGGACAAAGTTACATAGAAAACGCTGGAAGCAATAAAATAGCGTATGCTTACAAGGAACGTGGGCGTGGACTTATTCAAATTACTGGAAAAGGTAATTATGATGCTATTTTTAAGGAATTGAATATGAAAAACTTTGATGCACACACGTCAGAGGAATTAGATACAATTTTTTCTACTGGAAAGGTATGTTATCCAGCAACGAGGGTGTGGCTCACCAGTTCACAATTAGGCAAACGAGGTTTTGATGCACTACTTAAAAATGATTTTAGGACTTTTGGAGGTACGGTAAGTGGAGATTACAACACTTATGGTATGCTTTTCAAAAGTAGGTGTGATGCACTTTATAACGCCCTATTAAAAGCAAAACTCACCAAAAGTGTGTTTTTGCAATACAGGCGCAAAATTATTTACGGTGTGATTGGTGCGGCTGTTTTGGGTTTTGGTGGGTACTTTGGGTATCAGTATTGGAAAAAATTAAAATAAATAAAAGATATTATGGGAATAAATAGCGTAAATCAACAATTTAGGGGGTTGGGTAGGGTAGCGGAAGAATCCGTAGTAGTGGCTAATAGCACAGGGGCTTATTATGAAGAGAATGGCGTGCAGTATTTTTTTGGTGATGATGGTCTTTTATACAGTCCTAATAACCAAATATTGGATACAGCACTTGCTAATCTTGCATTTAACACTATTGCTGACAATTTGCAACCTAGAATAGCTGCTACACAGGCAAGGCTGGGCGTTACTGATGCGAGTTGGGCGAAACTTGTCGCAAAATACAAGGAAATGACTGGCAAAAAATATATTTTAGAGATGGGTACAAGAACTGGATATGGTGAGGTAGCAATAGATAGGAATTTGTATTTTGATGATGTTGAGATAGAAGCCGCTATAAAATCAATACGTGAAGCGTTAGCAAAAGATGCCGCAGCAAACGCACCACAAATGCCACAAACTACACAAATGCCACAGGCTTCGCAAGTGCCAATACCTCAACCTTTGCCAGCACCTATACCACTAGAAGCCTTTTCTAGTTTCTCCTTAGATGCACCAACAACAACAATACCTTTACCAAAAACACTATCCAAAGCAGAAGACACAAAAGATAATACGCTACTTTATGTAGGTATAGGTGCAGGCGTGCTTGCTTTGTGTGGTGGGGCATATTGGTACTTTTCAAAATAAAACATAAACATAAACTTAAAATAATACAACAATGGGAATAAATAGCTTAGATAGTCAATTTAGAGGATTTCGTGGGGTTAATGTACCTATTGTGCCAACAACTACACTAGAAGAGTTAGCAGTAGAGGGTTATCCTCTCAATGATTCAGAATATTTTTTAGAAGTTGAGGGCATAACAGGCGTACACCACGATATTTTAGAGGAGATAAAATATAAATATGGTTTTGATAGAGAACAAGTAGTAAAAATACTTTTACAACCAAAATATAAAGGAGTTACAACGCAACAACTCCAAGAGGAATATATTACAAATCCTACACCAATAACGGCAGAACAACTTACACAAGGCTTGAATAATTATTTTGGTTATTCTGCAAGCTCTGGTCAGAATACTCCAAAAACACTATCCAAAGCAGAAGACACAAAAGATAATACGCTACTTTATGTAGGTATAGGTGCAGGCGTGCTTGCTTTGTGTGGTGGGGCGTATTGGTACTTTTCAAAATAAAACATAAACATAAAATAAGTACAACAATGGGAATAAATAGCGTATATAGTCAAATGAGAGGGTTTGGTACAATAACGACAGTGCAAACGCCTGAAATGTTAATGGAGAAAATTCTAGCCGTTACTGGATATGTGAAAAGCTCTAATGAAACATTGCAAGAATCATTGATGAAGCAATACGGTCATCTTGATATAGTTGCTCTTAGAGCCACACTATTCAAAATTTATGGTATGCCTGAAAATGTAGCTTACCTGCCAAATTGGGGAAAAGCACTAATAGCATCAGCAGCAGCAGCAGTTGCACCAGTTAAGCCAGCCGTAACGCTACCAACACTACCAAAAATAGAGATAAGCACCGCACCAACGGCAGCAGAACTAGCAGCAATAGCAAAACTGAAAAAAGACAAAGAAGATGCACAAAAGGCACTAGACGACAAAGCCGCTCAAAAAAAGATGCTTATGTACGGTGGTATAGGCGTGGGCGTTTTGGTTTTAGGTGGTATCATTTGGTATGTAGCCAAATAATAGGCGGTTTTTGCGTGATATTGCTTTTTATTGCGTGATATTGCTTTTTATTGACTTTTAAGGAGAAAGATTTTACTTAATTTTGCATTAAAGAAATATGAATATAGCACTCCGAGAGATAGCACTCAAAAAAGGCTATAAAATATACGTAAGACCTTTTGAATTGAATATTTGGGGCATAAGGTCTTCTGATAGCACGCCACAGACGTTTGATGATAAAATAGTGGTTTTTTGGAAAGATAATAGTGGTTTTTGGAATGAGAAAGTGTATAAGGCTACCACAGACCCAAGCACTTACGAACTCCAAAATCCTAGCTTTTTGGCAGCACAACAACGAGGACTACCACTAATGCAACAAGGACAATATGAGGGGCTTTACAGGCTTAGTGTTGGCTCAAAAAGATTAGGTATTGAAGAGTTGCAACAAGTGAAAGATGCTAAGTATTTCAGGGATTATGATAGAGATGCTTTTTTGGACTTCAATAACGGTAGGGAAACAACTGAAAACAACGGCACAAATATACACGTAGGCGCAAATTATGGGCAAACTAGCATCAATGTAGGAGCGTGGGGCGCAGGGTGTCAAGTAATTGCTTCTTGGGCTGATATGGCGGAGTTTGTGGGACTTTGCAAAAAACATATTTCATTGTACGGCAATAGTTTTTCTTATACGCTGGTAGATTATAGAGTTATCAACCGTAGTAGGTGGCGACAAGGCGTATATATTGCAGGTGGAACGCTTGTATTAGGCGTTTTAGGATATTTTGGTTATGAATATTGGAAAAAATTAGAATGAAAGAAAAAACAACAAAGGACTGGGTAGGTGGTACAAATTCATCTTTCAAAAATATTGGAGCTACTAATCATTCTCCAAACGAAAGAGAAAAAAACGACTACTATGCAACAGAGCCAAAAGCCGTAAGATTATTACTAGAAATAGAGAAATTTGAGGGTACTATTTGGGAGTGTGCTTGCGGTGAGGGGCATTTGTCGGAAGAGATGATACGCTTAGGTTATGATGTTTTTTCCTCTGATATTATTGATAGAAACTACAAAAATATTCACCTTAAAAACGAAGATTTTTTATCCAGTAGAGATGAAAATAAAAGATTATTAAACTGGAATATTATCACTAATCCACCGTACAAGTATGCTAATCAATTTATTGAAAAAGCACTAGAAATTATAGAAATAGGCAAAAAAGTAGCTTTTTTCTTACCAATAAGATACTTGGAAACAAAATCACGCAAAGTAATTTTTGAAAAATATCCGCCTATACGTGTTCACGTAAGCAGTAGCAGGCTAAAATGCGCTATGAACGGGGATTTTGAGAAAATGGCAAATAGTGCCGTTTGTTACGCGTGGTTTGTGTGGCAAAAAGGACACACAGGTACAACAGAATTGAAATTGTTTAATTAAAATCAACCTCAAAATGAAATTAGAAAGCCTAAAAGAAAAAATGTCTAAAATGAGTAAAGAAGAAATATTGCTATTTATAGCTAGTATCATTTATCCATTTAATATAAAATACAACCTCAAAAAGTAATAATTATGAACATAGAAAATGCCCCACAAGAAAAATTTTCTTACGAGCAAGCTATTAAGTATATCAAAGAACTGGAAAGTAAATGTATTGCGCTTAGAAGCAGTAATACGCAACTTTCCCACGAATTAGCTATGTTACAGGCACTTTATTGCAAAAAAGATATAGCTTTTGAAAGCTACAAAAAAGAAGTTATTGCGGAATTTATACGCAACGAAGACCACCAATAAATCAACCTCAAAAAATGAAACAACTGCTATTTAAACTCTTGCTTTTTTGGTATGCCACAAAAGCAAAGTTTTGGGACTTTTGCCTTAAAAAAGTGCTAAAACATCACCCCACACATCAATACGAATATGAGCAGTTGGTAGAAGTAAGCAAAGAGCATATACAGATACTTGATAGCGAGATTTTTGAACTCTCAAAAAAGTCGCCTACGTACAAGTTGCTTTTTGCAGCATATACAAGACTTTCGCAAAAATTAGGTGTTGAAAATGTAAGATTATTGGTTATTGATAACATCAAATTTCAAGACAAAATAATTTCATTGGAAAGGCAAATGCAAGAACAGTTTACTTGGAAAGAAACAAAAATAACAACCTCAAAATAAGAAAATGCCAAAAGAAACGAAAATCAAAAATACAAAAGTATGAAGACTAAAACTACTAAAAAACAAATGTTAGGTTTTAAAGGTGAAACAGACTTTTTTATGAGTGGCGCATACAAAACACCAATAAATTTATTGAAAGAAAGCCCATTAAAAGACTTATATTACAAATCCCCTGATGATATAACAATAAAAGATATTCAACTTTTCAATAAATGGTTACGTGCAAATAAGAAATTAGCAATTTATCTTTATCACGGAACTGGCTTAAATAACGAGGCAGATATAAAATTAAAAGGACTATTACCTACTAGCATTAAACGAAGAAATAGTTATCAATCTGCTTCTGGTTTTGTTTATTTATCTCCCTTTCCATATTTGGCTGATAGATTTGCAAGTATGGTAGCTAGTACAAATCATACTGAAAAAGTTATTTACGAGGTTATTTTACCTATTGAAGCACTACTCCCAGATAAAGATAATTTACGTAATGCTCGTATGTTTGGGAAATATTACCACATTAAGGATACGTTAGCTGAAAGTATCATTTATGGTCATTCTGTCAGAGTTAAAGGAGCTATCCCTAATAGCGCAATAAAAGGCAAATATACTGGACAATTATATGGGCTGAAACAAACAAAACAAAATACTATGAAAACAACTAAAAAAGCACTTCCACTTCAAAAAAAGCAATTAAAAGGAAATTTTGTAGATACAGATTTATTTGATGCAAAACAAAATGTAGAGTGTTTTGGTGAGGAAATGCCAATTTTAGTTCATAATACTACTTTGAAAAATGCTAATGCAATACTTTCATTTGGTTTTAGCACAGAAAGATTTGGAGAAACTTCAAAAGAAACTGGTTATGCAAATTTAAAAAATGACTTAGTAGGTGTATATTTTACGCATTATAAAGGCAAACGACCAAAATCTGAATGGCGTGGTAGCGAAACTTCTACAATTTACACTATCCCATTTTTGAAAAATCCTCTTATGGTTTTTGCGTGGGAAATGAATGATGAATTTATCTATATGAATGAGTATTTGGTAAATAAATTGAAAGTGTCTAATGGTAAGCAAGCCACAGCAAAATTAAGGAAAAAATATGATGGAGTGATTTTTCATAATAAACACGCTGATATTACTGAAATAGTCGTTTTTAATCTTTCCAATTTGTTGAATTTTAAAAATGTAGAAGATGCAAAAAAAGAATATGAAAGTATTTATTCAAAAAGCAAAAAACAACTTAATGGACTTAAAAATAACACTATGAAAACTACTAAAAAACCTTGCGGTTGCAAACACAAAAAAGCAGATGACCTAGGAAAAATAACCACATCAGACGTAAAAAAACACGCCACAAAGATAGCAAAAGTTACTAGAAATAAGGCAGCGCAGGCTTATGATTACGTGAAGCGCAAAGTAAAATCCAACAATATTGTCAAAACAGTCAATAACGCAAGAGATATTACTAGATACAACAATATTGATGGAAAAATAGATGTTTTAAGGAATAGAAGAGATGTAATTGACTTACAAATTGATAAACTCAAAACCGAAAAAATAACGCTCAAAACTAAGCTACAACGCTAAAAAAGTACAATTATGGATATTTCACTTATTCACATTGGCGGTAAAATGATTTGTCAAAATGATATTATACCAGAAGCAAATGCAGAAAAAATCAAAAAAGATTTTCCTAATTGGGTAAAGCGTGGACACGAATACACCGTAAGGGATATTTTGGTAACACCCTATACAATTTCGGTGCTTTTTGAGGAAATAGAAAACCCTAAAACATTTATGAATAGTGCTATTGGAGAGCGTGAAGCAGGTTTTAATTTTTTTAGGTTTGTGCCTAGTATGGCGCAAGGTAAGGCAGGAAATTATATAGAAAATAACTTATGAAAAGTAAAAGTTTAGTAAAATCTTATATTCCTTTGCCAGATAGTTTTTTAGCCGAACACGCTACAAAAAAAGCTACTGAAAACGAAATAAAACGCCTTGAAACCATAGAAAACGAAAAAAGATTTGTCGTTCCAAAAGATGATGAAGAGTATGCTAGTTATTTGTGGGAACAATTAGAAAGAAATGCAGAGGACGAACTGACGGTAGATGATTTAACTTTTGCCTTAGAAAATCTTTATATGTCTATTCCCTCACAAAAAAGATTAGAAAAATTGATACAAGACAAACAGCCCACAGAAAAACAACCTTATGAGATGAGTTTTGAGGAATGGAAAGGGAAGTTTTATAGCAACAGAATAGTAGATGTAAAAAAACATAAAAAAGGATTGCTGTTAAATTTTCATAACTCAAAACTAGATATAGAAGAGTCGCATTTTTTTGATGAAAAAGAATATGATAAGCAAAAGATTAGTAGGAATAGTTTTAGGCTAGATGATAGTAATTATCTGTTAGAGATACTCTACAATAGACAAAAAAGAAACCATCATTTGAGGGCTTTAAAGGCTTTGCGTTTTGGTGAGCCTACTTCTACAAGTGATAAATTTAGGCTTGTACCTACTGAAAATGGCTATAAAGCCGTAAGAGGGCTAGGGTATATAGATACTGATGGCTATCATCAAAATACGAAAAAATATAAGAAACGTCTAGAAGAGTTGAAAAAAAATAAAAAAGATACAGAAATCTTTGAAAGTGATTTGAATTTTTTTAAAACCAACCTCCAAAAACTAAGATTTTAACCAACCAAAAATGAAAGATTTAAGCGAGAATATAGACGAATATGAGTTTATTGATGATGTTAAAAATGTAAGTAAAAAAGGGCTAGGGAGTGTGAGCGAAAGAGAAGAAGAATTTGAAAATCTTGTAGAACTTTTTAAAGGTGAGAATGAAGATAACTACCCACTAGCGGAAGCTATGGCAGAAAATTACGCTGATTTATTCAAAAGCAAGTATAACCTTGATATGCAGTATGTAAGTGTTTTTAAGTATTTTTTTAAAAGATATAAAAAATACATTCCCCTAATGATTATTTATAACTATTCTAACGGTTATTTCAATATGTATTCAGATATGGTACATACTGAGTTGAGGACAACATATTTAGAGATAGATGTTTCAGAATTATTAACCTCACCCAAAAAAGATTTTTTGAGTAAGCAAAGAAAATATATTGCAGACCTAAATTTTGAAGACCCAAATTTACCCAGAGATGCCAAAGACTTTGAGGTGGAAGAATTGTACGAGTCCTGTTCTAAACACTTATTTGAAAAAGGTAGTGGAGTGCCTTTTAAAATGTCTGTTGATGATGCTATGATGTTGTTTAAGCTCTATTACGAATTGAGCAATACTATTTATTTAAAAAAGTGCATAATTAGAGATGCCGTTAATGAGTTTAGTTTTAGAAGTTCATTTTACCACAGAAGTTTTAAATTGAGAGTAAGAAAATTTGTAAAAATGGATAGTGGCACGCAAGGGATGGGGAGTGTAGATGACAAGATAAACAAAGACTTTGATTTTGACAGAGATGTAATACAGTTTTTAGAAGAGCTAAAAAAAGACTTTCCTAACACATTTAAAATCAAACAAAAAAGGAATAGAGATAAGGATTCTATTACAAGGGAGGGTATAGTATGCTATTTTTCGCATTATGATTACAAAATAGGTGGGAATTACAGTGTTCGTTTTCCTCCAATAGACTCGGAAAATGAATGGGATATGGAGTTTTACACCGTTTATGATGATGACGCTAGAAACCCAGAACGAAATACACTGTTTAAATATTTTAGAAGTGATTTTATTTCTAAATTACTTATTCATAACAAAAATTATAAAAATGATTACCTTAGAGAAAAATACGTCCCTATGTTATTAAGAAATAATGGCAAAGAAGATATACTTAATGCTATTTCAGAAGATTGCATTAGAAACCTCCAAAAACTAAGATTTTAAGCAACCAAAAATATATGCAATTAGGCAAAATAACATTTGATAAGGAATTAACGCAAGTTAGAGAAAGTTTAGAAAAACTCAACTTTGGTACATCAGCACCCAAAAAAGCTACAAAAAGCACACGTACATTTGAGAAAGTAGAAAAATTTGACGTTCCACAGGAACAACTAAACTACATTTACAAAGATACTTCTTTTCTTTCTGCGCCAAAAGCTCAAAAATTTGCGAATAATATCAATGCTATTCTTATGCTTAAATATTTGCAGGCAAACGAATTGCAAGCAAATACGGCACAAAAAGATGTTTTAGCTAAATATGTCGGCTGGGGCGGACTTTCTAGCTATATTGAAACAGCCACGTATGGATATGTAGTTCGTTTTGGGGAAAAGCTAAAAAATGAGTTGGGAAGTGATTTTTTCAAAGAAAATTTATTGACTTTTGATAGTTTTATGAATTTGTCTAAAAAAACAGTTGATACAGAGGATAGGGAAGTTCTTAAAAAAGTGGTTTTAAAAGCACTTTTGTCGGAAGATGATTATAGAGATGCCACAAAATCAACTATAAACGCCCACTATACGGATATTGATATTATCAAAAGTATGTGGAGTTTTTTGGAAAAATCTGGCTACAAAGGTGGAAATGTCTTGGAGAGTTCCGCAGGTATTGGGTTTTTCTTAGGTGCAATGCCAAAAAGTATTAGAGAATATTCCAATTTATATGGAGTTGAATTAGATACTACTTCTGGTGAAATATTGCGTATGCTTTACCCACAGGCAGATATACAGGTACGAGGGTTTGAAAAATCTTCGTTGCCACTAGGAACATTTGATTTAGCCATAGGTAATGTGCCTTTTGGTCAAATTGCGCCTTATGATGGTAATTTTAAAGAAATTTCAAAAGATTTTTCTTTGCACAATTATTTTATTGCTAAAAACCTTATTGCGCTAAAAGCAGGCGGTATTGCTATGCTTATTACTTCTACGTCCACAATGGATAACGAAAATAAAAGTAAGGCTTTTAGACTGTGGTCAGATGCGGCTAGTGGTGGCAATAGTGATTTTTTGGGTGCGGTGCGTTTGCCCTCTAATGCTTTTGAGAAAAATGCTGGTACGCAAGTCGTAACGGATATTTTGATATTTAGAAAACGAGATGAAGCAGGTAAATCTGATTTAGGGCAAGATTTTATAGATGGTAGAGAGCTTCGTATGGCGGAGCGCAAACCAGAGAAGAGAGATGACGAAAAAACAAAATACCCAACAGAAATTCCTATCCGTATAAACGAGTTTTATATTCAAAATGAGGAGTTTATACTTGGTGAAATGAAACTTGCCCACGAAAGCAAGTACGGTGTGAGCGGACTTTATAGCCAAAACGAGCCAATTTGTGAAGCAGACCCAGCGCAAGATACTGTAAAAGAACTAGGAATAGCATTTGAGGTATTTAATAAGAGTTTAGGTAATATTTTTGAGGGAATAGCATCAGATACAAGTGCGCAAAAAGCACAAAAAGATAATTCAAAGGCGCAAGCTGGCGAGTATGTTGTATCAAATGGTCAGCCGTTTGAAGTGGTTAATGATGGTGGTAGGCTCACGCTATTTGTTTTAGATGTGCCTAGTACAATCAAAATCAACGGCAAAAAAGTTGATACAGTTGATATTTTGGAAGATTATATTGAACTCAAAAAACAACTGATAAAACTCATTGATTTAGAAGCAACAGATGCAAAAAATAGTGAATTAGATGCAGACCGCAACAAATTAAATCAACATTATGACAATTTCGTAAAAAAATACGGCAATTTCATTAAAAACAAGGCTTTATCTTTCCTTTTTGAAGAGTTACATTGGAATTTGGTTTATACCTTAGAAGATACAAAATCTGATAAAATTGTAAAAGCAGCAATTTTTGATAAACGTGTAAATACGCCATTTAAAGCACCTACAAAGGCAAATAACCTACAAGATGCACTTAGTATTGCGCAAGTGTATAAAATGAACGCTGATAACTCCGTAAATACGCAATATGTGGCGGAGCTTTTGGGAATAGATAATAAAAAAGCTATTCAAATGCTTTTAAATGATATTTTTAGCTACTTTACGAGTAAAAAAACAGTAATGGAACGTCCTTTGGCGTTTTTAAATCCTATTACGCAACAAGTAGAAGAAGCTAGTAGCTATTTGAGTGGGAATGTAGTAGATAAACTTGCTAATGCCGTTAGTTTTGCGGAAAGTGAGCCAGAAAAATATGCGCAAAATATTCTTTGCCTTACGGCTGTGCAACCAGAAAGAGTAAAAATACAAGATATTAAGTTTGGTTTGGGTAGCACGTATATTCCCCTAAAAATCTATGAAGATTTTATGGTTACTACTTTGGAAGTAAACGTGAGAATAAATAAACTTAGCACAAAATCTATTAGCCTTTACCAGTTAGAGCTTTTATCCAACAAACGCACCACAAAAAATATGGAATATGGTTTGGTTGATGATGGTAGAGAATGTGAATATACCCTGAACAATGGTGATAAAATTAAGATAGGACAAAACCCTATCAATAACAAATACGGACATCACATTGTAGAATATGCCCTCAACAATAAATTACTTAGACAAGATAGGTTTAAGGTAGATGGTATGGGGAATATAGAAAAGACAGGTGGCACGCCATCAGTACCTAGAACGGAACTAGATGAAGCTGCTTCTGCTCTCCTAAAAGATAAAAAAGACCGTTTGCATAATGAATTTAGAACTTTCGTTGCGCAAAGGTTAGACTATATTGAAATTGTGGAAAATGCCTACAATGATACTTACAACAATAGTATAGATAGGGAATGGTTAGAGCCAAATATCAAACATTTTCCAAACTCTATTACAGAGGGGTTTGAATTAAGACCTCACCAAAAAGCAGGCGTAGCTCGTGCTTTACACGAAAGTATGGGCGGTTTTTGGGGTGTAGGAACTGGTAAAACTTTTGCTATCATTACTATTGCTATGGAAATGCGCAGGCTTGGTATTGCTAAAAAGCCTATGATTGTGGTACAAAATGCTACTCTTATACAATTTGTCAAAGATGCACGCAAAATATATCCAAATGCTAAAATTCTTACACCTACCATAAAGGAAATGCAAGGCTTCAAATTCAATGAGCAAACAGGTAAAATGACACTCCTTGACAAGCAAAAAGCAACACTATCTCAACAGGATAGAGTACGTTCTTTTTCTAAGATAGCCACAGGAGATTATGATATGATTATTTTGCCACAGTCGCAATTTGAGTTAATACCTAACTCCCCACAAAAGGTGCAGTCATACATCAATGAACGTATAGATGAGTTGCAGGAAATAATTGATTTCTACAAAGAAAATGATGACAGCAAAGAGGGGAAACGTATTGTAAAAAAATTGGAAGACAAGAAAAGCAAATACAAAGAAGATTATGATAGTGAAAAATCAAAAATAAAGGCATCAGATAGCGCAAGTGATGAGCAACTTTCTGGCAAATCAACAGTAAAAGATACTGCTAAGAAAATGCTTAATTTACAAAAAAGATTGCAAAGAAAATCAGACGTAAAACAAGATAAAACGCTGTATTTCCAACAGTTAGGCGTTGATGCTCTCCTTATTGATGAATTTCATAACTACAAACGCTTAGGTTTTGAGAGTATGAGTATGCAAGGCGTGAAAGGTGTAGATATGTCCGCATCAAACAAGGCATTTGGTACAATGATAAAAATCCGTACCATTTTTGAAAAAGTTAGTGGAGAACGTAATGTTAGTGGTTGGACTGGTACGCCTATTTCTAACACAATGGCGGAGCTATGGACAATGGTGAAATACTTGCGCCCTAGTGCATTGGAAAATATGGGTATAAGTTCTTTTGATGCTTTTGCAGCCAATTTTGGGCGTTTGATAGATAGTTTTGAGATGGACGCTGGGGGCAATTTTAAGATGCAAACCCGTTTTGCGCAATTTGTAAATATGCCTGAACTACTTACTATGTGGAGAAGTATGGCAAGTGTGGTTTTAGGCACAGATGTTTTTGGTCAGCCAGCAAACGAAAAAGAAGCGCAGGAGCTTATTGCTAACTTTGATAGCAATAAAAATAGACCAATTATGTTCAAACAAATTAGTCCGTTAGACAAAAAAACAGAGTACAGAGGGTTTAAACCTCTTTTTGTGGCAAAGTCAGTGCAACAGCACAAACAAACAAGAATATTTGCCAAAGCCTTAGACGAATATAAAAAAGCATCTGGGGACGCTAAAAAAGCAATTCAACACGTACCATTGGTAGTTTTTGGGTGTGCAAAACGTGCTACTGTTGATTTAAGACTTTTGAAAGATGAAATAAAAGGACTTAGTTTGAAGATGAATAATAAAGTTGTAGATAGACAAAACAAACTTTATGCAGCAGTAGAACAGGTTTTTAATATTTGGAAGTCAGAAAATAAAAAAGGCAAAAAAACAGGGCAGCTAGTTTTTTGTGATAATTTCAAATTGCAAGTAATTGAAGAGGGTGAAACCAAAAGTAAAAGTGAGATTTTCAATGTTTTTGAAACTATGAAAACTGAACTAATTGAGTTGGGTATGCCAGCATCAGAAATTCAAATTATCAATGATTTTTCAAAAGACCAAAGAGAAAGAGTTTTTGAAAAAGTCCGCAACGGTGAGGTACGTGTGCTTATGGGTACAACGGAACGTATGGGCGTGGGCGTGAACGTGCAAGAGCGTTTGATAGCGTTGCATCATTTGGACGCTCCTAACCGCCCTATGGACTTTGAACAGCGCAATGGACGTATTTTGAGGATAGGCAACACTAACCCAGAAATTGAAATTATTACTTATGGTATTGAATCTACGCCAGATGCCGTTGCTTACAAGCGTTTGGAGGTCAAACAGGCATTTATTAACCAAGTAATTAGTGGGAAAATAGATGGTAGAGTGGTAGAAGATGAATTAGACGAAAGTGAGGACTTTTTTGCTACACTTTCCTCAATGCTCACAGGTAGTACCACAGCCGTTGATTTGCAAGTAGCTACAAAAGCATACGCCACAAAACAATATGAATTAGATATTTTCAATTCTGCAAAAATACGCAATCAAGTTGATTTAGCCAATACAAAAGATAAAACGGCAATTTTGGAAGCAAAAGTGCCAAAAGCAGCGAAATTCGCCGAAATAGCTGAAAAATCTAACCCTTTTGAAGATGATAAGGACTGGAATATAGCTAAAATATCTTTTCAAGGTAAAACGTGGGTGCTAGATGCAAAAGATGATCAGGAAACACCAGAAAAAGATGACAAAGATAAATCCAAAAAAGTAAAAGTTACTTTGTTGAACGTGCTAAGAGAAATAGTAGCAGATAATACTAATTTTTTGCCACACAAAACAAAAATAGATAACAACATAAACACAAATAAATATATTCCGCAAATTTTTAAAATTACGGTAAATGACTTTGTTGAGGTTAATTTGAACATACAGCAGGATTATGTTGCTGATATGGGGACAAAATATACTTTTTTGGATTTTACGTATGGGATTGTAGATGGTGATACGTCTTCAACGGCTGGACACGTATATGATTTTGATGCAGCTGGCATTGGATATTGGAAAAAGGATTTTTTGAAAATAATGCGTAATGCTGGTTTTGATTTCAAAGGAGCAAAAGATAATTTGCTTAGAAATGCTACATCAATCAAAAATCTTACTAAGGAAAAAGATAATTATAGTGATGAGAAAGTGGCACTTTTACACAAATCACTAGAAGTTTTAACCACAACCAAAGGCAGACTACAAAGTATGCTCGCAGACGAAGCAGAAGCACGCAAAAGAGAGGAAGATAGACAAGATGAAGAAGATGCTAAAAACGGTTTGAGTGGTTTTGGTGGCGTGAGTGTTTTAGGTGGTTTTGGTTTGGGAATAGCTGGTGTAGAAGATGAAAATGAGCCTTTGAGTGGTATCAGAGTGTATAAAAATGATATACAAGATTATGCTAAAAACCTCAATAAACTTCGTCTTATCAAAGAAAAATTACAAAAACTTAGATTTGAAGATAAGCCGTTGAGTGGGGGAATAACTATGATACGTTCTCGTGAGGTGATTGAACGTAATATAATAGCTGATTTGAAAAGCCTTAATTATAAAAAGTAATAACTTTAATAAAGTATCCGAAATTTTAATAAATATACTGTATAAATAGAAAATATGCACTACTGGAATATCAAAGAAAACCCAGACCACGAAGATAGTGGTTTGGGCAAGATAGAAGAAATTTATCAAATTTCAACTAATAACAACATTATAGCTGCCACAATAGTAGATTATAGTGAGAAAACTTATGCCGTTTATTTTTCTGAAAGAATAAGTATTGAACAAAGTCAAAGATTAACACAGCAGGAAGGAGTAAACTACAACGGTAAACTTACCGTAAATGGCAAAAGTATTCAAGGTTACGTTTTAAGAAAAAGTATTTTTGAATCTGAAAAATTGATTGTTGATGTATTAAATCAAATAGTTTTCAACGAAAATGTAGTTACAAAAAGTAATCCCACAGAAAATACTAAAACAGATGATACATCTGTAAAACAAGATTTGAAAGAACTTATACAGTCTTTGGGTTTAGATTTTGGAGTTGATGAGGTAAAAGTAACCAAAATTGTAAAGGAAGAAATGGCTAAAATGCCTAATGCTGCACCTCAAAAAATAGTTTATGAATTGCCGTATGCGGTTACAATGCCTACTGATGCAGGGGAAACGCCAAATTTTCAGAAAATAGTAGATGATATTATTTTAGGGAATAACGTCTATTTAGTCGGTGGAGCTGGTACTGGTAAAACATATCTCACGCAACAAGTAGCCAATGCTTTGGGTAGGCAAATGGAAACTATCAACTGCTCACAATGGACTGCACCAACAGAAATTATAGGAGGTCAAACCTTAGATGGTTACCAAGAGGGGAAAATGATTGAAGCATTTAGGCGTGGGAAATTACTTTTAATGGACGAAATGCCAAAATTAGAGCCTAATACCGCAGGACTTTTTAACGAATCACTTGCCAAAACTGGTGATAAATTGATTTTTGGTAACAAAGAAGATGATTTTAAAGATATTAGAAGTATTTTGATAAAAAATATTACTGAAATTGAAACTGATAAAATCATTACGGCAGCTTTAAAGAAAGAAAAAAGCTGTGAAATGCTTTATTTAGAGATAGAGAAAGCCGTTTTATTGTCTTTTGGAGCAAATTTGAATGATTTAAGTCCAGCACAAAAAACGCAATTTTTCAATAAAACAGATGAGCTAATGATACAAATTTTTAGATACCCTATCATTCAGAATAATAGGAAAGAAAGATTTGTAAAGCACCCTTATTTTTGTTGCGTAGCTACTGGTAATATTTACCCAAATACTACTTCCTCTGCTTACGGTGCAAATAATAAGCAAGATTTAAGTTTGTTAGATAGGTTTGCTGGTAGTGTTTTTAGCATTGAAAAAAATACTGATTTGGAACAAAAATTAGTGGGAATAAGGTGGCTATGGAGGGTGTGGGACGATATACGAGATGTTATTGAAAAAGAAAAGTGGGAAAGCCAAGTTTCTATACGTGTGATGCAGGCATCTTTGCGTGCATACAACCAAGAAATGGATAGGAAAGGCAAAAAAGATGCACTACTCAACAACGGCAAAACGCTAAAAGATGTTATTTATTCCTTTATTACGAGTGGTTTTTCTGCTGAACAAACCAAAAAAATGAAAGATAAAATAGAGTGGAGTGAATGCGTTGAAAAGTATCAATATAGACAATTCTAATTTATGAAAATCATTCATATAAAAGATGAGCTTCCTATGAAGCCATCTGAATTTGCTACTGACCAAGCCATTATTTTTTACGAAAGTTTGCAACAATTCCAAAACAAAACTAAAAATAGTTTTGGTGGGCGAATTGACTTTGCGGACAAAAAAGTTGAGAAAGTTTACAATAGTTACAAATTATATTCAAATGTTTCGTTTATCAACGCAGGAGTGCCTAGTGATAAAGAACTATCTTCATTAGAACTAATAAACAATGGTGTTAAAGAATTTCATTCCTTAGAATTAGCAGAGCAAGTTAAGAAAAAAATTAGTGATAAACTCAAAATAGAGATTAAAACAGTTGCGGAAGAAAAAAAAATGAAATATAATTCTTTGGGGCGTGGCGTTTTTAGTTTTGATAGGGCAGCGCAAGGACTGTGCAGAGTATATGATTTTTTTTCAGTAAAACATCAGAAATTCGTTGATGAAACACTTGTTGAAAAAATAGGAGAAAATGAGTTTGTTTTGGTAGAAGATGGGTCTGTTGTGGAACGTAGGGCGCAAATAACTGAAAGTGGGCAACCAAAGGTGAGAACAACAGCAAAAAAAGTGTGGGTTAATTTTGAAAAAGATTATAGCGAAAAAAAGAAAATAAATATTGTTTGTAATATTTCTATTGCCAGTAATGAAAATTCTGAAAGATTGATGTATGTGGGAGCTTATTTATCTGTTTTATCAGAATATTACGAAAATAAAAATTATGAAATAACAATTTTTAGCACGTTGGGTGTAACAGGCAAATCAAGTGATGCCTTTGTTAATGTTGTAAAAATAAAAAATTCAACTCAAAAAGTAGATTTTAATAGTTTAATGATAGCTACTGGTGATGTACGTTTTGTTAGAACTGCGCTACTTAGGGGAGTTTATTTAAGTTGGAAAGGACTGAAAAGGGCTAACATACCTAGCAATTTGGGGTATCCAGTAGATAGTTTGAATATTGGAGCTAAAACAGCAATTTCTAATGAAATAGACCCACAAAACAAAGAATTAACGCTTTTTATTGGCAGTATAAAGTCCCTAGAAAATGTTATGGTAAAACACAACCAAATTTTAACTCAAATAGAAGAATATGAACAAAGAACAGCAAACAACAATCAATAAAATTGTAGGTAGCAATATAAAGCCTTTGAGCGGTTTTAGCAACGGTGCAACAACCGACATAAAACTCAAAACAAGTACAATGTTCCCTACATCTATTATTTTGGTGAAAAAGGAAATTGTTATTACGCTTGATGGCGGACTGTTTGAAGAGCCACAATACCACGAAGTTTTGGAGAATGGAGAATGTGAAAATATGAATCTCAATGATTTTCAAGTAATTGAAAGAAACAAGATTTTAGCAAGTTTTAACGAATACGAAGTATGAAAAACAGAGCCAGTTTGCTATCAAAAGTAATAAATACGGTAGCCTTAGAAACTCCGCAGAAAGTCCCTATTTATGAAATCTTGTTTGATGCTATCAAAAACGCTATTCCGCTAAATGAACATTTGGAATTTCACCTAGCACAACTCAATAAACTCAATTTTTAACCTAAAAAAAATGATAACAGTACAAAATTATCAAGACCAATATCCTAAAATAAAGGATAACCTCCCACCAAAAGACAAAGATGGCAATAATGCGCAACGTACTTTTAAAGAAAGTTATGATTTTCTTGTAGAAAATGATAGCAGGGACACACAAGACGTGAAAGAACTTTTTGTAGAAAAAATAAATAAAGCATTACGTAGTGAGGGCAAAAGCGCACCAACGAAAGATGATGATAATGATGTTGCTAAGGCAAAAGCAAAAGCAAAATTGAAATTGAAAATGGCAATGATAAAAACCAAACTTTCTCTTTTAAATATTTAAAAACAATCAAAATAACCAACTAATCAAAAAAAATATGTATTCATTTGAAGAGGTTTTAAGACTAGACCCACAAAAATTCCCAGATGCTTTTTCAAAAATAATTGCTAACATCCAAGCAGAAATAGAAGAAGCGCAAAAAGCAGGACTAGATGACGCAGATATAGACGAGCTAGTAAAAGAGAATTGTGATGATATTGTTGAAAAATATCCCAAACTTATAATTCAAAAAAAAACGCCAACCCCAGCCACTAAAAAATCTGTAAAGCAAAAAGCATCACCTAGTAGCGTGCCTTGTGAGGACGTAAACGAAGAACTTGCAAAAGCAATGGCTGAAATCAAAGAGCTTAAAAAAGTTACCACGCCAGCCCAAGAAAAAGTGGCTGAAAAAGCAGCAGAAAAAGCCGTAAGGACTGCCGACTCTGTAAGAGCAAAACGCAAAAAGATTGCTAATTATTCAAAGAAATATGTTACTGGTGAACGAAAAGACATAAGTGGTGATGATTACACACCAAAATCTAGCTCAAAAACTACCACAGGTAAAGCAACAAAATCTACCAAAACGACTTCAAGCAAAGCAGGTAAAGCTCCAAAAGCTAAAACACCGCCTAAAAAAATAGTTGTTGATGGGAAAGAAGTACCAGCTTTTTCAACAGGTTATTTGATTTGCAGACGTGCCGTTGGTATGGATAACAAAACGCTCAACAGAGATACTGTAAAGCAGTTTTGGAAAGAAATACAAGATGATATTAACGCTGAAAGAGTTGTAAGAGCAGATGGCGTTGAGAAAGAAATTATGGTAATACAAAATGTTTTAGGGCTAGCACTTAAAAACTCCGAAAACAAAGAACGTGTAAAAGTTCAATTTTCTGATGGTGAAATTGCGCAACTAAGAGCAATTAAGGAGCGTTTGATGAGAACAGTAGTATTTATGAAGCAGTATGATTCTGTTTTCACAAAGAAAAAAAGGTTAGCATCTTGGTTGAAAAGAGTAAAAAAAGCAGAAAAAACCAAAGAAATAAGCTACACTAATCCGCAAGGCAGAAAATTAGAAAAAATTGTAGATAGTTTGGGTAGAGGTGAAGTAGCTAGTGTAACTTCTAGGGCGTTTTTGAGTGGTTTGGGTAGTTTAGCAAGCATTTACTCCGCAAAGTAGTAGGCAACGAATATGCAAGTGATAACGGTACACGTGAGCCTAAACGCTCATTTGTACCTAATACACCCAGCTCGCAAGAACTCCTACAAGCTAAGGCGGATTATCTAAATTTTGCAGCACAACAACAACAAATGCAAAATAATAGCCAAAATATGCAATTAGGGCGTATCTCGTTGCCTACTCACAATGATAGTGAAGATTTTGACGAATATGAAGATGGTGATTATCCTCAAAATAACGAACATCAAAATAAATTCAAATATAGCAAAAATATAAATCTTAGAAAAAGTAGCCAAAAAAGCCGTAATAGCAATGATATGCTTAGTGTAGGTGATTTTAATGCTATGCACTTTGATACGCTGCCTTTTGACCAAGCCAGCGCAGGGGAAGATATTGATTATTACGAGCTTTTGGATAACCCTGAAATAAATTTTAGATTTATGCTTTATGGGCAGAATGGCAACGGAAAATCTACTTTTGCGGTGAAATTTGCTAAGTTTTTGAGTGAAAAATTTGGTAAAACCTTATTTTGTAGCTCCGAAGAGGGTATAAGTATCTCCCTGCAAAATAAAGTAAAACATATTAAAAACAAAAACTTTTTTGTGGTGGCGTGTAAAACAGGCAAAGAGCTAATTACGTTACTCAAAAGAAGGGAAAATTTTGATATTGATTTTATATTTATTGATTCCATCAATGATATGAATATTACTTTGGAGGAATTTACGCAAATCATTGAGCTAAAACCTCGTGGTGTGGTGTACATTATGCAATGCAACAAAGATGGTAGTTTTAGAGGTAAAAATGCTTTTGCACACGACTGCGACATACGTGTACGTGTAGAAAACTTTGAGCCACATACGGAAAAAAATAGGTATAGATAAAATATGAAAATCATTTTTTTAGACATTGATGGCGTTTTGAACTCTGAAAAGTCTGCTGAATACTACTGTGAAGAGTATGGGGCTACTGTTTTTAATCAAAATATCAAAAAAGATGCACCCACTATACAAGAGGTACGGTGGGGAGCGTGGAATGTATTTTTTTTAAGAAAAATCATTAAAGAAACTGGGGCAAAAGTGGTTTTAAGTAGTACGTGGCGCACTCGTTATGATATTGCAACCTTTGGAAAATTCTTTGCTTTATATGATTTTTCTGATATTGAAATTATAGGAATAACGCCAAAACTACCACACAGGGAACGTGGCAATGAAATAGCACAATTTTTAGATAATTTTCAGTATCAAAGTAGATTTTCAGACGAAATAACGCAATACGTTATCCTAGATGATGATAATGATATGTTGGAAAGTCAAAAAGATTATTTTGTGCAGACTGATTTTGATTTTGGACTGACTGAAAAAGATGCCCTAAAAGCAATAAAAATACTAAACAACAACTGAAAAATATGACAACAACAACAAAAATAGCTATTACGGTGGTTTTGGTGGGGGCTGGTGGAGCAGCTTATTGGTATTTCACCAAAGATGCCACAATGGAGCGTATCAAAAAACTCTTCACAAAACTTACTGATGCAGAAAAAACAACATTACAAAAGAAAGTAGCCACACTCACAGATGCGGAACGCAAAACGGTAAACGCAATTTTAGACCAAATGCTTGCTAAAAAACTCCCTACTATCACAATGACCGTAGAAGAGCAAACACTTATGGAAGTAAAACTTGGTATTAGTATGAAAAACTACCTACCAATGACCGCAGATGAACTAGCAATACAACCAAAATAATCAAACTAAAACAAAATGACAACAACAACTAAAATGGCTATTGGCGTAGGAATTACGGCAGTAGCGGTAGCAGGCTATTTTTGCTGTACAAAAATGGCTGCAAGCGCAAAAGAAACTCAAAAAGATAGTTTCGTTAGTACGGTGATACTATTAACGGAGGGAGATTTTACCGAAGAGGAACAAGCAGCCATTAAAAAGCAATTAGATGCACTATCTACTGATGAAATCAAACGCTTGAATGAACTTCTACGTAAAAAAGTAGACGACAAAAACTATCCAATGACTTCACAGGATAAGGTTTTACTTGCAAAATTAGGACTTTCAAACGTATAACTATGAAAGAAGATACAGAACTATCTTTTTGGGAGCGTTTAGCGTGTACGGTGTCGCCTGTTTTGGGCGCACCTATCGTGGCACTCCTTAACAACAATAGCCCTAAAAAAGCAAAAGAAGCTATCTTGTATGGTGGTTTGGGTCTTTTTTTGGGCGCACTTATTGACAATTTTAACGAAACAAAGAAAATAAATATATAATATAAATGCCTAACTTAGAACTTATTGATAAAATTGTGCCAAAAAATGGGAATGATTTTCCTTTGTTGGAAAGTGCTTATTTTGATGCGGAATTTATCCCAACACGAATTTATAAAAAAGACCGCATTGTAAGCTATTTGGGGGAGTTTTATTATTCATTGGTAGAAACAACCAACAACGTAACGCCAAACCTTAGCCCAGAATGGAAGAAGATTGCAACAGGTAATTTTATCCCTCTTACTGGAACAGAAGTTGGTATCCCTGTTACTGGGGATATTGAAACTACTGAAACAGTTAAAGGCTTTTGGGGTAAAGGAGCTAATTATCCAGATGATTATTCAGGATTTCAAGTAGGTGAAGGTGGCACAAATATTTATTATAAAGATGATTCTACTGGAAAACAATCTAACCTATTAGTAACTTCTACGGGTATAGTTATTACTGCAATACAAGAAGCAGGTAATGTTGGAAATATTAGAGGACTTATTGGATTAGACGATTTTACTCCAAACATAACAGCCCTAGATTACACACAAAAGAAATATGTTGATAAAGGGACTTCTTATTCAACAACAGAAACTACAACTGGTGGGACTTGGATTGATGGGAAACCTATTTATAGAAAAGTGTTCCCTATAAATATGCTTATTTCCGTAGATGGTTATACACAATTATTAGATGAAGATGTTGCTTATTTAAGCATAGAAATAGCCATTAAAACTACTTCTTTGTTAAAATGTAACGGCACTTCTTATTTTGAAAATGCTAATATAACAGAATATAGTAACAACAATATTAGTTTTGGAATATGGGTTGAAGACAATGCAAATTTACAAATTTCATTACAAACAGTAGGACAAATAGGGCAAACTTACACAGGTTTTGCAATAATAGAATATACTAAAATAAATGAGAATCCATTTCAATTTTCTTAAAAATCTACACATTTGTATTAGAATAAATTAAAATTTAAACAAAAAGATGAATATAGAATTAAGCACAATTATAACCGTAGTAATATTGATTATTGGGGGTATTTGCGGACTTGTTATTGGTATTATAAAATCCTATGTAAATAGTTTTATAGAGAAAATAGAAGAGCAAAAAAAGTCTTTTGAACAATATAAAAAAGAAGATTCAGAAGCGGAAAAAAAGCAAGATGAAAGGATTATTACTATACAAAATAGGCAAGAGCAAAAAATGCTTAGGCTAGACAAAATTGATAGTAAAATAACAGACTTGGAAAAATCTATCAAAGATGATAGAAAAGACTTATATGATAAGATACAGCTTCTTTCTGATGTAATTATTAGGCTAACAGGCTCAATAAAGCATTTAGAAGAAAAAATAACCGACTTAAAAATCAAATAATATGGAAACAATTAGCAATTTTTTTGGTGTAGAAAGTCCGCTTTTTGCACTATCCAATTTAAAAAAGAGTTGGAGAACAACCGTAATAGGTGTAATAATCATAGTTTGCGCACTTACAAGTGTGTTTTTGCCTATCACAGCGCAATACGCTACGTGGAATATTGTTGTCATTCCTATTTTGATAGGACTTTCTTTGTGTTTTTCCTCACCAAAAAGCAAGGAAACAGAGATAATCAAAGAAAATAAAGAATAAATCAAACAACCTTAATTACTAATTATTGATGCAAACCATAGAGATAAAACCCTTAGAAAGCACGCCACCAACTTTTTTGCAGCGTGTAAAGCTAATTTTGGTAGATATTTTAGCTGTTGGACTGATATTGGCATTTATTTACGGTGCAACGCAAGTAATGAGCCGTAAGGACGTACAACGAGAAAATGATGCCTTAAAACACAAAATAGACAGTCTTCATCAAAAAACAATTACTTATGAAATTTATTCAGAAACAATTAAGCAGGAATTACGCCAGTTGCGCTTCACGAGGGATAGTTTGGAAGCTATTATTGATTATAATATTGATTTGCCCAGCCTACAAGAGCTACGCACAAGAAAAAAGTAAACCCATTAGTACGTTTTTCCTCAAAAACAACTTAGTGTGTATGGACACGTCCAGTTATGAGCGTATAAGGTTTGAACTCAATACTTTACGACAAATTAAGAGAGTTGATAGTAGCATTATTTACACTTTTGACAGGCAAATCAATACAAAAGATTTGATAATTCAAGTGCAAAAAGCAGAAATAAACGAACTTGCTACGCAACATCAAAACGACCAAAAACAACTACACAGTAGCAAAATAGAAAAAGGCGTGTATAAGTTTCTGATACCTGTTTTTATGATTATTGGCTATTTGATAGGAAAATAAAAAAACATTAAAATATATGAAAAAGATAAATGCCGCAACAACTAAATAGAACGCTTTTTAGGAAAAAAGTAGCAAGAAATCCAAGAGCTATGCTTACCAAAGAAGAGTTCCAAAGAATGGTTAAAATGGGATATTCATTGTGGAGAAGGACTAATCCAATTTAAAAAACTTATAAAACTATGCAAAACAGAGAACTAGAACAAGTAAGAGCCGTAATGCTCGCAAAAAATTACCCATTTTTTGAGAAAAATGATTTTAACCTGAACCTTATTGCGGTGAGGGAAGATGATATTTTTGACAACAAATTTTCTGATACATTGCACGTACCATATAAAGAAAATGGTATTTGGAAAATGCTAACTATAAAATGGACTACCTTAGCAGGTACGCTGGGTTATGGTGGCGAGCAAAGTCCGCTAACAGGTGAGCGAACAGGCACAGGCGTTAGTGGCACAGCAGTAATAAAAGAGGGACAATATCCAAAAGGTTTGAAGTACGAAAGTGCAGGGACACGCTATCCGTTTATCGAATATTTGCGACAAAATAACCCTTATGCTTATTATAGAGATAACGACAAAAATGGTATTATTTCAAGAAATAGCACGCAACAAAACGGCAATTTCTTAACGCACTGGCACGCTATGAGTAACGGTGAAGATACAGTTTTTGTAAATTCAAACGGTGCAGCGTGGTCGCAGGGTTGTATGGGTACGCCAGCACCAACATTTTTCTACCAACTTATGCCTATTGTAAGAAAAGCCGTAAAATTGTGGGGCGCAGAGTTTACGCCTACTATTTTGCACAAAAAAGATTTTTTATAGCCTATAAAGAAAATTAGCACGTATGTAGGCAAGTACAAAGTTACGCAAATTTCAATACAATGCAAAAAAGCACACTAATTTTTTTAGTGTGCTTTTTTTGTGTGGGAATTATTAGCTTTGACTCGTTTCTTTTTTTTCTCTTTCTACTCTTCTTTTTGCGTTTTCAAGCGTAATACCAATGTTTCTAGCGCATTTGTCGTCCCTATGCCAGACCATAAATAGGTCTTCTATTTGCGCCCATTCGTTGAACGCTTCAAATTTTTCAATTTTATTTTTGAGATAGTTTATCTCACTTTTTAGGCTGTACTTTTCATAAGAAACTTGCATATATTTTTGGATTTAAAGGTTTAAATTATTACTGTTTTGGGTTTTCTGCCTGCTTTTCTTTTCTTATTGAGCATTGGAGGGTGTTTTTCTACGTCAATCATACACGTTACTCCACCAAATTCATTATCAACTCCTATTTCAACGAATGTAAGTGCGCCATTTTCTATTCTATCATTGATGGTTTTGGGGTGAACTCCACACTCTCTTGCGTATTGCGCAAAGCTCCTTAGATTTTCTAATTTCATATTATACTTGGTTTTTTACGGTTTTCTGGTGGGTATTTTTCGGAGTCAATGAAAATTCGCAAATACAATGAATTTCCCTTTTTATTTGCATTCACTACCGTACACAGTTCTAACTCAGACTCACAAAAGAAGACTTCGCTTCAAGCGAAGTCTTCTTTAAATGCAGCTAATGCATAAAAATTAAAGAGT
>JAYVGJ010000117.1:0-2916 GCA_043772375.1 Raineyaceae bacterium | reverse complement strand
AAGAAATACAAAAAACTTAGTTTCAACCTTGCGTTCTTTGCGTGTATTTAAACTTTGCGCCTTTGCGGTAAATTAGAACTTTATTTACAACGCATTACTAAATTAAAAAAAGAAAAAAATGAGTTG
Organism: Raineyaceae bacterium; assembly: GCA_043772375.1. Lineage (GTDB taxonomy): Bacteria > Bacteroidota > Bacteroidia > Cytophagales > Thermonemataceae > JANYGM01. The sequence goes on along the minus strand of JAYVGJ010000117.1, from coordinate 2,790 downwards.
GTGAGTGGCACTAACCAACTGAAATTAGCTGCACCAGATGGCAAAAAACGCCTCACCGACACATTAGATAGCAGTAGCATTATTGCTGTTGCAAAACATTTCCCAAACAACAAGGCAATGAAATTTTTAGATTGGTTTTTATATGATGACAATAGTATTGACGGGCAAAGTAAGAAAAAAGCTTATTCACTTTTTGAAAGCAATTTAGTAGATGAAATGGTGGTGGGTACTACCAAAGGTTTGCAACAAATACACGCCTATATTTTTGGTGGTTTGTATGATTTTGCAGGACAAATAAGAACTAAAAATATTGCTAAAGGTGGATATAAATTTGTGCCAGCACAGTATTTAAACAGTACTTTTGAACAAATAGACAATATGCCCGAAACTAATTTTGATGAGATTGTAGAAAAATATGCAACTACGAACAAAGCCCACCCATTTATGGAAGGCAATGGCAGAAGCACCCGTATATGGCTTGATTTGCTACTAAAAAAACAACTGAAAAAATGTATAGATTGGAGCAAAATAACCAAAACCAATTATATGAACGCTATGATAATAAGCACCATAGACACTAGCGAACTGAACAAACTACTAAAATATGCTTTAACAGATGAAATACACAGCCGAGAAATGTTTATGAAGGGAATTGATTACTCTTATTATTATGAAGAAGATTAGTATGAAAAATGTAACGCACCAAAAACAAGTTAATATTTGACAAATTCCCTGACAACACAAAAAGAGGCTTTTGTATGGAAAAATTATTTTTAGAAAAGTCAAGTAAAATGCGTATTTTTGTATAAACCTAAAAGTTAAATATATGGAAACCATTATTATTAAAGCTAAAAACAAACTTGACGTTGATAGAATAACCAATTTTATCAGCCAAGAGAAATTAAGTGTTATTGTGGATAGAAAAACTGTTACAAAAACTAAAAATATACTCACCAAAAAGCAATTAGCCACCATTAAAGGCATTAAAAAAGGACTTGCAGAAGTAAAACAAGCAAAAAATGGTACACTCAAAACATATTCAATAACAGAAGTTTTAGAAATACTGGAAAATGATAATTAACATAGCTTTTTTGCCTCACTTTTTGAAAGAAGCAAAAAGATTTTCTAAAAAATATAAGACTTTCAAAGTAGCGTTAGCAGATTTAAGTGCAAGTTTATTGGAAAATCCAAGACAAGGAACTGATTTGGGTAGCGGACTTTACAAAATACGTTTAGCAAATAAAAGTAAGCAAAAAGGTAAAAGTGGTGGTTTTCGTGTGATTACTCTTTTGGTTGAAGAAGACTTGGAAAATATGAATATTTGGCTGGTTGATATTTATGACAAATCAGAAAAAGAAGATATACCAAAGAAAGTTTTGCAAGAATATGTGAAAGATATTTTACTATAAAACCCCAGAGAACTATTATAATTGCTTGATTATCATAGTTTTTTTGTTGTCAGGTGTTTTTTGTGAAGTCTGGAGTTTCCTCCTGACTTCAAATGCGCTTTTAGGCATTGATTTTGAAAGAAAAATTTAGCGTGCTTTTACTCAATCAAACATCTAAAAGCGCATTTTTGGTGTCAGGAGGAAACTCCTGACACCACAGGTAAAATCATTGATGATTTAAAGTTTTGTTTTTGAGTTTTTTTCTATTTCAAAAAGTAAATCTGCGCAAAATGCTTTATAGCAATTTTTACAAAAACCATAAATATCCTTTTCTTGTATTGTCAGGAGTTTCCTTCTAAAACCCAAAGTGCGCTTTTAGCTATTTAATTGGTATTTTATACCAACACTACAACAATGTATTTAAGCACTTCTATAACAAAAAGCCACGCTATAAGTGTGGTTTTTGTGTTTATGATTTGTGCCTTTGCTGGTATGTCTTTTGTTTTAGCGTTAGCAATACCAACAAACGCACTAAAAACAAAAATATTTATTTTGGAAATAAGGATAAATTTAGCCTTATTGCAAAGCATAGCAACTGAAATATGGAACAATACATTGTTTGACGTAATTCGTTGTTGGTGTTGCTGCGCTAGAACACCAACAACGGCGGAAGGGCGAAAATGTGCGAATTATGTAATATATTATTAAAATTATGTAACACTTGCTGTACTATTTAACCTAATTTTGCACACACCTTAAATCAAATTTAGAAATCCATGCCTTTAATCAATGTTCCTATCGTTATCATCATAGTGGGTTTTCTCCTATGGATAGTAATATCAAAAGCGTACTCAATATTGTTGTATTGATTGCTCTAAGTTATATGGCTTCTCAAAGTTTTTGGAATTTTAAGCTCTCTGTCTAACATACGTATATAAAAATATTAAGAGTTTTACTCTTGAGAATCAATAAACAATTAGTGTGTAAAAATTACATTCAATCCTAAATAAATTATATGAATATAAAAAGAATTTTTGGGGCAATACTTACTGTTCTTGGAATAGTTGGGTTAATATATGCAGCCATTCTGTTTGTAAACACTTCTGACGGCATACGCAATATTAAAATGCTGGCAACCTATGGTGTTCTTGGTCTTTTATTTTTCGCTTCAGGCATTGCTCTTGTGCGTACGACCAAAGATGAATCATAAGACAACTTGGCTCATATAGGAAATATACGGTTGAATAATTCTTGATAATCAAGTAGTTATGAAAAAAACAAATTTTTCGGCACTTCAAAACACGGTAGTGCTATACTTGTAATGATTTTATATTTATAAATATTTATATAAAAATGCCGTTGTTTGTGCTTTCACAAACAACAATGAGGTAGTACAATAGCA
>JAYVGJ010000116.1:0-28769 GCA_043772375.1 Raineyaceae bacterium | reverse complement strand
ATTTTTGGTTATGAATACAATAAAGTTTATGAATAATTCTATTTTTAACCACCCCTAACCCCTCCTTAGGAAGTAGGGGGACTTTTCAAAGACATTTTTAAGTTATTCATAAACTCTATTGATTATGAGCATTTTGTATTTATTTCGTACTTCATACCTCGTACCTTGTACTTTATACTTTCTCTTGTGCCACAATCATTTGTGTAAGCGTAACAAATTGTGCCACAGAAAGTTGTTCTGCACGTTTGTCTAAAATCTCTAATTTATTAAATTCTGGCGAGATAATAGCTGATTTTAGGGCATTGCGCAAGGTTTTGCGGCGTTGGTTGAAAGCTAGTTTTACAATTTCTTTGAACTTTTTTTCGTCACAATCCAGTTTTTCAACATTATTCCTTTTGAGAGAAATAACCCCAGATTTGACTTTTGGCGGGGGCGTAAATACGTGAGGTTCAACGGTAAACAAATATTTTATATCATAAAAAGCCTGCAAAAAAACGCTCAAAATTCCGTAGGCTTTTTTGCCAGGCGCAGAGGCTATGCGTTCAGCAACTTCTTTTTGAAGCATACAAACCACTTCTGTTACTAACTCCTTGTTTTCCAATACTTTAAAAAATATTTGAGAAGAAATATTATAAGGAAAATTGCCAATAATAGCAAATTTTTCTGATGTGTTTTCTTCTAAAACCACCCCTAACCCCTCCTTGTGAAGGAGGGGAACTTTCTGCTCCACTCCTTGCAAGGAGGGGGGGGTAATATTAAAAATATTATTCAAATCTAACTGCAAAAAATCACCTTCCAAAATCTTATTTTCTCTGTAAAGTTCTGGGTAAAAATCTTTGAGATACGCAATGGATTCCGTGTCAATATCAATCAAAAAAGTTTCATATTCGTTATGTTTTATAAGAAATTCTGTGAGTACACCCGTACCTGCACCAATTTCCAAAACTTTTTTACTTTCGCCAGAAAGTGCCTCTACAATCTCATTTGCAATGTTTTTGTCATTGAGAAAATGTTGTCCAAGATGTTTTTTAGGTTTTACAATCATTATTTTGAATTGTGAATTTTAAATTTGAAAGAAATAATTAGAAGAAATAAAACAAAACTAAACACAGTTAGTTAGAGAATTATGACACTAAAATAAGTGCAAAAAGAACGAAAAAATGTAAAAGAATAGGTTAATAAGTAATTTTTCATTGGACAATTGCTCTTCTTTGAGGGGCAATTGTTTTTGTATTTACGCATAAAAATAATAGGAACTTGATTTATTCAAATTCCTATTTAGAAATGATTTTCTATGATTGTTTTTTAGCTAACTCACGAATAATCAAGCCTAAACCAAGCCCAATAAGTCCGCCAACGACCAAAGGTTCCCAATTTTTTATGTCTATTTGAATTTTGGGCTGGTTAATTCTTGGATTTCTTGCATCATAAAGGTCATCTATATTTTCAAAATTGCCCTTGCTTAGATAATTAGCTATCTGTTTTTTTGAGTAACCATATTTATATAAAATTTCTTCATACTCATAATATTCTCTTAAACGAGCTTTATTTTTTAGAATACTAAAATAAAGTTCATTGATTCTGGTTCTATCTTCTGGTGATAAGTTCATATTTATTATGTATTATTTGGTGTATCAGGCATATTATTCATAGAATCAAGCGAGCTTATAACATTTTGTAATGTTGTTTCTGCATCATTATTCAAACTTAATAGTTTTTCTTGAGAAAGTTTTATTTCTACTTTTATTGCATCAAATTCTGTTTTTATATCTGCGCTTGCTTTTTCTCCTGCTGCTTTTGCAACATTATAGCTATTCCACGCAGTAAAACCAACAGCAAGTATAATAAGCGTACTTATTATTCCAATAGCAGTTAGCCAATTAGTTTGGATTTTTTCTAATGCTTTATACTCTGTTTCTACTCTAATCATAGTCTTTTCTACATCCGTGAGCTGTTTTTTGAGTTCTGTATTTTCTTTATAAAGCGTGTTGTAAAGCGTGAGAATAGTATCTTTTTTTTGAGCAATTAAAGCATTACTACACACAAAACAGAAAATGAGCAAAATAAATTTCATTATGATTTTTTTGGAGAAACAGATTATTTTTAACAAAGGTACATTTTATTTTCTAATAATTTTCACTATGACAGAAATCAGCAAAAAAGCTCCTAAAAAGGCACACAAACGCCCTAAATAATCACCATATTTGGTGTAAGTCGTCTGAATATCATTCAAATAAACAGTACCTCTGAATGCTTTTCTGTCGTCATAATTACTTGCAAAAAGTACATCTCCACGTGCATCTACAAACCCAGAAATGCCCGTATTAGCAGAACGAGCCACATATTTGCGTGTTTCTATGGCACGTAAACACGTATGTGCAAAATGTTGTTTGTAGCCTGACGTATTTCCCCACCAACCATCATTAGTAATGATACAAAGCATATTTGCACCTTTTTTGACGTACTCGCCCACAAATTCTCCATAAATAGACTCATAGCAGATAATAGGCGCAATTTTTAGTTTATTTTGATAAAACACTTCTCTTTCTTTTTGCCTTGCAAGTCCCGTAGAAACGCCCCCAATATTTATCATCACTTTTGACAAAATACTGAATACGGCAGGATAAGGCATACTTTCAACACCAGGAACAAGTTTTGATTTGTGATAAATAGCTACACTATCCGCTTTACCATTAAAAAAAAGTGCAGTATTAAACGAGTCATAAAATGCGCCAGCGTGAGCTGTGGCGGTTTGGGTAGCTTTTGTTTTATAAAATTCGTGGGTAATGGCACCAGAAAGCACCGCAGTTTGCGGGTGATTTTTGTAAATTTCCCTTAAAGTGTCTAGTGCTGGTGTAAAAGAAATATCTTGTTCGTTATTTTGAATAATTGTATCAGATTTGATATTTTTGTTGATAAACTTCTGATTATCAAATTTTTGAGCAGGCATTTTTCGTTTTATCATTAAATCTTGTTCTCGTACTTGCACTTCAACCGCCGTTTCTGGGAAAACCGTTAGCTGTGTTTGCTGCGTTATTTGCGTTTGGGCGAGGTTTTTAGAGATTTGTAGTTGTTTTTGAACAGGAATAAAGTTTTTGCCATCAGAAAATTTTTCTGTATAAGAATCAATATTTGGCTGCACCACGACTATTTCAGCAGTGTTTTGATTATTTTTTTTATCAATATCAAAATTATAATACAAAATATACGAAAACCCTATTGGCAAGGCAATAAGGGCAGTTACGTACATTCCAAAAACTTTTTTATTATGCTGATTATTGGTTGTAAGTAATTTGAAAAAGATAATATTTCCTAGCAAAACCCACACAGAACCACCCAGAACGCCTGTATATTCGTACCATTGTACCCACGTATGCGCATAAGAAAATCCGTTGCCAAGCGTGAGCCACGCCCAACTCAAATCCCAGTTTAAGTGCAAGTATTCAAAGGCAATCCAATAAAAAATAAAAGCTAAAAGTCCTTTATCTTCTCCTAAAACCGCTTTTGTGCGTCTGTAAAGCACAAACGGAATACTCATAAGTAGTGTGTTTGCTATCAGCATTGCTATTGCTCCTACTTCAGAGGCATTCCAAACCCACCAAGTAGTGAAGACATTCCACATAAAAAGTGCCAATAAAGTATATATAAAGAATATTTTGCCTTTTTTCTTTCCTGTTTCTATGCTAATATTTTTTTCTATGAGCAATATCAAAGAAAATCCTGCAAACATTCCCACACTCAAAAAGCCAAAATACCAGCCTCCTGACATCAATAAGGCACTTATTAGGGCAAGAACTAAAAGATTTTTGGTAGTGGGAACGCTAAATGTTATGTTTATCATTGGTTACTTTTGGTGATGGTTATTTTGGTGCAAAAATACTATTTTTAATCAGAAAAAGTATCATTTGGTAGAAATTTAGCTAACTCTCCAAAAATTTCAAACTTTTGGAGAGTTAAACGGAACGTAATCCCGAAATTATCAACCCTTTATCCAAGAAATTCGTATATTGCAATAAGCAATCTTGCTTACTAGCAACAACTCGGCACTACCAAAATTTTTGTTTCATTTGTTTCATTTTTTTAATTATCTTTGCAAAATATCTACTAATATAGAACTCTTGCACTTACAAATTTTATGAAATATTATAACAAAAAAACTCAAACCCATTTTTTTTATTTTTCCCAACTTGCGGGTTTTTTCTTTTTTCTGTCTTTTTTATTGCTTTTGCAGCCTGCAAACGCCCAAAAAGGAAGTTTGCTTATCAATAATTATACCGTTTCTAATGAAGTAAGCACAGATTTGGAATGTAATTCTGTCGTGCAATCTTCAAAAGGTATTTTGTATTTTGCTAATACAAACGGAATTATGACTTATGATGGTACACAATGGCAACTAAAATCCATTGGGCTTACGCCTTATACGCTTGCTATTAGTGCGGAAGGCACTATTTATGTGGGTGGAAAAGAAAATTTTGGCTATCTTAGGTTTTTGGCAAATGGAGATTTTCAGTTTGTTTCACTTGCGACACAAATCACTACACAAATTGTTGGACAAAATACCTCACAGCGAAATATTGGCATTATCTCCCAAATAAGCACTCTAGACAAAGTTTATTTTTATAGCGACAAACAGCTCATTAGCCATAATCCTAATACAAAAGTAACTGAAACTATCTTGGAAAACTCCCCAAAAAATATTTTTGCAGGCTTTTTTCATCACCAACAAAAAGTTTTTATTAACCTCAAAAACAAAGGATTACACAAAATTGAGAATAAAAACCTTACTCACGTAGCACAAGGAGATATTTTTAAGGAATTAGATATTGTTTCACAATTTGCTTATGATAAAAATAATACTTGTATTACGGCGGAAAACAATTTATTGTATCTGTTTGATGGTCAGACTTTTAAGCAATTTAATACTAGTAATGATGCCCAAAATTATCTCAGTGAACATAGCGTACAAAAAGCTATCCGTATTTCTGATACACAAATAGCCATAGGAACGCTTACAGGTGGTACTATTTTGTTAGATAATGCTGGAAAACTTTTGCAAGTCATTGATTATCAAAATGGTCTGGAAGATAACGAGATTTTGGCACTTGTGGCAGACAACCAACAAGGGCTTTGGATTTGTCATAGTGCTGGTATTTCTCGTGCGCTTGTGCAACTTCCCTTGCTCAATTTTTCCACTTATCCTGGGCTTGCAGGAAAGCCAACGGCAGTAGCTATTTATGAAGAACAACTCTTTGTAGGCACAAATGAAGGTGTTTTTTTTCTGAATAATACCAATAAAGAAGATGTTTCTTTGAAAATTGCACAAGAAAAAAGTAAGCAACTTTATAATTACAATACGCAAAAACAACAACAAAATTATGCTGCTAAGCAAAAAAGTCGCAATAGTTTTAAAAATTTCTTTAGAAAATCAAGAAATACAACACCCAAAAATACTTTTACACCACAAAAACAAGCTGAAATCCTTACAGTTGTGGTAGAAACAAAGGTATATTCTTACAATAATGGTAATTATTTGATAGAAAAAGCACCTTTCAATTATCAAAAAATAATGGGCATAGATGCCCGTATTAGCCAACTTTTCCCACTCAAAAACCAGATTTTTGCACGTACAAACATTGGTTTGTACAGTATTTCTATGGGAAATGCAGAACTTATTTTGCCAGAAGAAAACTTAACTTTTGCTGCGCCCTCTACCACAAATGATAGTTTATTGTACGTTTCATCAGAAAAAGGCATTTTTGCCCTAACCAAAAAGGCTGATAAATGGCAAATTTTGCCTGCACTTACAAGTTTGCAAGCCAATATTAATAGTATTGTTCAACAACAAAATGTGCTTTGGCTGGGTGGAAAAGGAGAAATTTTTAAAGTATTCCTCAATAATGATGGTTCTTTTGAAAGTTTTATTAAATACGTTTGGGACAAACAAAGTAATGCAGATATTGTTGTAAGAGAAATCAACGGAAAACTGCTTTTTTTCCACGACAAAGGCGTTTTACAACACGTAAAACTCATTGGAGATGCGTTTTTGCCCTACAAAGAATTTAGTCAAAATTATCTTCACCCTGATAAAATTTTCATACAACAACCCAACCACGCTTTTTTGGAAAGTAAAAGCGGTTGGGCTAATCTGAATTATCCAAATACCCATAATTGTTCTTTTTTGCGAGTTTTTAAGAATATTGATTATATTTATCAGACAGATAAAGGCAATATTTGGCTTATTGCAGACGACAAGATTATTAAGATAAATAAAAGTTCTGTCATAGATAAAACTGCTATTTATAAGCCTTTTGTCAAAAATATCTTTACCAAAACAGGGAAAACTGCCTCCCTGTATGATACAAAGCTACAAAGATACGAAGAAGCGCAAAATTTTTCTTTTGTTCTTGCTTCACCTTTTTTTGTGGGAGAAAGTAAAACGGAGTTTCAGTATAGTTTGCAAGGCATAGATGATGCCAATTGGAGCAGTTGGAAGATGCAAAATAGCGTAGAATTTCCGTTTTTGCCAAGTGGGAATTATGAGTTACACTTGCGTACACGCAACACTTTGGGGCAAGTGAGTGACATAGAAAAATTCAAATTTTATGTAAAACCGCCTTTTTGGGAAACTTGGTGGTTTTATTTGCTACAAATTGTAGTTTTGTTTGGACTTTTGGCTACCTCTATTTTCTACAACCGCAGAGGTGCGGACTCCAAAACCGCTACTATTATTACCTTAGTGGTGATTATCACCATTTTTGAGTTTTTAGTATTGTTTATAGAGCCTTATTTAGATGCTTTTGCAGGTGGTGTGCCACTTTTCAAACTACTGATGAATATTTTGCTGGCACTTTCTCTTAATCCTATTGAAAAATATGTAAGAGATTTCTTGAAAAACTCTGAACTTGTAGAAAAAGTTTCTACACAAATATCTGATAAAGTACGCTGGAAAGAACGCTTTAAATGATGTGTGATATATGATATATGATATGTGATATATGATATATGATATAAATACATTGTTTGTCGTCAAAAATACATCATACATCATACATCACACATCATACATCATACATCAAAAAAATGATTTTTGGAATTATAAGAGAAGGCAAAGTCCCTCACGACCACCGTACACCGCTTTTGCCTGAGCAAGCCGCAGATTTGCGCAAAAATCACCCAGAAGCAAAAATTTATGCGCAAAGTAGCCTCGTGCGTTGCATTCACGACAACGAATACGAGGCAGAAAATATAGCCATTTTAGAAGATATGAGCCATTGTGACGTGCTGATGGGCGTAAAAGAAGTGCCTATTTCACAAATTATTGAAGGAAAAACTTATATGTTCTTTTCTCATACTATTAAAAAACAGGCTTATAACAAAAAACTTATTCAGGCTATTTTAGCGAAAAAAATTCGTATGATAGACTATGAATGTTTGACCAATGAAAAAGGAGAAAGAATAGTTGCTTTTGGACTTTTTGCGGGAATTGTCGGTGCATATAATGCCTTCTGGACGTATGGAGAGCGTTATAAGACTTTTCAGCTTAAGCGTGCTAATGCCTGCAAAGATTATGAAGAACTCAAAGAAGAACTACTAAAAGTCAAACTTCCTAACATAAAAATTGCCCTCACAGGGCGTGGACGTGTGGGACACGGTGCAGTGCAAATCTTAGAAGAAATAAATATGAAAAAAGTTTCTCCTATTGACTACCTTACCAAAACCTATAATGAGCCTGTTTTTACGGTGCTTGCCTCACACGACTATTATCACCAAAAAACAGATGAAAAAACGGAGTTTGATGCCACTGTTTTTCACAAAAATCCTGAACTTTTTGAGGCTAATTTCTTGCATTACGCACAGCAAACAGACATTCTTATCACAACACACTTCTGGAATCCAAAGGCGGATATATTATTTTCTAAAAATGATATGGCAAGACCTGATTTTAGGATAAAAATTATTGCAGATATTTCTTGTGATGTTGATGGGTCTGTGCCTTGTACTATTCGTGCCTCAACCATAGATGCCCCTATTTACGACTACAACCCGCATACGCAGGAAGAAAACGAGCTTTTTATTGATGACAAAAATGTAACCGTAATGGCAGTTGATAATTTGCCTTGCGAGTTGCCTTTTGATGCTTCGTGGGCATTTGGTATGCAACTTGTGGCGTATGTGATGCCACATTTTTTCAATGGAGATGCTGAAAAAGTATTAGAACGTGCCACCATTGCACAAAATGGGGATTTGATGCCTAGATATGAGTATTTGAGAGATTTTGCAAGCTAGAAAAAGTAAGAGGTACGAAATACGAGATACGAATGTAAAAATACGAATATAAAAAATAAAGAAGACTTCACTTTAAGTGAAGTCTTCTTTTTAAGTAAATGACAAAATAATAATAATATTGCATTTGTTGTATTCATTCACAACTCATAACTCACAACTTATAATTCAATATTATTTCCTTCTTGCCACAAGTACGCTTACTTTTTGTACTTCTTTCCAATGATAACCGTAAGGGAAACCTAGTTTTTTCACTAAACTATCTTTTTTGAATTCTGCTGCAAGTTCGGGCTGGTACGTATAACCACCAAAATCAGCCACAGGGCGAGCATAACCGCCATAAAGTTGCACTTTCCATTTGCCACTTTCCATATAATCTTTAAAACGGACACCTGTATCATCTTGTAAAACGGCTTTTGTTTCTTCCATTACGAGTTTCTTGATAGTGAGGAAATTAGGATTAAACAAAATGTAAGAAGCAGACTTCAAATAACCAACTTTATTAGGAAAACTACGGATAAAATTTTCCAAATTTTGTTTTTTCTTCATTTTGCTATCTTCCACGTCAGTGCCAAAATAGTACAATGTTTGTGGTTTTTTTCTATCTTTATTGATAAATTGAATAGCCAAACCATAAACCTCTACGTTCTCTTTTTTGTCGTCTAGTGGCTTTAAAGTAGGTTTTCCGTCTTTATCCAAAAACACTTTATTGATACTAATCACTTTGTTGCCTGTACGTGCCATAAACACGTTAATGATTGGCGCAACTCCTTGAGAACGGCGGTACAAATCAGAACCCATATAGCTAGTAATGAAGTAGTTACGAGCCATTACGTCTTCTAGTGCGTTGCGTATATCACCCATATAAGCGGTTACGTATTGTTCGTTTTTCTTACCAAAATCATTGGGCATATGTCCTACACCTTCCAAACCAAACATCAAAAAGTTATCACAATTAGGAAAAATATTATAAGCATTCAAGAAATCTGGACCACTAAAAGGATAAAAAAGCGTGTTTCCTTCTTTGTTCATATCCGCAATTTCTGCATCACGCCATTTGCGCATAGGAGCTAAATATTTGGCATCAAGACCAGTCCAGCCTTTGTTCAAAAAGTCCATTTGCTGCTTAACAACGGGCATTTTGGCTACATTACCAAACCCAGTCGTATCTTCCACAGGAAGACCAGAAATAAGTGCGGCAAGCGTTGTCGCTTTTTGGTCAATAGGAATAATTACTTCTTTTGGCTTTTCAATAGTTTTTGTTGAGTCTTTTCCGTTTTTGCCTGTTTCTGTTGTTTTGTCGCAAGACACATTGATAATCAAAGCAATAGGCAAGCACAAAGACAATACTTTATGTATTTTGAACATATTTTGGGATAGTTTTTTGGGTATTTTTAGTTTTTTTGAAATATTTTACAAATCTAAGAAAATAATTAGATAATCATTAGATAAAAATAGTTTTTTTGAGATTTTTGAGGGAAATTAAGTTAAAAATGCTAATTTTGTAGATAGTATTTGCTCAAATATTCACAAAAAATTTTTATCTTTGGAAAATTTTTAATTTTAAAAATGCAATAATGAAAAAAATATTTATAATCTTACTTTTAATTCTTCCTATAGGAGTTTATGCTCAAACAGATAGAGAACTTTTATTGGAAGTCGTCAAACAACAAACTAAACTTACAGAACAAGTAGCAAATACTAACGCCAAAGTTGATAAACTCATTGAAAAAATGGACAAACTCTCTGAACAACAAATAGCCACAACGCTAGAAATTAAGGGGATTAGTACGGAGATGAAAGGAATGCAAGAGAATATAAAAACACTATTTATGTTGATACTTGGGACTTTAGCTGGTGTATTTGGAATGGTGGCAATGGTTTTCTGGGACAGAAGAGCCTCTATGAGTCCAATAGAAGTAAAAACTAATGAGTTAAAATTAGAGAATGAAGTTTTGGTCAAAGAGATTGCATTACTTAAAGAAACAGAAATCAAAGCAGCAGAAAAACAACTAAAAAACGAACTTGTTTTTAAGAAATTATTTGAAAAATTCCCTGATTTAGCCAATTCTTTGTAAAGAATAACTCAAAACAGCATCAATTAACACAATCTCACGAAAAAGTTAGTCACTTTTTCGTGTAGTTTTTTAAGACAAATCTGTAAATATAACCATAAATATTTTCAATAAATGAACATCAATACATTACTTCAAGAAACCATTAAAAAAGCCCTTCATGAGCTTTATAACAAAGAAATTAGTGACATTAGTCAGATAGAATTGCAACCAACACGCAAGGAATTTGAAGGCTCACATACTTTTGTAACCTTCGGACTTGCCAAAGAACTACAAAGAAAACCTGCTGAAATAGCGCAAGAACTAGGGCAATATTTGCAAAATAATCCTGAAAAAACAGGAAATATAGTGCTTAAAATCAATGCTGTGCAGGGTTTTTTGAATATCACTTTGAAAGATAGTGTTTGGATAATGCTTTTTGCAGAGATTTTGAAAAATAACGCTCAAAATAATACTCAAAACGGTAATTACGGGCAGTTTCCATCAAAAAATGCTAAAATGGTGGTTGAATATTGCTCACCAAACACCAATAAGCCAATACATTTGGGGCATTTGCGCAATAATTTTTTGGGTTTTTCTGTGTCACGCATCTTGGAAATGTACGGCTATGAAGTGCATAAAACGCAGATAATCAACGACAGAGGCATACATATATGCAAATCTATGCTTGCATATACCAAATTTGGCAATATCAATGCTGATGGCATAAGCAGTTATTTATTTGAAACGCCAGAAAGTACAGGCATCAAAGGTGACCACCTTGTCGGAAAATACTATGTAAGGTTTGACAAAGAATTGAAGAAAGAAACAAAACCTTTTTTGGAGAAAATCTACCAAAATGACCTAGAAGATTGCACAGATGCAGAGAAAATTGTGGTTACAAAATCACTAGAAAAATACCAAATCATCACTAAAAATCTTGATATAGAAAAGCAAAATATAGTGTCGGATAATATGTTAGATAGCCTTAATGATGAGGTGAAAGCACTTTTTGAGAGTTGGAATGTAGTAGAAAATTCCGCAGAAAAAGAAATTTCTACCAAAGATTTGCTCAAACACTTAGAAGATTTGGAAGAGAAAAAACTTTGTCCCAAAGATTTTGTTAAGCAAATCAAGAAAATTGCTAAATTAGAAAAAGAATTAGACGAAATAAACGGAAATCTTAAACTTATTGCCCAAAATAAGACTGCAATAATGAAAGAAGCGCAAGAAATGCTACGTTTGTGGGAGCAAAACGACCCTAAAACGGTAGAATTGTGGCAAAAAATGAATACTTGGGTTTATGCGGGTTTTGATGCAACGTACCAAAATATTGGTGTAAGTTTTGACTCAAAATACTATGAATCTGATACCTATATTTTGGGCAAAGATATGGTGGAAGAAGGCTTGAAAAAGGGCGTTTTTTACCAAAAAGAAGATAATTCTGTTTGGGCTGATTTGTCGGCAGAAGGGCTTGACCATAAGATAGTGCTACGCTCTGACGGCACTTCTGTCTATATTACGCAAGATTTGGGAACGGCTGATTTGCGCCACAAAGACCACCAAATGCAAGGAATGGTGTATGTCGTAGGCAATGAGCAAGACCACCACTTTAAGCAATTATTTGCTATTTTGAAAAAATTGGGGAAAGATTATGCAAAAAATTTGTATCATTTGTCTTATGGAATGGTAGATTTGCCAAGTGGAAAAATGAAATCTCGTGAGGGAACTGTCGTTGATGCTGATGATATGGTGCAGCAAGTGATAAATATTGCGGAAACTCGCACCAAAGAACTAGGCAAAATTGAGCATTTGGAGGAAACTGAAGCACAAAATCTGTATAAAATTATTGGTTTGGGCGCACTAAAATACTTTTTGCTCAAAGTTGATCCTAAAAAACGTATGCTCTATAATCCAGAGGAATCAGTTGATTTTCAAGGAGATACTGCGCCTGCTATCCAGTATGCGTATGTACGTACCGCCTCCATTAAGCGTAGTGCAGACTTGCAGATGCAGGCGCAGGAACAAGCGCAAGCAGGTGAGAAAATTTTTGATATAAATAGTTTTAAAGAATACCAAGAATTGCAGCCAGAAGAGTTAAATCTCATCAAAAAAATCATTGATTTTCCTAGTATTATTGAGCAGGCAGCCAAAGAATATGCGCCCTCCATAATAGCGCAATATGCCTACGAAATGACAAAATTATTTAGTTCTTTTTGGACAAACGTATCTATCCTAAAAGCTGAAAATGAAGCCGCAAAAGCGTTTAGAATTGCTTTGAGTGGCGTTGTGGCTGATGTTATCAAAAAATCTATGTTCCTTTTGGGGATAGATGTACCTGAAAAAATGTAGAGGAATTGTTGTGTTTTTTATTTGGAAAAAAGAATAAAAACGACTAAATTTGTAGTGTAAAAAGTGACATTACGTATTAAATTAAATAAAAAATAATGAAATCATTTAACGTAAAATCAGAAAAAATTGCTGATTATTTCATCTGCACCATTGATAGAGAAGCAGGCGACTCAATTACGCACCTAAAACTGCAAAAATTGCTATTTTATGCGCAGGCTTGGAGCATGGTTTTGTTTGATAAAACATTGTTTGAGGAGGATTTTCAGGCGTGGTTGCACGGACCCGTTTTGCCTTCTATATACGAAAAGTACAAGAAATTTGGCTACGAAACTATCCCTCTTTCTAATTTTGACAATGATTTGAGCAAAGAAATTATTGAATTATTAGAAGATATTAAAGGCGTTTATGGTGAAAAATCAGCAAAATATTTAGAAGATTTAACCCATTCAGAATTGCCTTGGTTGGAAGCTAGAGGTGGAATTTCTATTGAAATGAGAAGCATTACGCCCATCTCAAAAACAACAATGAAAGATTTTTATACAAAATTGCACGAAAAAAATCCTGTTAATGAAACGAATTAACAACAAAGTAGCCAACTTAGACAAGCCGCTACAGCATTTAAACAACAAAGAAGCTGAAATTTTAGGTTTTGACAAAGATGGTAATGATAATCCTGCTTATGTTTATTTCAAATATTATGACCACAAACATCAATGCCTTTCTGAATGGTCAAAAGATGAATTAGTGTTGTTTAGTACATTTGTGGAGAAATTAAGAAACACAACTTGGAATGACATTTACAAAAGTGGTGCAAGTCAAAATAAAACCAGTTTTGGTTATACAATTTGTAAAGAACCAACCAAATTACCTAACCAAGATATTGTTAATGCATTGAGTGAAGATACTACTTTTTTTGAACTTAGAGTTTCTCAAAAAGCAAGAGTTCACGGTTTTAGAGCAAAGACAGCTTTTTGTTTGGTTTGGTTAGACAGAAATCACGAAATTTATAAATAAAAATAAAAGGCTAACACAAATATTTATTTGTATTAGCCTTTTATTTTACCTTTTCCAAGCAGTAATAACCAAACCGTTGCCTTCCAAATTTTTTGTATGCGTATCTATCATATTGAGAACAAAGCAGATAGGATATGTAATCAGGTAATAAAACGGCAACAAACTAAACAAATATCTTGACGTGCCAACTGCCATCATTGGGTATTTCATAGAAAGTCGCCACGAAGTTTCACCAGATTTGCCATAAGTATATTTTACTTCAATGTCTTTATAACCTATTTCTTTGAGTTTTTTGGTGATTTCCTCCAAACTATAACCGTTACGGATTTGCTCGTCACAAAAGCATTTATCATTAGGGTTATTGGCATCAGAGCCTGTTTTGTCAGAAGGAACAGCCAAAAGTAACATTCCGTTGCGTTTGAGAGAGTTATAAAAGTTTCTCAAAACGGTTTCATCTTCCGTAATTTGTTCTATCACATCAACAGAAAGTACAAGGTCAAAATTTTCTACTTCCTGAAAAGTAGTCAAATCTTCTGTACGGTAAAGAATATTTTGGTTTTTATGCTGATTAAAAAACGCATTACAACTACAAACGTACTCCGTTTTATTGTCTACGGCAAGAATATTCCATTTTTTGGAGAGATTTCCCAAAAAATAAGCGTATTGCCCAAAACCTGCCCCAGCATCAAGGATATGCAAAGATTTTTCTTTTTTATCCTTTGCCCAAATGTTTATTTCTTTGTGTATGTGCCAAGCACGCAAAAGAATAAGGTCTAAAATCTTATAAAAAACAACTCTCAAAAAAGCGTATTTCTTGAAAAAACAGCCTAAGCGTATTTTTACGGGTGTATATTTCATAATTTTATTGGAGAATTGGAAGCAAATTGCTCCCAATTTAGGATTATCTACTTACTAATTTTTTATACAAATTGTTACCTCTTTCCGTAAGTACTTACGGCTACTAACATTAAATCCCTTCAGGATTTTAATACAAATGACCAAACTTGTGCATACAATTTATCAATGTCCTTACTTAAGTGTTCTTACTGATTTTTTAGACGAATTGTTTTAAAATTCGTATTTCATACCTCAAATCTCATACTTTAAACTTCGTCTTGGTCGTCAGGAATATTATAATCTTTATCAGCAGGCGGAATTTCAATACCTGCCATCAATTTATCAATATGTGCGGCATATTCGGCAGAATCATCTAAATAAAAACTAAGTGTAGGAATAATCCGCACTTGTTTGCCAATGCGTTTGCCAAGTTCGTTGCGGACAGCCTTTTTTTGGTCTTCTATCTCGTCCAAAAGTCCTTTTGGGTCTTTTGCAGCAAGAAAGCTAAGGTAAACTCGTGCTATGGCAAGGTCAGGCGTGATACGCACTTGCGTAACGGTGATAAAAGCTCCCTGAAAAAGCCCTTTAATATCTGCTTGAAATATATCTCCTAGCTCTTTTTGCAAAAGGCGGGCGTATTTTTGTTGTCTTGTAGTTTCCACTAATGTAGTTGTGAGTTGTAAGTTTTGAGTTTTGAATTAAATACAATTTTTTTACAAAATCAGAACCCTATTCAAAAACACCGCAAAGGTACAAAAAATTTCTTTTGTGTGGCTTTTATTTTTGGTTTATTTCTTGTTGAAACGTGGAAAAGCTTTTTATTCTTTTTCTCCACTTACGACAAAATAGCCAAAATAGTTCCCCCACAATCCTAAAAACATTGTCATAAGGGGTGAAATGATATTATTCCATCTTTCTGGTGCAAAGCGTAAAGATTTATTTCTCCAAAATTCTTGGAATAAAAATTTTAGTGTTACACGTGGTATGTGTGCCACAGAGGGCGCAACTTTCCAAGAAATTTCTTCAAATTGGATATTTTTAAAGCCGTTTTTTTGTAAACTTTGCTCAAAATCAGCCAAATTAGCAAGGCAAGGAAGTGCCCAACACTGACACAAACGTAGATAAGCCTTTTCTAACAAATAAGGCATTTTTTTAGGTGTTTTCAAAAACCCATCAGCAATAGCAAAACGCCCTCCAATTTTCAAAACACGTCCCATTTCAGAAATAAGGGCGTTTTTATCTGTTCCTTTTGCATAACAACTACTTTCTACTGCATACGCCACTTCAAAGGAATTAGCCTCAAAACTCATATTTTCATAATCATTTTTCATAATTATAACTTTATTTTGTAGATTTTCCTGTTTAGAAAGCTCATTTCCGTAGCTAATCTGACTATCCACTATGGTGATGCCCATAACGTGTGTATGTGGGTGCAGACGCACCATTTCACGTGCTACTGCACCCATTCCGCAACCCATATCTAAGGCTTTTGGGGCAATATAAGTTTCTAACTGCAGTTTTTCTATGATAAATCTGCTCATTTGTGTGAGCATTTTTTCTAATGAGAAAATATCTGTCCACTTGCGTAAATAACCAAAGTGCATATTGAGTTGGTTGCTCCACGCTTGATAGTCCATTCCTGCCACTTCATAATACTTTTGAATATCTTCTTGTTCTATTGCAACAAGTAGCGGTGATGTGGGTGGGTGATATTTTTGCATTTGGTAGATTTATAAATTTAAAAAATAAATCAATAAAAATACGAACTACGTCAAATAAAGGACTTTTAACGTAATTCATAATTTTCCTAGCAACTGCTAGTTCGTAATTGACTAAAGTTTTATGCCAAATGCCAAATCTCCTGCATCACCAAGACCAGGAATAATGTAAGATTTTTCGTTTAATGTTTCATCAATATCTCCAATCCAAATAGAAACATTTTTTACGTGCTTTTTGACATATTCAATGCCATCTTTGCTGGCAATAGCCGCCACAATATGCACATAAGAAGGCGTTCCACATTGCAAAAGTTTTTCATAAATCTGCACAATAGATTTTCCTGTGGCGAGCATTGGGTCAATTAAAATCAGGGGTTTTCCATTAAGATTTGGAACTGTCGTATAATGCACTTCAATATCAAAGCTGTTGTCTGTGCGGTGTGCGCCTCTGTATGCACCTACAAAGGCACATTCTGCATTATCAAAAACATTCAAAAAACCGTTAAAAAGTGGCAAAGCGGCTCTCAAAACCGTTGCAAGCACGGGAGCTTGTTCTGGAAGCATTGTTTGTTTTTCCCCTAGTGGCGTTTGAACAATAGTTTGTTTGTATTCAAAAGTTTTGGAGATTTCATAAGCAAAAAGCTCACCCAAACGCTCCAAATTGCGCCTAAAACGCATAGCATCTTTTTGGATATTTTTGTCACGAAGTTCTGCTAAAAAAGTGTTAGCAATAGAATTTTTTTCTGTAAGAACAAACATTTTTTTGTGCGTTTTGGTTAGTGGAATAAACTAAAAATAGGTAGATACGTATTTTTTCACAAATTTATCAAAAAATAACTTAAAAAACCTAACTTTGTACTTGAAAATACAGAACTTTCTGTATTTAAGCCAAATTCTAACTTTTATTACAATGATTACTGAAAAACCTATATTTGTTGATGTAAAAAATGATATGGCATTTCATAAAATTTTTGGAACGGCAGGCAAAACAGAGGCTTTGATGTCGTTTATAAATGCTATTTTGAAGCTGCCAGAGGAGAAAAAAATCACGTTTTTAGAGATTTTAAATCCTTATCAGTTGCCTAATGTGCAAGATGCAAAAAGCATTATTATTGACATCAAAGCAAGAGATAAAGACAAAAAAGAGTACATTATAGAAATGCAAGTGGCTGATACAGTAGCATTTGACAAAAGGGTGCAGTATTATGTGGCTAAAAACTTTGCAGACCAAATAGTGCGAGGAGAATCTTATTCAAAGCTCAACCCAGTTATTTTTATTGGAATTTTGGATTTTAACTACAGTCCTTCGCCTCATTATTTGAGCAAACATAAGACCATAGATGTAGAAACTCACGAGAGTTATTTAACTGGAATTGAATACAATTTTGCGGAACTTCCAAAATTCAACAAAACAGCAGACGAACTGACTGATTTGGCTGATGAATGGCTTTATTTTATCAAAAATGCAACATTTTTGAAAGCCTTGCCTTCTGACATAATGGATAGAGGCTTGCAAAATGCCTATGCTGACGCAGGATTTTTCTCTTGGACAAAAGAGGAATTGGCTGCTTATGATTATATGTTTATGATTCAGGCGGACTTAAAAGGGCGTGAAGAATTTGCACTAATAAAAGCAGAAGAAAAAGGAAGTAAAGACCAGAAAAATGAAATAGCCAAAAAACTCCTTGAAAAAGGGCTTTCCAACGAAATTGTGGCAGAAGTTACGGGACTTTCAGCAGCAGAAATAGAAAAAATCAGACAAGAAAATCAACTCTAAAAAATAAAAGATAAAATCATTCAAAGAACAGTTTTTTTGAATGATTTTTTGCACTATATTTGTGGCAAAATTAAATAAATTCTCTCAAAATAATTATGAAAAATAAGTCTTTACGTACCTCTCTACGTAAGTTTACTTTTGGATTGGCAACGGTTATAGCCACCACAACACTTATAAGCACGCTATCAAACTGTAAGCCTACTAAAAAAATTGCTCAAAAAACACAAGAAGAACCCTTTTTGGCAACTGTCGCAGGCAAACCAATCAATCTTTCTGATTTTAGGTATGTTTATGAAAAAAACACCAAAAAAGACAGCCTTTACAACGAAAAAAGTGTACGTGATTACTTAGATTTATATGTAAAATTTAAGCAAAAAGTCCTTGATGCTCAATCAGTTGGCGCAGATACAACGCAACTTTTTAGAGATGAATTTACAGGCTATGAAGAGCAACTCATACGTCCTTATATGCGTGTCCAAAATGTCAATGATGCCATTGTAAAGCAGGCTTATGAACGTCTAAAAGAAGAAGTAAATGTTGCGCATATCTTGCTAGAAGTAAAACCTGATGCAGAGCCAAAAGACACGCTTGCAGTCTATAAAAAACTACAAGAAATACGTGAAAAAGCAGTAAAAGGAGAAGATTTTGGTAAATTAGCAACGCAATACTCGCAAGACCCATCAGCAAAATTTAATGGTGGAGAATTGGGCTATTTTACATCTTTGCAAATGGTTTACCCTTTTGAACAAGTAGCCTACAACACGCCCAAAGGCAATATTTCTAACATTGTGCGTACCAATTTTGGGTATCATATCTTAAAAATAAACGACCGCAGAAACACCAGCGGAAAGGTGAAAGTAGCGCATATTATGGTGCGTACCATTCAGGGAGCGTCTGCGCAAGATTCTATCAATACCCGCAATAAAATTTATGAGATTTATAACAAAGCTAAAAAAGGTGAGAATTGGGACAAACTTTGTACGCAATTTTCAGAAGATAGCCGTACAAGTGCCACAGGCGGAGAAATGCAGTATTTTACAGTAGGTGCGCTTGTGCCAAGTTTTGAAAATGCCGCCTTCAAACTCCAAAAAAATGGAGATATTGCAGAGCCAGTTTTGACGGTTTATGGCTGGCATATCATCAAATTGATAGATAAAAAAGGTTTAGAGCCTTTCAGCGAGTTAGAAAATGGACTTTTAGCAAAGATTTCTAAGGATAGTCGTGCTGATATGGGTAGAATGGCATTTTTGAAGAAAATAAAAGCAGAAAATAACTTTAAAATCAATGCAAAAACATTGAATAAAGTTTATGCGCTCGTGGATACAAGTCTTCTCAAAGGTACTTGGAAATATGATAAAACTTCTCCTAAAATAGCTCCTATTTTGTCAGAAAGCATTATTTCTTTGAATAATGATAAGATTTCTAATGAGATAACAAACATAAAAGCAGGTGATTTTGCTGATTATTTGGTGCGTACACAAACGCCCAGACCAGATTTGAAAGATGCCAAATACTATGCTAAAATCTATTTTGAGCGTTTTGCTGATGATAAAAATGTAGAATTTGAAAAGAAGAATCTTTCCAAAAAATACCCAGAATACAGACTTCTTGCGCAAGAATACCGTGAAGGAATGATGCTTTTCCAAATGATGAATGATAATGTTTGGGGAAAAGCTATCAAGGATTCTGTTGGTGCTAAGAAATTTTTTGAGCAAAATCCTAGTAAATATATGTTTGGAACTCGTGCTGTGGCAGTTATTTATGATGCAGCCAATGCAAAAGTACTTGCAGATGTCAAAAAACAAAGAGATGCCAAAAGTTTTGCAGTCAATGATTTTACTGTGAGTGCTACACAATTTGAAAAAAATAAAGCAACTTTGCCAAAAGATGCACTAGCCAACCTTAATTCTATTGCAAATATGCTCAATGCTGATGCTACACTCACTTTGGAAGTCGGCGGACACATTGATGCGAGTGAAAAACCTACTATTTCTGCGGAGCGTATCAAAACTACAGTAGAATATTTGAGAAGCAGAGAAGTAAAAGCAACACAAATTATCACGAAAGATTATGGAAAATTTAAAGCTGTTTCACGTACAGATGCGACTAAGAATATGCGAGTTACATACGCTATGACCTCAACTTCGCTGAAAACTTTGGAAAAAACTATCAATGCAGGAAATCAGCTAAATCTAAAAATTACGGAAGGTACGTTTTCTAAAGGTGATAATGCCTTTGTTGATGCGGTAGAGTGGAAAACAGGCAATTATACCATAGAAAAAAATGGTCGTATGATAGAAATTGTGATTAAAAATGTTGATGCACCACGTCAAAAAGTATATGAAGAAGCACGTGGGCAAGTAATAACAGAATATCAGCAATATTTGGAAAAAGAATGGCTCAAAGACCTTGCAAAGCGTTTCCCAGCCGTAAATAATGAAGTAGAAATTAGCAAAATAATTAAAAAATAATTTTTTTAAATTTTGAAGAAGTCCACAAAAATAAGCTATTTTAGTCTGTTTTTGTGGATTTTTTTATAAAATTTCCGTACCTTTGCGAAAAAATTAGTATAAAACACTCAAAGAAACCTAAAAACGTATTTCTCAAACAAAATATTGTTTTTATGCGTTTTATCAGAAATATCATCTAAAATAGAAAGTAAAATTAGAATGACCAAAACAGAAATAAAAACAGATATTTGTATTATTGGAGCGGGTCCTGTGGGGCTTTTTGCCGTTTTTGAAGCGGGTTTGCTGAAAATGCGTTGCCACGTAGTTGATGTTTTGCCACAAATTGGCGGACAATTGACTGAAATTTATCCTCAAAAACCTATCTACGACATTCCTGGTTATCCAGAAATATTGGCAAAAGATTTAATTATAAACCTTGAAAAACAAATTGCTCCGTTTAAGCCTACGTACTCGTTGGGTGAGCGTGTGGAGGCGTTGGAAAGGCTTGAAGATGAGAGTTTTAAACTCACAACATCAGATAAAAATGAGATTTTTGCAAAAGTAATTGTCATTGCGGGTGGGCTTGGTTGCTTTGAGCCACGCAAGCCAGAAGTAGAGAATTTAGAGCATTTTGAGGGTAAAGGCGTGCTTTATATGGTACGAAATCCTGAACTTTTTAGAGATAAAAAAGTGGTTTTGGCAGGCGGCGGTGATTCTGCGCTTGATTGGACAGTTTTTTTGGCTGATATTTGTTCAGAACTCACACTCGTACACCGTAGCGGTAGTTTTAGAGGTGCGCCTGATACGGTTTCTAAGGTGATGAGTTTGGCAGAAAGCAAAAAAATAAATTTAGAACTTTATTCAAATATCAAAACGGTCACAGGCAATGGCAAACTAAATGGTATGGAAATAGTTGGAAATGAAGGAATTAGCAAAAATATTGAAGCGGATTATCTTATTCCTTTGTTTGGGCTTACTCCAAAACTAGGTCCTATTGCAGAATGGGGGCTTAATATTGATAAAAATGCTATTTTAGTGGATACAAAAGACTATTCTACCAATGTAAAAGGTATTTATGCTATTGGCGACATCAATACGTATGAAGGAAAATTGAAACTTATTTTGTGTGGTTTTCACGAGGCTGCCATTATGTCGCATAGTGCGCACAAACTCGTTCACCCAAACACAAAAACAAGTTTGAAATATACCACAGTAAATGGTATTGAGGCTTTTTAGGTACGAACTACGAAGTTAGAGATACGAAATTAAAATAAACAAAAAAGTAGTTTTCTAATTAAATAGAAAACTACTTTTTTGTTTTGATACTATTGTCAGACGACTTTTTAGCTTATTTTTCCGCTATTTCTAATTCCGTAGAAACGAGCGGTTTAGCTGATTTGCTAGCTTCCACAGATACGGCAGATTTTTCAAAAAGCAATCTTAAACCTTTATCCACTTCTAAAGTGATGGTATTTTCGTTGATAGAAACTATTTTTCCGTGCAAACCACCAATAGTAATTACGCTATCACCTTTTTTTAGTCCTTCACGGAATAATTTTTGATTTTTTGCCTTTTGTTGCTGTGGGCGTATCATAAAAAAGTACATTACAAGTCCCATACCGCCAAAAAGCAATAAATTTGGAAGAAGAGAGCTCGCACCACCAGAAGACGCAGCTTGCAAAAGAACAAAATTTTGAAGAAAATTCATTATTTGAGTTATGAGTTGTGAGTTATGAGTTGTAAATTAACTTTATATTAAATTTACAACTCACAATTAAAAATTTATGATTAAAGAAAATTATTGTTTCAAAGGACCTTTTGTATTGCTCAAATCAGGTGTTGCAGCTGGTTTAACAGCATTAGGATTTGGCGTTACATCAACCTTAAAATCAAGTTTGTTATCTGTTGGGTCTGTATTAGCCACAACCGTAACAGATTTTGTTGCCATTCCTGGTCGTCCTTGGCTATCAAACATTACTTCTACAAAACCACTTTGATTGGGCTGAACAGGCGTTTTTGTCCAATCTGGTGTAGTGCAGCCACAAGAAGGATTTACTTTTGATACAATTAGGGGCGTTGTGCCAGTGTTGGTGAAAGTAAACCTATGCGTTACTTTTTCCCCTTCTTTGATTTTTCCAAAATCAAACATTGTTTCTTTAAACTCAATTTTAGCACCTTTTCCATCTGTTGCAGTCATTTCACCAGTTTTTTCAGCTTTTTTGTCTGTGCTTCCATCAGCAGCAACTGTTGTGCTAGGTGTTTTTGAGTCATCTGTTTTAGTTGTTTCTGTTGCTTTATTGCACGCTCCTACAAAAAGTGTTGTAAGTGCCAAAGATAAAATTAAAAGATTACGTTTCATTATATTTGTATTTATTTATTGATAAAAATAAGTATGTAAATGAATAAGTGATATAAAAACATCATTACTAATCCATAAACACAAAATAAGTATTGAAAGTTTGATATTAAAAATAAAATTCTTGCTAACTTTGAAAACTTTGCACAAAGGTATCAAAAGAAATACTATTTTCCTAAAAAATTATAGCTAGTTTTTTTAGGAAAAGAACGTTTAGGAAAGAGAAATATTTTATATGCTATCATATTATCTTATTATCTTATTATCTTATTATAACCTAATTCTAGCCCTCATCATTATCCAACTAACAATTTACTTTTTACCTTAATTTTTTTTGATAATGCTTTTGTGTTATATTTGTCAAAATATAAATAACTGATGTTACGCATACATTTTATCTTATGTAAAAATCAGTACATAATCCAAAAATATTAAAATATGAAACGCCGTCAAGTTCTCAAAAATTTAGCATTACTTACTACTGCTGGTACGCTTGCACCCAACTTACTAATGGGTTGTACAGAAGTTAAATCTACGAAAAGTGATACTATCAAAACCAAAAATAATTCTATTTTAGATAACTCAATGGGAAATAGTATCAAAATAAATGATGATAATTTTAAATTACTTATCAAAAATGGAAAAGTTTTTACTGGTGAAAAAATAGAAGAAATATCTTTAGCTATTACTAAAGACAATAAAATCAAACTTTTTAGAGAAAATGTAACCGCTAGCGGAACGCTCAATGAGTTTGATGCAAAAGGGAAAATTGTTTCTCCTGGTTTTGTAGATATTTTGGCAGACAACGCAGGCAATCCAAAGCAAACGTACAAAATCTTTGAAAAGTACAAGATTTCTGATGGTGCAACCAGCGTTTTGCAAATGCACGGAGGCGCAGCATATGTGCAAGAATTTTTTAATCATTTTGGAAAACTTCCTCATTATGTCAATTATGGTGTTTCTACTTTTGTAATGGTTTTGCGTGGAAAAGGACACCCCGCCACGCTCAAAGCCATAGAAAAAAGTTTAGATGAAGGTGCGTTGGGCGTAGCTCATAGTATTGAGTACCAGCCTGCTACACAATATTCTGAATGTTTGGATTATGCAAAAATAGCAAAAAGATATGACCGCCCTTTTTTCTTACATTTGCGACATTCTTCTGAAAAAGAAGAAATCTTAGGTGTGAAAGAAGCCATTAAATTAGCCAAAGAAAGTGGCGCACACGTGCATATAGACCATATTCACTCCACAGGCGGCACTTATAATATGCCTGAAGCCCTGCGCCTTATACAAGAAGCCGTTGATAGTGGACTGAAAATGACGACTTGCGTTTATCCTTATACATTTTGGGCTACTTATATTGCCTCTGCACGCTTTAATGACGGTTGGCAAGAACGCTATAAAATTACTTACAAAGATTTGGAAGTTGTAGGTACAGGCGAACACCTTACAAAGGCACGTTTTGCACAATTACGTACACAACAAGGCGTACTTGTTGCTGTGCCAGAAGGAACAATGCCTGCAGAAAAAACTATCAATTTAGCATTAGAGAAAGATTTTTGTATGATTGGCTCTGATGGTGGCATTGAGCGTGAGCCTATTGCCAACTCTCACCCAAGAGGTGCGGGTTGTTTTGCAACCGCAATTAGGCACGCCATTAACATAAAAATGCCCCTAGAAAAGATTTTGCATAAGATAACGGCACTTCCTGCTAGTGTGGTTGCACCTGCAATGAATGACAGAGGCATTTTGAAAGATGGAAATATAGCAGATATTACTATTTTTGATTTGGAAACTATCAATGGAAAAGGCACTGTGGCTAACCCTAATCAGTTTTCTTCTGGTATTGAGGCGGTTTTTGTGAATGGTGAACTCACGTATCAAAATAAAAAAATGATTACTTCAAAAGGTATGCCTTTACGCAACTTTGGAAAAGGAAAATGATAACTAACAAAGAAGACTTCACTTAAAGTGAAGTCTTCTTTCTGATTTTTATACACTTAGTCTTTTGCAAAAACCATTACAGTCGCCCTGTGTTTTTCATTGTTTTTGGTGTCATAGACGAATTCAATTTTAGTGATATTTCTTTCGTTTCCGTCCAAATCAATCACACGGCTCTCACTACCTGCTTTGATGACATTGCGCAAAGAAACATCTTGTACGTTCCCATTCCCAAAATACACTTTCATATCTCTAAAATTGACATCTCCACCTTTCACCTTGATTTGGAGTTTGGTAAATTTACCTCGTTTAGAATTGATGTTAAAAACATCTCTCTCAACTCTGTAATCAACTTTTTGCTGACCAATTTTTTCCCAATCACCTTTTTGAGCAAGGAGATTTTGGCTAAAAAACAACATAAATGCACACATAGACATTACAAGTAACTTTTTCATTTTTTGTTTTATTTTTTGGTGAAAATTTGTTTAAATTCAGTTCTTTGATGCAAGCTCTAAAAAAAGGTTTAAAACTAATTTACAAAAAACTTCCAAATCCTTACAAACTACTTATTCTTCTAGCTTCTTTGTCTGTTTCTAAAAAATCATTTAAGGTTGGATTTTCTATAAAACTTGCTTTATGCATTGTTTGGGCTATTATTTCAGGAATTTGAAGGAATTTTATTTTATCTTTCAAAAATAAATCCACCGCAATTTCATTAGCAGCATTAAGAATACAAGGCATATTCCCGCCACGAGCCAACGCCTCATACGCAAGCGCAAGGCATTTAAAAGTTTCTAAATCTGGTTTTTCAAAGCTCAAATTAGGGTAATTAGCAAAATCAAAACGAGGAAAATCAGATTTTACACGGTTTGGATATGCCAAAGCAAACTGTATGGGCAGTTTCATATCTGGTAAGCCCATTTGCGCCTTAATAGAGCCATCTTCAAACTGCACTGCAGAATGAATAATGGATTGTGGGTGAACCACAACCTCAATTTGTGCCACATCAACAGCAAAAAGCCATTTCGCTTCTATCACCTCCAAACCTTTATTCATAAGTGTAGAAGAATCAATAGTGATTTTTGCGCCCATTGTCCAATTTGGGTGTTTTAGTGCTTGTTCTTTGGTGATTTGCGCCAAATCTTCCCGCTTTTTCCCTCTAAAAGGTCCTCCTGATGCCGTAAGAATAATTTTTTCTACTTTGTTATGAAATTCTCCCACCAAACATTGAAAAATAGCAGAGTGTTCAGAATCCACAGGATAGATATTTACAGCGTTTGCCAGCGCAAGGTCAGTAATAAGTTTACCTGCAACGACAAGTGTTTCCTTATTAGCGAGTGCAATAGGTTTTTTAGCCTCAATAGCCTTAATAGTAGGTTCTAAGCCTGCAAAACCAACCATTGCAGTCAAAACAATATCAATATTATCCATCTGCACAAGCAAATTGACAGACTTCATTCCTGCATAAACCTTGATAGGAAGGTGAGAAAGGGCGTTTTTAACTTTTTCGTACAAGTCTTCATTCGTAATCACGACTGCATTAGGCACAAATTTGATGGCTTGCGCTATAAGTAGGTCTGCATTGTTTTGAGCAGTAAGCAGTTCTGCCTCAAATTGGTCTGGATTTGCGGCAATCACCTCTAATGTTTGCGTGCCAATAGACCCCGTAGAGCCAAGAATAGCTACTCTTTTCTTTCTTTGTTCCATAAAAATAAAATCTTTTTTACTTATTTGATGCGCAATAACGGCAAAATTATGCTTATTTCCAAAATAAACCTATTCATACGAGTATTATAGAAGAATGATTTTTATTGGAAAAGGAAATTATTTTGAGTATGTTTGTTGCTGAGGTTTTAACAACTAATTTTTTAAAAATGATACTTGACAGATATAGTATGCTTTTGCGTATAGATTTGTATTAAACAGTTTATTATGAATTTGGTAAAGATTATCAAGCCTTTGCTGTTCACAGAAAAATAACAAACCTTCAATAAAAAATAAATTATGAAATCAATACTGGAATTAAACGAAACAAAAGTACCTGCCGTCAGAATTGATACAGAACTGGACAAGTACGACAATATTACACTCTTTCCAGAAAAACTCAAAAAAGCAAATGAAATGCTTGAAATAACAAATTTTATTGATATTTTAAACAAAAAAATTGATAAAGTTTAAATATTTTGAGTTCGGAACGTACTGTTTGATGTTCTGAACTCAAAATTATACGTAAATAACCTAAACACTCTCGTTATTTACCTAAACACTCTCGTTATTTACCTAAACACTTAGGTAAATAACCCAAACACTTAGGTAATTTACCCAAACACTCTCGTTATTTTGGTAAATGTTGATAACGTTTTACTAAACACTTGTGTTTTTCACTAACTAATTTATTCTATACTTCACTCCGTCCATCTTATCAAAGGATTCTAATAAGCCATTATCAATGGCAACGGTGTATTTTTTAGAAAAAGTATTGATAAAAACATTCTGTTGTCTGTCCCAAAGTTGCATTTTAAGGTTGGCTTTGCCTTTATTATTCTGCAAAAGCACCTCAATATCCGTAATCAGTCTTTCTGTGAGCATATCCATATCCACAATCAGCTGAATATTCTTAATCATTTTGTCCCTAATCTCACTTAAAGGCTGAATTTGAAGAATTTTAGGCTCAAATTGGTCATCAGAATTATATTTAAGCATTACACTCGCCCTAATAAACAAAAATTCTCCCAACTTAACAAACCCACTAAACTTTGCATAATCACTTCCAAACAACGCAAACTGTGCGCTACTGTCATAATCATCAACTTTAAACAAAAGAAAAGGAGTACCAGTCTTTGAAGTGCGTTGTTGCATCTCACTTACTATTCCGCCTAAGAAAACTTCTTTATTTTTATAGTCTTCAAGTGCCGACATCTTGCAAGTAACAAAATTTTGCATCTCAATACGGTACTGGTCTAGCGGATGCCCTGTAATGTAGAAGCCTACAACATCTTTTTCCTTGTTGAGGGTTTCCATATTTGTCCACGCTACATAAGTTGGCAACTTTGGATGAGGAATAAGCACGTTATTATCTCCTCCACCGCCAAAAAGAGAGTGTTGAGCGTTGCTTTTTTCCGCTTGAATAGCCTGCCCATAACGCACTATCTTCTCAATATAACTACTTCCGTTCTCTTCTGCAAAATATTGTTCCCTTTTAACGTCCTCAAAGCTGTCAAAACCGCCTGCTTGCGCCAAACTTTCTAATGTTTTCTTGTTTACAGTAGATAAATTGACCCTTTCTACAAACTCATAGATGCTTTTAAAAGCACCTTTTTTGTCCCTTTCTGCAATAATTGCGCCTACTGCTGCCTCTCCTGCGCCTTTTATAGCTCCTAAGCCAAAACGTATCTTTCCTTCTTTGTTCACATCAAACTTTTCGTAGCTTTCATTGACATCAGGACCCAAAACTGCTATATTTTGCGACTTACATTCAGCTAAAAATATCATAATCTTATCAATTTTTCCCATACTATGCGTAAGCACAGACGACATATATTCTGCAGGAAAGTTAGCTTTAAGATACGCAGTTTGGTAAGCTACAACAGAGTACGCCGCAGAGTGAGAACGGTTGAAACCATACTCTGCAAAACGCTCCATCACATCAAATATCTCGTCTGCTTTCTTTTTATCAATCTCATTGACACGCTTTGCGCCCTCCACAAACTTAACACGCTCCTTTGCCATTTGGTCTTTGTCCTTCTTACCCATTGCACGCCTCAACAAATCAGCCCCACCCAAGCTATAACCTGCAATTATTTGTGCTGTTTGCATAATTTGCTCCTGATAAACCATAATTCCAAAGGTTGGAGCTAATAAATTTTCTAGCAGTGGGTGCGGATATTCCGTTTTTTCTCTTCCGTGTTTCCTATCAATGTAAGTGGGAATGAAATCCATAGGACCAGGACGGTACAAGGCGTTCATTGCAATCAAATCTTCTATATT
>JAYVGJ010000115.1:0-1562 GCA_043772375.1 Raineyaceae bacterium | reverse complement strand
ATTTTTGGTTATGAATACAATAAAGTTTATGAATAATTCTATTTTTAACCACCCCTAACCCCTCCTTAGGAAGTAGGGGGACTTTTCAAAGACATTTTTGAGTTATTCATAAACTCTAATGAATTAGAAGTACCTTTTGACGAAAAATATTTTTCATAATACAAATAATCACTGTATTAAAAACCCTGAAGGGTTAAACTATCATAACCCTGCGTGGAACGTGGGGAAAACACAAAAAATGAAACAAACCCTATTTATTTTCTCTTTTCTCTTGCTTTTTTCTTGTAAAAATACGACATCAGAAAATGCAAAAAAAACTTCTGATACTCTCAAAACGGGCAACAAGCAACTAAAACCAACTTTTGCAAAAGGATTTTTGGTAGAGTATTACGAAAACTATAAAATCTTGCATATTTTGCAGCCGTTTTCTAATGATAATTTTGATAATGTTGCTACCAAATCAGACGGATTATCAGATACATTAAGTTACGTTTTAGCGCAAAAAAATGCCGTTTTGCCTAAAAATATAGCACATTTGCCTATTATTAAAATTCCTGTCAAGAAAATAATTGTTTTGAGTACAACTCATTTGGCACTTTTGGAGCTTTTAGAGGCTGAAAATATCATTATTGGGGCATCTAATACAGATTATATTTATTCTGAAAAGATAAGAAATCTCGTAACCGCTCAAAAAATCACCAAAATAGATAACCAAAACCTGAATACAGAACAAATTTTAGCCCTTTCTCCTGATTTAGTGATGGCATCAGCTTTGCCTGCTACACAATACAAACAGTATCAACCACTTATAGCGGCAGGTGTGCCTGTTTTGCTTAATGCTGAATGGCTAGAAAAAACGCCACTTGGCAAAACTGAATGGTTGAAAGTAATGGCAGTTTTGCTTAATAAAGAACAAGAAGCGAGTATTTTATTTGACAAAATAACAACTAAATACTTGCAAACCAAAGAATTAGTAAGGGATTTTACGGATAATCTTATAAAAAATAAAAAAGCTAAAAAAACGGTTTTTTGTGGATTTCCGTATAAAGATACTTGGCACGCGCCCGCAGGAGAGAGTTTTATGGCTAATTTTTTGGCTGATGCAGGCGCAAATTATATTTTTTCTGATATAAAAGGGACGGCAAGCATACCAATAAGTATGGAAAAAATCTACCAGAAATGCACCAGTGCAGATATTTGGCTCAACGTAGATATTCCGACAATACAGGAAAATTCTAAAAATTTTGAGCTGATGCGCAGTTTGAAAGCCTATCAAACCAAAGAAATTTATAGCCGTAATAAGCGCATCAGTGGGCAAGGTAATGATTATTGGGAAAGCGGTGTAGTGCGCCCAGACGTTGTTTTGGAGGATTTGGTGAAGATTTTTTACCCAGAATTGCAGAAAAGTTTTATAGAAAAAGAATTTTTTTATTACAAAAAAGTAGAGATAAAATAATCTTTTCTTAATTTGTTGATAAGAAATAATATATAATAGTCTGATAATCAAATAGTTTGAGCATCATTTTTTTGCAAAAGGTATCAAAGAAAACTGCCGTTGTTTG
>JAYVGJ010000114.1:0-18990 GCA_043772375.1 Raineyaceae bacterium | reverse complement strand
GGATAGAGATAATATGGAGCGTATTTTGGAAGAACAAAAACTTGGGCTTTCTGGTGCAATAAAAGAAGGTACGGCGGTGCGTTTGGGTGAGCTTTTGGGCGTAAAAGCTATTTTAGTAAGTAAAATTGTGGATATAAAGGTGCAAAAAGGACGTATCAACAAAGAAAGTAAAGTCGGATTTAATAGGTATTTTGAGAAAACACGTGAGCAAATCAGTGGCTTGATTGTCAATGTGCCAAGATACAGAGAAACCAATTATAACGAGTATTCTGGTACAAAAACAGTTACTTTTTATATGCAATATGATTTGATTTCTACAGAAACAGGTAAAATATTAGTGTCTAATCTCGTTACTGAAACACATAAAGATGAGGTAAATTATATTACTTATGATGGAGAAAAAGCTAGCTTATTTCCTAGCAGAGGCGGTTTGCAAGTAATTGTAAGAGAAGAAAACAAAGAAGAATTTGATGCACTTTTTGACGCTCGTCGTGATTTTGCTAACGACCAACAAATGATTACGGACATTTATAGTGAAGTTTCTGAAAATGTTGCAAGAGGTATTTTAGCATTTGTGAGGTAGGTTGATAAAAATACTTTCACATTTATTTTTATGAGGTACTTAATATTCTGGTTTTTGTTGATACATAAAATAACTGTTGCTATTCCTCCAACAGTTACTCAACTCACGCCCAATAATAACGCCCTAAATCAGCTTCCAGATGTAAATTTGACTATTAATTTTACCCAAAATATACTCAAAGGGACAGGTAATATTCAGGTTTATAATGGTACTACAAACACGCTTATAAGCAGTTTTTCTGTAACTCAACCTTATGTTACAGTTAGTTTGTCGCAAGCAGTCATAGATTTACCTACAAATCTGCCTTTGTTCTCTCAAATATATATTTTAATAGATAATCAATGTTTCAAAAATGCTAGTAATGAGTTTTTTACAGGGTTTTTCTTGCCTACTAATTGGAGTTTTTCTACTACAAATGAAGTGCTAAATGCAGTTTCTTTCTCTCCTACAGGCAATTGTATTACCTCCAACAATCAACTTTCTATTTCTTTCAATAAAAATACACAAAAATCAACAGGAAAAATAAGTATTTTTAACGCTAATAATATGCTTCACGAGGATATTTTAGCGGTTTCTACTAATATTACGGGCTGGGGAACGGCTACACTTAGTGTCAGCCTTACTAATTTGCTTGTCAGTAATGCTAATTATTATGTTTTGGTAGAACAAAATTTTGCTTTGTCCATGCTTGGCGGAGCTTTTACAGGAGTTTTAGCTAATAATATCTGGACTTTTCAAATGGCGGTTTTGCCTCCAACCACGCAAGGGCAAAGCGTTTGTGGCGCAAATACTTTCACTCTAAATGCTAATTCTACTCAAAATCAGCCTTATGAATACCGCTGGTACACTTTGCAAACTGGCGGAACGCCCATTCTCAACAATCTTAATCAGCCTTTTAATACTAATGTTTTCACGACAACCTTACTTTCAACAACAACAATTTTTTATGTAAGTACCGTCAATGGCTCGTGTGAGAGTGTGCGTGTGCCTGTAGCGGCTACAATACGAGATTTCCCTATAATTGCACTGACAACCACCAAAACGACTGTTCAAAAAGGAGAAAGAGCGCAACTGACTGCTACAGGTGGGATTTTATACCGTTGGTTGCCTACAAATGGACTTTCTGATGCCACAATAGCCACGCCTTTTGCCACGCCAGATGCGACAACAACTTACACTGTATTTGTCAAAAATGCGCAAAATTGTGAAACGTCTGCACAAATTACTATCAATGTACAAGGACTGCGCACAGAATTTTATTTGCCTACGCTTTTTTCTCCTAATAATGACAATAATAATGACCGTTTTAGGGTGATGGGCAAAAATATTTTGACCATTGATTTTAGGGTAATGGACAAAGAAGGGCGTATTTTATACCAAACAAAAGATGTACAAGAAGCACAAAATAATGGTTGGAATGGTGCTTTTAATGGTGTCACTATGCCCCCAGATGCTTATGTTTGGTATCTTGATGGAACGTATGAAGATGGTGCTTCAATCATAAAAGATAAAAAACATACAGGAATAATTGTGCTTACAAGGTGAAGTGTTGCTATACTGTGAACGGCTTGGATTTCGGAAAATGTAGAGATAAGGCACTACCTTATCTGAACTGAAAAAACTAAATTGAGAAAATTGTTTGTCGTTATTGTTTGTCGTGAGATAAGGCAGTGCCTTATCTCTACAATATCAATACAATTATTTTCCGAAATTCTTCCCGTTCACAATATACAATAGCTACTAATTTTATTATTTATCATTTTAGTTAATTATTTTTTGTTATCTTTGCCTTGTAAATAAATCCCTATTAAACTTCATTACACCAAAATTTATGGGTTACAGCGTATTTAGGAAAGTGAAAACGGTTGTCAAAAAATTTAATTTAGACTCCAGACTAGTTGAATTGTTTGATAACATAACGCCTGTATTGCCTAGTGAGTGGTTGAAAGAAAGCCTAGAAATGTCTTTAATGATGCCTTTGATGAACGAAAAAACAAAGGCAGAACGCATTATTTCGCCAATATTGCTGGAAGTAGTAAAACATTATAAAAATCAAGTATCTTTCTTTTCAGGTGAAAATATTGATGTTGATAGTAGCCAAGATTTATCAGGAGAATGTGATTTTTTCTTTTCCTTGCAACTACCAAAATTATACATAGAAGCTCCTATTATCTCCATTGCAGAATCAAAAGATGAAGACATAGAATGGGGAACGGCACAATGCGCTGCCCAACTTTATGGGGCAAAACTTTTCAATGAAGCAGAAGGTAAAAATATCCCAGTTTTGTACGGTTGCGCCACAGACGGCACTGAATGGCGTTTTATGCGCTTTGAAAACAATATTTTTTATATTGATACCAAAATTTATACAGATTTAAAAGAAGTTTTGGGCGTTTGGCATCATATTATAAAGCTTTATATTTGATTATGTGAATATGAAATAATATTTCAAGAAATTATAGACCAACAAAAAACACCTTCAAAATGAGTGCAAATACTTCCCTAACAACGTCTGTAACCACTTTTCAGATGCAAATAAAAAATGGTATTCCTGCCATTTTACCTGCTCAAAAGCCTTACGACCCCAATATCAATCACGCTCCAAAACGCAAAGATATTCTATCAAAAGAAGAAAAAAAACTTGCCCTGCGCAATGCTTTGAGGTATTTTGATACAAAATTTCATAAGGAACTCCTAAAAGA
This sequence comes from Raineyaceae bacterium, assembly GCA_043772375.1. Taxonomy (GTDB): domain Bacteria; phylum Bacteroidota; class Bacteroidia; order Cytophagales; family Thermonemataceae; genus JANYGM01. The sequence goes on along the minus strand of JAYVGJ010000114.1, from coordinate 15,705 downwards.
ATTTTCAGAGGAATTAGAAACTTATGGCAGAATTTATATGTACCGTTTTCGCCCAGATTACGACATTTATGCCCGTCCAATCAACGAATATCCACACAAAATCATACAAGCGGCTGCCATTATGCTGATGATTCAGAATAATTTGGATAATACGGTCGCACAACACCCTCACGAACTTATCACTTACGGAGGCAATGGCACAGTTTTTCAGAATTGGGCGCAATACTTACTGACAATGAAATATCTTTCAGAAATGAATGATAATCAGACACTTGTGATGTATTCTGGGCATCCACTTGGGCTTTTCCCTTCTCACAAAAACGCTCCTCGTGTGGTGGTTACCAACGGAATGATGATACCCAATTACTCAAAACCTGATGATTTGGAGAAGTTTAACGCACTTGGCGTTACGCAATACGGACAAATGACGGCAGGTTCGTATATGTACATTGGCTCACAGGGCATTGTTCACGGTACGGCAATTACGGTACTCAATGCGGGGCGCAAAATCTCCAAAAATGGAGAAGGTTTGGCAGGCAAAATCTTTCTTACGGCGGGTCTTGGTGGTATGAGTGGCGCACAACCAAAGGCGGCAAAAATTGCTAAATGCTTGTCTGTTACAGCTGAAATCAACGAAAAAGTGGTTACAAAACGCCACGAGCAAGGTTGGGTAGATGAAGTTATCACGGATTTGGATAAACTTGTTTTGCGTGTGCGTGAAGCAAAAAAGGCGCAAGAATTGGTTTCTATTGCATATTTGGGTAATGTGGTTGATGTTTGGGAAAAGTTTTTTGAGGAAAATATTTATATTGATTTAGGCTCTGACCAAACTTCTTTGCACAATCCGTTTGCGGGTGGTTATTATCCTGCTGGGCTTTCTTTGGAGGCATCTAACGAAATGATGGCAAATGAGCCAGAAAAATTCAAGGAAGTGGTTTATGCGTCTTTGAGAAGGCATACAAAAGCCGTAAATGCTCATACAAGCAAAGGAACGTATTTTTTTGATTATGGAAATGCGTTTTTGTTGGAGGCTTCACGTGCAGGAGCAGATATTTGGGCGGAAATGAGCGCAAAAAGTGTATCAGAAGGAGAAGAAAAGCATTTTAAATATCCTTCTTATGTTCAGGATATTATGGGTCCTATGTGTTTTGATTATGGTTTTGGTCCATTCCGTTGGGTTTGCACAAGTTGCAAGGAAGAAGATTTGGCAAAAACAGATGCCATTGCTTTAAAAGTTTTGCAAAATCAGTTAGAAAATGCAGCAGACGAGATAAAACAACAAATTTCTGATAATATTTTGTGGATACAAGATGCTATGAAAAACAATTTGGTTGTTGGCTCACAAGCACGCATTTTATATGCTGATGCGCTTGGGCGTATGAGCATTGCAAAAGCCCTCAATGATGCCATAAAAACTGGCGAGATTTCTGCGCCCATTGTGCTTGGAAGAGACCATCACGATGTTTCTGGTACTGATTCCCCATATAGAGAAACCTCCAATATTTATGATGGTTCTAGTTTTACGGCTGATATGGCGGTGCAAAACTTTGTGGGTGATGCTTTTAGGGGCGCAACTTGGGTGAGTTTGCACAATGGCGGTGGCGTTGGTTGGGGTGAAGTGGTGAATGGTGGCTTTGGAATGGTCATTGATGGGTCACAGGATAGTGAGAAAAACCTAAAAATGATGCTACATTGGGACGTAAGCAATGGCGTGGCTAGGCGTGGTTGGGCGAGAAACAAAGAAGCTATTTTTGCTATCAAAGAAGCTATGAAAATTGAGCCTAATTTGGTCGTAACTCTACCAAATTTGGTAGATGAAGGGCTTTTTGGAGAATAAATGTAATAATGAAAATTCCCTTTTATTCATTTGATAGCACTCACCCGCAAATACGTGAGGAAATGATAAAAACTTTTGAGCGTTTTTATGATTCAGAAAATTACGTATTAGGGGAAATGGTCAAAAAATTTGAAAAAGAATACGCTGAAATCTCCAAAACGAATTTTTCTATTGGGGTTGCCAACGGTTTAGATGCCCTGCATATTGCCTTGAAAGTGCTTGGAATAAAAGAAGGTGATGAGGTAATTGTACCTTCAAATACGTATATAGCAACCGTTTTAGCGGTTTCTTATGTGGGGGCAACACCAGTTTTCGTTGAGCCACGCAAAAATAGCTATAACCTTAACCCTGATGCAATTGAAGCAGTTATTACGCCAAAAACTAAAGCCATTATGCCTGTGCATCTCTACGGGCAAGCCTGCGAGATGGATAAGATTATGCAAATAGCAAAAAAATATAATCTTTTTGTCATTGAAGATAACGCACAGGGGCATTTAGCCACTTTTAATGGCAGAATTACAGGGAGTTTTGGGCATATCAACGCCACAAGTTTTTATCCTACAAAAAATTTGGGTGCGTTGGGTGATGCAGGCGCAATAACGACAGACAACGAAAAATGGGCAACAGATTGCAATACTTACCGTAATTATGGTTCACAAAAAAAATATCATAATAAAGTTTTAGGACTGAATTCTCGTTTAGATGAGTTGCAGGCAGGTTTATTGTCAGTCAAACTAAAATACTTACAAGAATGGACAACAGATAGACAACGCATTGGAGAGCAATATTTAGCACTTTTACAAAATGCAGGAGATTTAATTTTGCCAGAAACCATTGAAAATGCTACTCACGTTTATCATTTGTTTGTGGTCAAGACGAAAAAACGCAATGAATTGCAAGCATTTTTAACTGATAATGGCATAGGAACACTTATTCATTATCCAATTCCTCCGCATTTGCAAGAGGCATACAAATATTTAGGCTATAAAAAAGGAGATTTTCCTATTGCAGAAGAGCTATCAGAAACAGTTTTGAGTTTGCCAATGTACCCGTATCTTACTGAAAATCAAGTGAGTAATATTTGTGATGTTATAAAGCAGTTTTTTAATATTACAAATTAAAAAAAGTTTTAAATTTTGTTTTAAATTTCTCGTGCAGGGTTTCCTACAACAGTTTTATTTTCTCCAATATCTCTAATAACAACTGCGGAAAGTCCGACCATTGTTTTTGCACCAATTTGAATATTTTGAAGAATAGTTGCGCCACTTCCAATATAGCAACTCTCCTTTATTTTGACGTTCCCTGCTATCACTACATTTGCGCCAATGCAGGTAAAATCTCCTATTTCTGTGTCGTGATGAATGACAGAATTAGGCAAAACAACCACATTATTTCCAATTTTGGCGTTATGTGTAATCACAACACCAGCCATAATTAAGCAATTTGAGCCAATAGAGGCATATTTTGAAATTTTTGCGCTTGGATGAATGATTGTTGCTAACTGATTTTTTTCTATCTTCAAATCTCTGCAAAAAGCCTCAATAATTGTCTTCCTTTCTCTAAAATTATTGGGACTTCCTACGCACACGAGAAATTTTAAGTCATTGTACTTTTCCAAGAATTTTTCATAATTATTTTTATAAAAATCTCTACTTATAACCTCAAAATTCAAAGGATCATTACGGTCATTATTAAAAACATGACTTCCCCATTTCTGGTTATTATCATCAATAAAACCTAAAAACTGTGTGTCGTTAGTTAGGCAATCTAAGGCTTCCAACCCGTTTGCACCACAAGGAAAAATGAAAAGATATTGCATTTTAGGTTATATTTTTAACAGTGCAAACACCTCACCTGTGTTTTTGTCTGTTATTTGTTCTTTGAAAAGGGCTTTTATTTTATCACTTATTATCTGATTTCCTGTGTAAATCAGGTATTCTATTTTGTATTCTTTCACAAATGAAATAAATATATCATCAAAATTTTCGTTTTTTCGTTTTTTTGCATATTGCACAAACACCGACATTTCTAATCTATTAAGCGTTGTTATGTTTTTCGTAGAAGATTTTAGCAATAAAGTGCCTGCATTTACAGTATTAAAATACGGCTTCATTACCTTCATATATGCCCCCAGCGTGTTGTGTACGGCAGAACCATTGTTGCCAATGCTATCTGTATAAATACATATTCCTAGTGGATTTTTAATTTCATCAAGTTTATTTTTTACGTCTCGCAGATACTTATTACTATAAATATTTTCTTTTTTTTGATTATAACTGATAACTACTGGATAGTTGATATAAGCAAAAATCAGTAGCAAAAATATGCCATAAGTAACGCTTTGTTTCTTATTTTTGAGTAAAACTAGGTAAATAACAAACGGCAAAAGATACAAAATAGGCGTTAAATTATTCATATAAATCTGTGCATAATCAGGAATTCCTGCCAAAAATGCAGATATAATAGTAGAAAACAATAAAATACTCACAAAAAGCAGAGAAATCATTTTAGCTCTTCTGTTTTTCATAACTAAATCAAATAATTTCTTAGAAATAAGTACCAAAACAGGGACAAATAAAATGTAAAAAGCTATATGCGAGATAGCTAACCCAATAATATAGTTTATTTTGCTTTTAATTAAGTATATATTAGAGATAACAGTATCAACAACGCTCAAATTTGTGGCTGACAACGCATTTTCTTTAGGAGATAAAATAGCATAAAAACCAATTATGAAAAAAAATGAGCATAACAACGCTATCAAATTATGCCTAGCCTGCGTTTTTTCAAAACCCAATGAATAAAATTCATTGATTAGTAAAACAATAAAAAAAGCACTAAACATGCCCGCAATAGACAAAAAATTAACAATACCTACGCCCACAACTAGAAAAACTAGCAATTCTAGTCTGTTTTTGAGAACCGCAAGTAGCAAAGCCGTTAGGAAAATAGTAATAAGGATTATTTTATGTAAAAATAACGTACTAAACATTGTAAATGACTGCATTTCGTTATATTCTTTAATAAAGCTCAACCTGTCAAATGCACTAAAATAAGTCCCCGCAATTCCTAAAAAAGAAATACAAATAATTATATGAAATATATTTATTTTGACAAAATGCGCTATGCAAGCCAAAAAACCAATAACAAGCAAAATAAGCAAAAACGCTTTTATGGAAGTTTCGTAACAAATAAGGTGTTTCAGACCAAAAATATTGCTTATCAGAGCGTTTAACCATAATTCAAAATAATGATAAGGCGTTGCACCTGCAAAATCTTGGCTAATTAGGCTTGCTTCTCTGAAAGTGTTTTCATTGCCTGTGAGGGGAATATATTCACTCAACTTGCTGTAAAACACACTATCAAAAAAATAATCTGGATAAATTGAATAATCCGTTGGCAAACCTTGCAAAAACATTACCAATATAATTGGTAGGATAACAAGCGAAATGTAAAACACTTGAATAATAATATTTTTATCCTCTACAACGTGTTCAACACTAATTCTTTTATGTTTTTTATGAACACAAAAAAAATAAATGGCAAGAGGAACAAAACCTAAAAGAATAGTTCTGCCATTAGTTGAAATAACAGCATAAAGTGTTGTTATTGAGATACAACCAATAAGTATTGAAACAAATAATTGAGAAAAAAAGTCATTTATTGGCTGTTTTAAGATAAATTTCAACACCAAAAATCCAATGATAAAACTAACTCCCAAACTAATAATGGTTGCTGTTGCGTACAGTAAAAAATTTGATGCCATTTTGTAAAATTATATGATTTTTCACGCAAATATATAGCTTTTTCCTAAATTTGTAGAAAAATAAAATAACTTTCTCAAAAATGACAAATAACCAAAATAAAGTACAAAATAAAAAATATTTTCTTTTTCTTAAAAAAAACCTTATCTTTGCGCAAAATTTTAAGGATTATAAGTATAGAAAAAATAATCATCTAAACATTAAAAATTAAGAAAAATGGCTATCACAGCACAAGACGTAAACAAACTTCGCCAAATGACTGGTATGGGAATGATGGATTGCAAAAATGCACTCACAGAGGCAGAAGGCGACTTTGACAAAGCAATTGAAATCCTTAGAAAAAGAGGAGAAAAAATTTCTGCAAAACGTGCAGACAATGAAACTAAAGAAGGACAAGTACTTGTACATACTAATGACGCAGGAACAGAAGGTACTATTATTGCCCTTAGCTGTGAAACAGAGCCCGTTTCTAAAACTCCGGATTTTGGAATACTTGCAAAAAATATCCTTGATTTGGCGGTAGCAAACAAACCCGCTTCTACTGATGCTTTGCTTGCACTTAAAATTGGTGACAAAACTGTTAGCGACAGTATTACGGAAATGGTCGGCAAAATTGGTGAGAAATTGGCTATTACGCATTTTTCACAGATTACAGCAGAAAAAATTATTCCTTACATTCACGCAGGTGCAAAATTAGGCGTTTTGGTAGCACTTAAAGGGGTTTCTGGTGTTGATGTAGCAGCTATTGGAAAAGATGTTGCTATGCAAATTGCTGCTATGAAACCTATTGCCGTTGATAAAGATGACGTTGACCCTTCAATAGTTGAAAAAGAAATTGAAATTGGAAAAGAAGTAGCACGCAACGAAGGTAAGCCTGAAGCAATGCTTGACAAAATTGCACTTGGAAAATTAAATAAATTTTACAAAGATAGCACTTTGCTAAACCAAGATTTTGTAAAAGATGGTTCTAAAACAGTGGCACAAGCATTGAAAGATGTAACTGCAAACCTTACAGTAACCGCTTTTAGACGTGTTTCTGTAAACTAATTAGCCCCCTAACCCCCAAAGGGAATAAAAAGCCTTTCAAACTTTGGAAAGGCTTTTTTGTATGGTTAATTTTCTATTTTTTCAAAATTTAGAGAAATTTTGTATATTTGTGGCGCAAAACCCTTAGGGTGTGATTTAGTTAAAACTTTGAATATCAAAAGATTACACCCTAAGGATTATCTACCTAAAAAATTAGCAACGAAAAACTCACAAAATATGCTTCAAATTGGTATTACTGGCGGTATTGGCTCTGGAAAAAGTATTATTTGCCGTATTTTTGGCTCTTTGGGTGTGCCTATTTATGATGCAGATGTACGTGCAAAAGCTATTATGAACGAAAATGAAAAGCTAAAAAACGAAATTATACAATATTTTGGAGAAGAAAGCTATACAAATGGTCATCTTGACCGTTCTTATTTGGCTGCAAAAGTATTTTCTGATGCTGATGCTGTAAAAAAACTCAATAGTTTGGTGCATCCAAAAGTAGCGGAAGATTACTTATTTTGGGCGCAAAAGCAGTTTTCTTTGGGCGTGCCTTATGTGGTACGTGAGGCGGCACTAATGATAGAATCCAATTCTCACAAACAATTAGACAAACTTATTACGGTTTTTGCTCCTGAAAATTTGCGCATACAACGTGTTCAAAAACGTGACCCACAACGCAGCGAAGCAGAAATAAAGGCAATTATTAGCAAGCAAATTAGTGAAGAAGAAAAAATAAAACTAGCTAATTATGTGATTTATAATGATGATAAAACGCCTGTTTTGCCACAAATACTAGAATTAGATGAGCGTTTTAGAAAGTAAAATATTCAAATCTTCAAAATTTTGTATTCATTTACAATTCACAATTAAAAATTCACAATTACTTGTTTTCTAATAATTTTTCCTGTTTCTGTGCGTTCAAAGGTATCTTTATAAATAATTTCTTTGGGAATTTCATATTTACTTAAGTTTTTAGCAAGGTATTCAAAAAGGCTCTTTTCTAGTTCCTTTGGTAATATGATGCCTTCAAAAACTGCTATGAGCCGTTGTCCAAGTGTTTCATCTGGCAAACCAATACAATAAAAACTTTTATTTGAGTATTTTTTAAATTTTTCTTCTAAATCTATATCTGACAAAAAAATCTCAATAGCTTTTTCTACTTTTTCTAGTTGCACTTTCACGCCTCCGCTATTGATTATGTTGTCAATACGCCCCAAAAATCTAAGATATTTTTTATTATTTTGGTGCATAAATTCTACCAAATCATTCGTAATCACTTCTTCAAAATTAGTGCTTGGTGCAGTTATCACAAGGCATCCACGCTCATCTGTAAAGGTTTTTACGTCTGGAAGTATCTCAAAATAATCATTATCTAAAGTATTTTTTGGTAGATTATTAATTGGATAATTATAATTTGAATGTAGATTTTCAGGCGGATTTATCCTTCTCAAAGCAATATGAGAAGCGGTTTCTGTCATTCCATAAGTCTGATAAACAGGTGCAGAAATAGTTTTAAAGAGGTTTTCTTGTGTTTCTGACAAACTTGCGCCACCCACAAGAATAGCTTTCATATTATCCAAAATCAATTTATTGTTAATATTGCCTACATTACCCAAAGTGGCTTTTTCTGTTAAGATTTTTTGTAGTTGCAAAGGCACAAAAGCCGCAAAAGTTAAATGAATATTAAAGCGTGTTTTAGTAGAAGTAATTTCAGTAATTAATTCTAAATAATTGTCTTTCAAAGGATTAGCAGTAGGAGCAACAATAACCATCAACATATTTGCCATTAAAGCCCTGACAATCATCATTATACCTCCAATATAATTTGTATTGATGCAAATAAACGCTGTCTGGTTGGTAAATACCGCTTGATTGGTATTAATAGATAAATAACTAATGGTAGCTTTTGCGCTTGCTTCCATTTGCTTGCGTGTAAGGGTGATTTGCTTGGGCGTACCAGTTGAGCCAGACGTTTGAAAAACAAAGTTTTTTGTTCCTGTAATCCATTTTTTGCAAAATTCAATAATTGAAAGCTCTTCTTCAGAAACATAAATTTTTTTACCCTCAATAATATCATTAAATGAGATTTTCTTAGTGTTTAGATAAAAATGAAGTTTTAGAGCTGTTTTCATTATTTTTTACTTACTTTTAATTACTTGATTATCAATACTTTGTATTTCACTCACAATTCACAATTAATAATTCATAATTTTTCTGTTTTTGCAAATTTCATTCTCAAAAATTCTATTACTGCAGGAAGCACAGAAAGTACAATAATAGCCAAAATAACCAACGTGAAGTATTTTTTTACAATGGGAAGGTTACCAAAAAAGTAGCCAATTGCCAAAAAACCGTTTATCCAAGCTATGCCACCAATAATATTATAAGTAATAAATTTCTTATAATCCATTTTCCCAATACCTGCCACAAAAGGTGCAAAAGTGCGGACAATAGGAATAAAACGGGCAAAAATGATGGCTTTTCCGCCGTATTTTTCATAAAATGCTTGTGTTTTTTCCAAATATTCTTTTTTGATATATTTAGAATTCATTTGAAAAACTTTATCCCCTAATTTTTTTCCAATAAAATAATTAAGCGTATCACCCAAAAATGCCGCAATAGTGAGCAAAAATGCCATCACAAAGATATTTAAGCCTGTATTCCCGCCTGCAATAAGTGCGCCCATAACGAAAAGAAGGCTATCACCAGGCAAAAACGGCATAATCACTACGCCAGTTTCTACAAAAATAATCATAAAAAGTATAACATAAGTAGCTGTACCATAATCAGTTATAAGATTTCCAAGAAAACCATTAAGATTTAAAAACATTCCTTTAAAAAATTCAAAGGCTTTTTTGATTGACTCCATATAAGTAGTGAAATAGTGATTAGTGGAATAGTGAGTAGTTTTTCAAGGTGCAAAGATAGAAAAAAACATTAAAATTTCACTTATAAAATACGTTTTACATCATTTTTCTTTATATTTGAAGGAAAATAGCAAAGATAAAGATAAGAAAACATATCAAATAATAAAAATTATAGCATATAAAACACTCGCAAATAATGAAAAAGACACTTATCATAGGCGCAAGCACCAACCCAGAACGCTACGCCTACAAAGCCGCAAATATGCTTGTGGCGCACAAACACGACATTGTGCTTTTGGGCATACGTGAAGGAGAACTTTTCGGTCAAATAATTCATACAGATAAACCTGTTTTTGATGATATTGATACAATTACACTCTATGTGGGCGTAAAAAATCAGCCCGAATGGTATGATTATATCCTGCAAACCAAGCCAAAACGCCTTATATTTAATCCAAATACAGAAAATGACGAGCTAAAAGCCCTTGCAGAAGCTAATAATATCCAAACAGAATATGCTTGCACGCTGGTTTTGCTTGCCAGCGGGCAATATTAATGTGATAATAGCATCATATACTAGTATTGCATAAAAGCTATATTGTAGGGTTTGCAATTGCCACGAATACACGAATGAATACAATTATTCGTGTATTCGTGGCAACTAAATCAGACATATTTTTATTTATGGTACACTAGGGTGATTAGCAATAATATTTCTAATCACCACAGAGGCGCAGAAAGCCCCAAATAAAGAAGGCATATAAGAAATTGTGCCAAGATATGATTTTTTATGTAATTGGTTTTCTACGAGTTTCACACGAGAAATGTCGGGCAATTCTTCAGAAAAAACTGCCATAAAATCTTGTCCTTTGTTGTGTGTGATGCCTATTTGCCTTAAATTTTTGCGTATTTGTTGTGCAAATTGACAATTTTTTGTTTTCCAAATGGGCGCAATTTTTATTTTTTCAGGGTCAAAACGTCCGCCTGCGCCCATTGCGCTCACGAGAGGGATTTTTTTGTCAAGGCAATTACGAATAAGCATTATTTTTGGCGCAATAGTATCAATAGCATCAATGACGTAATCAAAATTAGTATTAAAAACCACCCCCAGCCCCTCCTTTTTGAGGAGGGGAGTTTGTTCAGCAAATAATTTTTGCATTTTCTCTTCGTCCAAATACTCATTAACAACATTTAAAATGATATTTGGGTTAATATCTTTGAGCCTTTCAGCCATATAAAGTGCCTTACTTTGCCCTTCTGTGCTTACAAGCGCAGGAAGTTGGCGGTTTCTATTAGTAAATTCTATGGTGTCACCATCTACAATGGTCATTTTCCCAATGCCACTACGAGCAATATACTCTGCCGCAAACGACCCAACGCCACCCAAACCAACTACCAAAACGTGACTTTCAGCAAGTTTTTTGATATTTTCTTCTCCAATAAGTGTTTCTGTACGTGATAACCAAGACATTTTGAGTTGTGAGTTATGAGTTGTGAATTATGAGTTATTTTTTGTCGTAGAAAAACGTATTTGCATCATATTTCATAGCTGATTTTACCATGTGCGCTAGACTTACATCATTGAAAGTGAGTAATTTAAGTAATGTTCTTTCTTGTAGTTGCATATTTTTGATAATTTGAGTAGGTTTTATTACTCCTTTTTGCAGATTTTGCTGAACTTGCCCGACAAAATCTTCTAAATATTGGATTTTTTTAGTAAAAAGAGCTTTTCCACCGTTCAGTTGCGGATTATGTCCGCAGAAAATAGTATCAAAATCTTCTTTTTCTACTTTTTTGAGTGTTGATATAGTCTGATAAATATCTTCTCCTTTCCTAAAAAACTTAATTTTAGTGCCTACAAACAAATCACCAGAAAAAAGCCAACCTTCGTTTTTCTCCAAAAAAACGGTATGGTCAACGGAATGTCCGTCTGCAAAGATAGGATAAATAATGTGTTTTGGGGTAATTATTTTTTCTGGGAATGGCGCAAAAATACCTTTTGCAGGCTTTATCCGCCCAAATAAAAACTCTTCATAAGGCAAAACAGGAAAACTATTTATAACTTTTTCTTGTGTATATGTATGTGCGTAAGTGCAGATGTGAGGCGTGTGCGCTTGTGTTTTCTCTTGCAAAACGGCACAATTTCCTGTGTGGTCTTCGTGCCAATGTGTAAGCGCAATTTGTTTTATTTCGCTTATGGGAAGATGTTTTAAGACAAGTTTTTCACAATTTCTTTGCGCAGTATCAATCAGTAAACCATCAATAAAATAACAAAAAACTGTAATATAAGGCTTTAAAACAAGCGGAGCATAACCAAATTCATACATTTGGACGTTTTGATGATATGTTTTGTTGAAAGTCTGCAATTTATTTTTTTATTTTTTACTAGATTATTTGACTCTTTTCACTTTTCCTAAAATAACAAAAAACTGCTTTTCCCACCTTGTAAAGCACAAATATTAACACAATGATATTAAGAATATTCCAAATATGAAGTGATATATAAACAATTTTCTGAAATGTCGTCATACTTGCCAAACTCCAATATTCTCCTTTACTTTCGTGGTAAAAATCATCATATCCCATCAAAAGTAATGAAAAAACCATATAAATAAATATATCAAAAATCCCCAGTAAAAAAGCAGTTAGAATTATTTTTTGTTTAAATAAAACCAAAAGATAGGCAACAGAAATTATAAAAAATGGCACAGAACTGATTTCAAAATCTTCCAAAAGACCTCCAAAAACGTAAATAATAGCATACCAAAAGGCATATAAACTTAATATTGAAATAATTATGTATATTTTTTTATTCAGAAATGAAGCTATCAAAAGGCAAACACAAAGGAAAAAATAAAAGCAGAGAAAAGGATTTACTTCTGGGAAAACCGCCACTTTAAAATTCCAAGTCAAAAACTGCCACAAAAGGTCTAAAAAGGCACTAAATATAGATTGCTCGTAAAATAATGCCCACGTAAAACTGTGATTATAAATGATTTGGATAAAGGAAAACGCCATTACAGTCAAAACTCCTAAAATAATATTTATTGTTTTTTGTGTCATTATTTTGATAATAATCTTCCCACCACAAGCACCACAAACAAATGCGCCCAAACCGCCTCTATCACCGCCACCCGTGCTATCAAAGGGCTTACTTTTTCATAAAGTTGGTTAAAATTACCTAAAACGCTCATACTGTAGGCAGTAGCTTCTATGTAGGTCAAAGTAGTTCCCACTTCTTTGACTACGCCAAGCGCATTGGTGTCTAAAGCGCAAATCACATCATAAACACCACCAAAAGCCCAAGCAATCATAAAATACACACAAGCAGCCCCCCAAAGACGTTCTGTTTGTGTGGTTTCATCATCAAAAATCTCTTTAATTGTATAGAAAATAACAGTAAAAGTACCCATAGAAAAGCAGGTTTGCACGAGCAAAGTATAATATTTTTTGCCCTCTATTTGCAACACAAAAAACGGATTTTGAACAATGCAGCCCACAGAAAAGGCAATCACAAAACTTACTAAAATACTATTTAAAATAATCCTATTTTGTGTAAATTGCTTTAATAAAGCATAAACAGAGATAATATAAATGGTCGTTCCTATCATAAAAATAGCTTCAGATGCCAATATAGCTTCTTTTTGCCAACCAAAAGCAGCACGCAGAAATTCTTTGGTAAATAAAATATTCAGTAATGCAAATGTTTGAATAATTACATTTCTTTTAAATGCTGACAAGCGGGAAACATTGGTAAATAAATTCATTATAAATTGTGTATTGAGTTACTAAAAAAAAACCTACAAAGTGTTACAATGTAGGTTTTTTTCTTCAGAAATAGTATATTTTTATTTCAAATTGTATATTTATTCGTATTTCGTACCTCAAACTTGGTATCTCAAAATTATCCCAAATAAGGTTTTAGTGCTTTGCTGCGTGAAGTATGGCGCAAACGGCGGATAGCTTTTTCTTTTATCTGACGTACACGCTCACGGGTAAGGTTAAATTTCTCTCCTATTTCCTCCAAAGTCATAATACTTTCGCCATTTAAGCCAAAATAAAAGGTAACAACATCAGCCTCACGTTGCGTAAGCGTAGATAAGGCACGTTGCACTTCTTTGCGCAAAGAATCTGACATTAGTTCAGAATCTGGCGTGTCTTCACTATCATTTTCAAGCACGTCCAAAAGACTATTTTCTTCACCTTGCACGAAAGGAGCATCCATAGAAACGTGTCTGCCTGATATTTTGAGCGTATCAATTACTTCAGAAGTAGAAACTTCTAGCACTTCTGCAAGCTCTTCTGGTGAAGGCTCACGCTCAAATTTTTGTTCTAATTCCGAGAAAGTTTTAGAAATTTTATTCAAAGAACCTACTCTATTGAGTGGCAAACGTACAATTCTTGATTGTTCGGCAAGTGCCTGCAAAATAGACTGACGTATCCACCAAACAGCATACGAAATAAATTTAAACCCACGAGTTTCATCAAAGCGTTGAGCAGCTTTGATAAGCCCCAAATTACCTTCATTTATCAAATCACCCAAAGAAAGACCTTGGTTTTGGTATTGTTTCGCAACGGAAACGACAAAACGCAAATTAGCTTTTGTAAGTTTTTCTAGGGCAAATTGGTCTCCCTCACGAATGCGCTTGGCAAGCTCCACTTCCTCGTCAGGTGTTAGCAAATCAACTTTACCTATCTCCTGCAAATACTTATCCAATGATTGTGATTCACGGTTGGTGATTTGCTTACTAATTTTTAGTTGTCTCATTTGGTTGATTTAAAAGCCCCCAGCCCCAAAGGGGAGCAATATTTTTTAATATTTTAGCTATAATATGACTATAATTCTAACGCAATAAAAGTTGAAAAAGTTTGATTCTCTAAAATAATTTCGGAAAAATATAAGATGTAAAGATAAGGAACTTTTCTGATATTTTTAGATTTATACTAAGAATTTTGTACTGTAATATGCAATGGGGCATGCCCCATTGTCAAAATACAGTTTTAGTTTATGTTTTTTTAAATCAAATTTAGAGATTGTTCTTTGATTTTTTCCAGTTCATCTTTCATAGTAATTACGTGGCGTTGAATGACCACATTATTAGCTTTTGAGCCAATAGTGTTGATTTCTCTGCCTATTTCTTGCGCCAAAAAACCTAATTTTTTACCGTTAGAATCTTTGTTTTCTAACATTTCAACAAAATAATCTAAATGATTTTTCAGTCTGATTTTCTCCTCTGTAATGTCCAACTTTTCAAGGTAATAAATCATTTCTTGTTCAAAACGGTTTTTGTCATAATTTTGGTCATTATGTATCTCTGCTAGGCGTGAAGCTATTTTTTGTCTGACAAATTCTATGCGTTTTGGGTCTTCTTCTGCTGTGAGTGTGAGCGCATTATCAATATTTTTGATACCTTCAGAAAGCTGTTTTGCAAGTGTATTTCCTTCTTGCACACGAAATTTGTCGCAGTCTTGCAGGGCTTCCTTGAGTGTGTTTTCTATCAAAATCCATTCTTCTTTTTCTAGTGTGGTGGTGCTTTTGCCTGCTGATGAAGTTTCAAAAAACTGCACTGCTATACGAAAGCAGTCGTGTGTGGGTGCTTGCACTTGTGAGGCTATTTCTAGGAGTTGTTTGTAGTAAGCCGCAATTTGCGAGGCATCTAATTCTATGCTTGTGAGGGCAGTTTTTCGTTGAAATTCTATGTTTACAGAGATTTTCCCACGTTCCAAATACTGCTGAATGATATTTCTGATTTCCAGTTCTTTTTCATTCAAAAACTTAGGGTTTCTTAGCGAAATATCAGCAAATTTGGAGTTAATAGTTTTGATTTCTATGTTAAGAAATACATCTGCAGTATCTTTTTGAGCTTTTCCGTAGCCCGTCATTGATTTTATCATAATTATTTGTTTGATTAGTTTTTTTAATACACTATTACCTCGTTCCGTAAGTACGACTTACGGCTATTATTGTTAAATCCTTTCGGGATTTTAATACAAATGAACGCAATTAGTTCGTATTTTGATTAAATCAAAAATTACGTAATTATTTAATTATCAGCATTTTGTATTCATTCACAATTCATAATTTAAAATTCACAATTCACAATTATTGTTACTGTAAATTATTCGTTGCAGTTTTTGGGAAAAACGTTTGGTGGGGACACCAAACGTGGGTTATAACATTGTTTGGTGTCCCCACCAAACAACA
>JAYVGJ010000113.1:0-2048 GCA_043772375.1 Raineyaceae bacterium | reverse complement strand
ATAATATATTATGTAACTTGTTGATTTATAATATTTTAAAATTAAAGCTAACCATCATATATCCATCTCTTACCCCTCAAAACTGTCCATAGTATTGTTTCTATATGTGTGGCTAAATCTTTGCTACAATCAATGGGATATTCAGAAAAACCTTGCGCATTTCTATCCAAACATTGGAAAATATCACCAAAAATTTGGGCGCAATTTCCCCTATTGATTTCCTCAATGACCAAGTAATGGTTTTGTGTAGGTGTAAGCCACGCCTTGCAATAGGCATTTGTAAAAGCCTGTGGGACAAACTCATAACGAATTTTATCACCTTCCATTATGGGTTTATAGCAACCTACAAAACTTTGATAGTCTGTTTCTGGGTGAAAAGTAGTACGTATGACATTTTTGCCTGCTGTTCTTTTTTTGACTTCTGTACTTTTGCCTGTGCCTGGTGAACCAAAGAAAATTATTTGACGTGGATAAGCTTGTAATAAGTTTTCAAACAATCTAAACGTATTATTTTGACAATTTATAAAATATTTTTCACCAGAATAATCTTTAATAAAATCACAAAAAGATGAGAATTTAGGGTTGGAATAAGTTGAATTTGTATTTTCCCATTGATTAGTGAGATAAACAGCATTCTGATTTAAAATTTGAAATTGATGTTTAAAAAACCTTCTCGTTTTACCAGAGGTTAAATTTTGCAAATCTTGTTCGTTTTCAAATAATGCAAATATCCTATTTGTACCAAAATATTTAGGGAAAGTGATGGCACTAAATTCTAGGTTATTAATTCTTGCAAGTTTGGTTTCAGAAATTTCACTTAAATAATCATCTCCAAATTCTTTATTTACAAGAATAAAGACATCTAAAATAAATTCTCTCATTACTCTACTTTCCATCTGCAGTTTGAAATCAGTTTTTTCACTTTCTGATTTTCCTGAAAACTCATTAATCACATAAAAAGGGGCATCAATATCAAAAGTATCAACTACAATCTCTAATTTTAATTGTGTTTTAATAAAATCCAAAAATGACTTAAAACTATTGCTATTTTCATCATAGTTTGCATTTATTAAATAGTGTTTATCATCCGTTTCAAATATTGGGTATTGATTGTGCGTTATGTTATCAATATCAATCTGAGCAGATTCTATAAATAAATTTTCAAATATCTTATTATCAAAAATATTTTTTTGTATATCAAAAGGGAGTTTATTCACCAAAAAATTAAGCAATGATATTTTATTTGGAGTAGTAAAAATTTTCTTCATATCAATTTTGGGGCTAGACTTTAAATGTCAATAAAATATCTTTGAATTTATCATTTGTCAATACATAACTGCTTATATTCCCTTCCATTTCTTCCCCCATAATTACATTACAGTTCGTATTATATTTTCATCACTTAATTTCTCAAAGTCACTATCATAAATATCACATAGAAAAATAGTATTATTGCTGTTAGCAATTCCATAAACTTCTTCAACTTCTCTATTTGAATTATTAAATTTATTGTTACCAGTTATGAAATTTAAAACCTTTTTAATCTCCAATATCAATTTTGTAATATTGATTTTTGTATTTTTCAGATTGTATTTTAAATAATATTCTGTCATTTTCTTTTTTAGTTTTTCACAAACATACTTAAATTATTCCCAAGTTCCAAAATTGTATTTATTCGGTTATTGGTTTGGCACAAAATTACTCGCTTACTCCGTAAGATTTTTGAGTAGTAATAATTTATTTTCAAAAAAAACAAAAACTCAGATGCACATCAAAATCATTCAAAATAGCATCTAATTTTCGTAGGTACTGATTTTTCAGGTGCTTTTCTTGGCGTATTGGTAGGCTGTCTTCTTTTTCTCCTATTTGCAGGTATTTTTTGATTTGAGCATTACAAATTTCTATTTGCTCTAAAAGCTGCAAAATGGTAGCTTGATGAACTTTTCTATCCAATACTATGGACAGTTTTGAGGGGTAAGAGATGGATATATGATGGTTAGCTTTAATTTTAAAATATTATAAATCAACAAGTTACATAATATATTATA
>JAYVGJ010000112.1:0-29522 GCA_043772375.1 Raineyaceae bacterium | reverse complement strand
CAATATATTGATTATCAAAATATTATGGTATTCTATTTTTGATAATTAAACATAATATCAGTTGAAATTACTTGAAAAAATATTTGTGTTTTTGAAAGTATCTTTAAAGTCCTCCCAGCAGGGCTAGCAAAGGGACTTTAATACACTTATACGACTTTCGCAGGAGGTCTAATGACTTAATAATCAATATTTTATATTCGTATCTCGTACTTCTTATTTCGTACCTTTTCCTTACGAACCTACTTTGAACCCAATTCTGCTTTGAGATGAGCTAGTATCCAAGTTTTCATCAAACTCTTTTACGTCAGCCAAAATCAGCATTGAAATTACTTCTGGGGTACGTTCTGCCTTTGTGATAGATGCCATACGCAAGTTTTGATTTTTGATAGCTTGCAGAATAACCTTTCTGATAGAACGTGCATTACCAAAAAACTTATCTCTTTTTCCGTAGAGATAATCAAAATACTTTTTCAGATGTGCAATAGCCTCATCATCAGCGGTTAAGCCTTCATTTTTGAGAAGTGCCACACCAATTTCTGTGAGTTCTTCCACGTTGTAATCTTCAAATTTAATGGTAACATCAAAACGAGATGCCAAACCAGGATTTGATGACAAGAAAGTAGCCATATTATCCGTATAACCAGCCACAATCACGGCAAACTGACCACGTTTGTCTTCCATTTGTTTCAAAAGCGTTTCTATAGCTTCCTTTCCAAAATCACTATCAGAATGGCTTGTAAGTGCATACGCCTCATCAACAAACAAAATTCCACCGTTTGCTTGGTTGATTTTATCCATTGTTTTCGTTGCAGTTTGTCCTACATAACCTGCTACAAGTCCTTGTCTGTCGGTTTCTATGCAATGTCCACGCTCCAAAACGCCCAACGCCTTGTAAATCTTAGAAATAATGCGGGCAACAGTTGTTTTTCCTGTGCCAGGACTTCCTGTAAAGACCGTATGCAACGAAAATTTATTAAGGACATCTCTGTTTGATTCTCTATAAAAACGTACCAGTTTGACAATCTCAACAACTTCCTCTTTCACGCCACGCAAACCAACCATTTTATTAAGTTCGTCCATTGCTTCTGCCAACATCTCGTCATCAACCTCAATATTTGGGATTTCTTTTTTATTGAGTTTGAATATTCCTTTGACATCTTCCAACTGAATTTCTTGTAATTGCTGGTGATTCAAATCTTCTAGTTTTCCTAGTTTAATGACACGCAAACCCATATTCATTTTTGCCTCTTCTACCAAAGACGCTACCAAACGGGCATTTCCAAAAGAAATATCTCTGTTTCTGTACGCTTCTGTAAGTTGTTTTTTGATGTAGGCACGAGCATCTTCATTGAAAATAACTTTGCGTTTTTCTGCTTTCATATCCAAGATTTGCAATAAATCTTGTGGCAAATAATCAGGGAAATTATAGACCAAATTAAACCTAGATTTTAGTCCAGGATTAGAATTAAGGAAAATTTCCATCTCATTTGGATATCCAGCCACAATAATAGCCAAATCACCCACACCGTCAGACATTTCTTTAATCAAAACCTCAATAACTTCTTTTCCAAAATCTTGCCCATCTTGGTCACCTTTTCGTGCCAAAGAATACGCTTCATCAATAAAAAGAATCCCCCCACGTGCTTTATCTATCATTTCCTGCACTTTTGGTGCGGTTTGCCCAATGAACTTCCCTACCAAATCAGCTCTGCCCACTTCTACGACAGTTCCTTTTGAAAGTAAGCCCATTTTGTTGTAAATCTTGCCTAACATACGTGCTACAGTGGTTTTTCCTGTGCCAGGATTTCCCATAAAAACAGAATGTAGGCTGATTTGTCCGCTCTCCTCAAAACCTTGTTCTTGACGCAATTTCAAAAACTTAAGATAATGCGTATAATCACGCACTTTGTCCTTCACGCTGTCCAAACCAATCATTTCTGTTAGTTCTTCCATTATTTCGTCCAAAGATTTTTCTTTGTCGTCTGCTGCCGCAAAACCTGTGAAAATAGGCGCACCGCTTGCATCAGGCTTGTGTACGGTAGGAATTCCTTCTACAAATTTATCAGAAACCTCAAACGGCACAACTGCCATCATGTGATCCATAAAAAGCACTTCAAGCGTGTATTTGTCTGTAAACCAAGTGCCTGTATTTTGCGCTCCCCAACCAGAAGTAATAGTAAAATTAGCTTCATTCGGACCTACATAACGAAGTTCCGTTGTGTAGCCTTTCTGTTGCCCAGCATCATTATAAAAGTTGAAAAAAAGCTCTGCATACCAAGATTTTGGCTGCAAATTCTTACAATTAAACTCCACAAAAACATACTGCGTTTGTGCCGTATCAAAACCAATCATATATTTACGTTGGTCTTGCGACACGCCTTCATACGCTCCGTGATAAAGTTTCACGCTTTCAATTTCAAAGTAGGGGTTTTCGTGAGCTGTTACTAAGCCACCTTCTTCCACATAAAAGCGTTTTGTACTGATTTTTTCGTTATTGATGTATGCTTCCCATTCGTAGTCACCACGCACCCAAAAAGTGCCTGCGGTGTCTTCTCCCCAACTTTCTCTAATAAAAACAATGTTTTCATCTTTTTTGACAGTTCTTTTTATGGGAAGATTACAAAGTTCGTTTTTAGTGCCGTCTGCGTTCACTTTGAAGGCTTTTAGCATAATTTCTATGTCCCAATCCTCTTCATCAAAAAGTTTGTTGTAAAAAGAGAGTTCAGCGTACATATAACGAGTTTCTTTGTTGTCAAAAACACGGCGGTACTTTTTCTTATTTCCTTCAAAACTTTCGTTGGAAGAATAAATAAGCAGATCTTTGAATTTATAGTTAGTATTAAGCATTTTTGACATAATAAGTTTTGGTTATAAGCGTTAGTTAAACGTAAATTTAGTATTTCATTTTCAAATATTGCACAATATATAAAAACTTTGAAAAATTAACGAAATTATTTTGATTATTTTTTTTGCTGTCAAAATGTGCAAGTTTGTATTTATCATTTGCCCCTGCTCAAAAGTGATAGTAATATGTTTGCAAACTGTTTTGGTTTCTATTTTAAGATGAATGTTATAAATAACTTTTTCTTACAAATAAAAGCATTTTTAGGTTACTTTTTGAAGAAAAAATAAATATATTGAAAACATAATTTGTTTTTTCTTTATTTTTTCTCAAATTGTGAGATTATTCTAATTCTGTCTAAAAAATCACACCAATTTCCAAATTAAAACTTTATCACAATGAAATTTTTTCTACTGAAATATGTATTTCCAAAGCTTATCCTGCTTTTTCTGCTTGTGTTTTTTGCAGGAACTTCACAGGCGCAAAAAATGCCAGATTATCATCAGCTTTTGCTTGATAATGAAGACATCTACGACATTGGCAATTATAAAAAACTTGTCAAAAAAAACCTGCAAATCAGCAAAAAAATCACAGAAAAATATCAAAATGATGTTTTTTTGCAGGCGTGGAATTTTGCACAAAAAGCTAAAAATTTGGAAGCCCAAGCCAAGTATATAGAAATGGAAACTGCTCTCAACGAGGCTAAAACACTCATCAAAGACAAGAGCGCAACTAATCCAAACGCCTACGCACAAGCCATTGCCAAGATTGCAGAGGTATATTCTATCTACGGAAATCAGCAAAAGGCAATGCAAACCCTTGATTTACTTAATAATACAGGCATAGAAAATCCTGTCATTAAAGCGGATTTGAGTCAAATAAGGGCAATGATAATGTTACAATCTGGAGAATTTGCAAAAGCTGATTCTATTGTAAAAAGCCTCTTGGACGAAAGAAATAAGTTTTTAGAGGATAAAAATCTTCAAAAAAATATTTCAAGACAAGCAAAAAAAAACTATACCTATCAACTAGCATCACTTTATACGTTACAAGGGCAAGTTTTCACAAAAAGTGGCTTTTATGAACGTGGAGATTCTAGTTTGCAGGCATCTCGTATGCGTGTGTATAGGCTCGTGGGCGTGAGAAATACACGTTATGCCAAGCATTTGATTGCTATTGGAGAGAATTATGATGGACAAGAAGAGTACGCAAAAGCCTCTGATTACTATAATAAGGCACTTCGTGCCAGTGAATTTTATGCAGAAGCCTTTAAAGAAAATAGTAAAACCTATTATTTGTTGCAGGAAGGCATTACGAGAAATTCTATTTTGAGAAAACGCCTTTTTATCACGCAAATGGCTAATATGTTTGAGCTAAAACGCATAGCTAAAAAGCACTTTGGAGAACAAAGTGCGTATTTTGCTCGTGCCAAAATCATTGAAATTGAGAAAGATATTGCCAAAAAGAATTTTAATCAAGCTACAACAGACCTTTTGAAGTTTTTAGCTGACGAAAACACACTCCCAAAAGACCACGAAATTAGGGCAAAAGCACAAGAAATGCTGGCAAGTGTTTATACAAAAAATGATACTGAAATCAAGGAAATGGACGAGGCGCACAAGAATTTTATTAAAACGCAAAATCTGCGTCTAATTCCTAATTCTTTTGAGGATAAAGTGGCTAAAATCAAACTGGCGCACTATAATAGTGAGTTTGGAGAAGATTTTGAACAAGCAAAAACCGTTTTTGAAAACACGCCTTACGCAATTATCCAAAAAACGCTAAGCCCAACACAGAAAGATTTTGTGCCTTTGAGCAATTATTATGCGCAATATTACGAAACAAATGACCGTTTCCAAGATGCTTTGAATGTTTTGGAAACTTCTACCGCACTTTTAGAAAAAAAATATGGGGCAGATAATTATAGACTTATTGCGCAGCTCAACAAATTAGCTAGTATTCATACGAAGCTTGGAAATTATAAAATTGCTGAGCAAATAATCAACCGTTCCATTGTGATTATTAAGGCGAAATATTCTGAAACATCTCCCGAATATGCTGAATCTCTGTCTAATATGGCACGTTTGCACGCTGTTATTGGCAATTATACGGAGGCTGAAATTTTTATAAGAAGTGCTAATTTGAAGTACCAAACTTTAGAAAAAAACAAAGAAGAAGGCATCAATTTTACGGCAATTAAGGCGGAATCTATTGAAGATTTGGCGGGGCTTTATGTGCGTATTGGTGATTATGCTAATACGGAAAAACTCTTATTGGAAAATATTGCTATAAAAGAAAAAAAATATGGCAAAAATAGCCGTAAACTTATCAGTCCGTTGTATCAATTAGGTAATCTTTATTTGATAAAAGGGGATTATTTGGCTGCTGAAGTGGGTATTCAAAGACTTGAAAATATTGCGGAAAAGTCTTATGGTAAAAAATCCATTGCTTATGCTGATGGAAAGGAACTTTTTGCAAGATTGCATTCTAGTTTTGGAGATTACGTAAAAGCAGAAAAAGAGGCAAAAGAGGCTTTGAGCATTCAAGAAACTATTTTAGGGCGAAATCACATCAAAAATGCTTACACAATGTCTAATTTGGGGGAAGTAATGTTCATTTCAAATCCTCAAAAAAACAGAAAACAAGTTGAAAATCATTTTGTTGAGGCAAAAAGATTGGTGGAAAATACTTTTGACAAACGCCACCCACAATATGCAGAATCTCTGAAAAATCTTGCTACTATTTATATTGAAAATAAGCGTTATAAGGAAGCAGAAGCACTTTTGGAAGAGGCAAACAACATCTGGATAACAAAACTGGGAGAAAAAAATATCAATACGGCACGAGTTTTTACGCTCAAAGGTGATGCAGCCACAAGACAGGGCAGTTTTTCTGCTGCTGATGCGCATTATACCAAAGCAAGTGAGCTTTTTAAGGGTATTTTTGATGAAAATCACGAAAGTTATATCAAAACGCTGAGCAAACTGGGGCGTGTGCAGTTTTCTGTGAAAAACTATGAACGTGCTACCACCACACTAGAACTTACTACAAAAGCCTATCTGAACTACATTCAGAAGTATTTCCCAGCACTTAGTGAGCAAGGAAAAGCTAAATATTGGTCGTCTGTGGCTGATGATTTTGAGTTTTATAAAACACTTGCTTACAAGCAATTAGCTACACGCCCAGACCTTATGGGTAACGTATATAACCACACGCTTGCGACAAAAGCTATTTTGCTTAATTCTTCTATAAAAATAAAGCAAAGAATATTGTCTAGTGGCAATAATGAACTTATTAAAGCATATCAAAATTGGATAAATAAAAAAGAAAATCTTTCTACAGCTTTGAGTCTTAGCCCAGCAGACCGTTTAAATAATGGTTTGAATATCAGTAGTTTAGAGAAAGATATAGAGATTTTAGAGAAAGAATTAAGTTTGAAATCTGAATTTTTTGCAGAAAAATTAGATAATAAAATTTATACTTGGAAAGACGTACAAATGCAACTAAAACCCAATGAAGCAGCCTTGGAAATAGTGCGTTTTAGGCTTTTTGATAAGACTTTTTCAGATTCTACCATTTATGTAGCTATGAAAGTTACAACGCAAATATTGCCTACAGGTAGCCCTGAAGTGGTTGTTATGAATGATGGCAACGAAATGGAAAAAGAGCGTTTGGCGTATTACCGCAATGCAGTAAAATTTAAGTTGAAAGATAGATTTTCTTATGAGGCACTTTGGAAACCTATTGAAAAACTTTTAGGGGATAAAAAAATAGCTTATTTGTCTGCTGATGGCGTTTATAATCAGATAAATCTGGAAACAGTTCTTTTGCCTAATAATGAAGGCTATGTCATAGATAAATATAATTTGATTGCAGTCGGCAATACAAAAGATATTATTACTAAAAAATTAGAGAAAAAAGTGGTTAATAATGAGAAATTGGCAGTGCTTTTTGGTAATCCTAGTTTTTATAAAAATAAAGAACTTGCAAAGAAAATTCAGCCGTTGGCAGGTACAGGAAAAGAAGTGAGTAACCTAAAAACCACTTTAGAAGAGAGTGGTTGGCGTGTTACGAACTTTACGGAACTTGTGGCAGAGGAAAATAAGGTAAAAGAAATTTCTAGTCCAAAGATTTTTCATA
Organism: Raineyaceae bacterium; assembly: GCA_043772375.1. Taxonomy (GTDB): domain Bacteria; phylum Bacteroidota; class Bacteroidia; order Cytophagales; family Thermonemataceae; genus JANYGM01. Next base: position 22,540 of record JAYVGJ010000112.1, on the reverse strand, counting down.
TTGCCACACACGGATTTTTCGCACCAGACGAAAAAGCCACTTCTGGTGATTTGGGTGAGGGTGCAAGCGCACAAAATCCGCTTTTTAGGTCTGGGCTTTTGCTTGTGGGCGCAGGAGATATTTTTTCTAATGAAGAAAATACATCTTTCAATAGTCAGGATGGTGTTTTGACTGCTTACGAGGCTATGAATTTGAATTTTGATAACACAGAAATTGTTATTTTGTCTGCTTGTGAAACTGGCGTAGGTGAGGTGCAGGTAGGAGAGGGCGTTTTTGGTTTGCAAAGGGCGTTTTTGGTGGCAGGCGCAGACCAAGTAGTGATGAGTTTGTTTAAGGTTGATGATGATGTTACACAACTTTTTATGACTGAATTTTATAAAAATTTCCTTAAATCAAGTGACAAACGTCAGGCGTTTCACGAGGCAAAACTTACTATCAAAAAAACATATCCAGCTCCTATTTTTTGGGGCGCATTTGTGATTTTTGGATTGGAAAAGTAAAATTGAGTAGTATTTGTAGCACATTTTTGGTGTCAGAAGGAAACTTCTGACACCGTAGGAAATGTATTTACGTGGAGACGTTGCTTGCAACGTCTAAACAAACGCATAATTACTAAATTGACCTAAAATACACTTTTCTACGTTCAGACGTTGCAAGCAACGTCTCTACAATAGGTTTGCGTAACATCAATAACAAATCTCAACAACTCAAAAAAGAATGACACAACTAGAACAAATAATTCGTGAGTGTTTGGAAAGTCAAAACCCTGTATTAGACCTGAGCAATCAAGGACTTAATGGCACATATCCTGAGCTAAAATTATTGGAAGAATGTACGCATTTAACAAGTTTAACTTTGGAAGGTGATGAAATTTCAGATATTTCTCCTTTGCAATATTTGACGAATTTAACAAGTTTAAATTTGTGGGGCAACCAAATTTCAGATATTTCTGCTTTGCAATATTTGACGAATTTAATAAGTTTAGATTTAGAAAGTAATCAACTTTCAGATATTTCGGCTTTGCAACATTTGACGAATTTAAGAGATTTGAATTTACGAATTTATTATTTTTCAGATATTTCCCCTTTGCAATATTTAACATATTTAACAAGTTTATATTTGCAGGGCAATCAAATTTCAGATATTTCCGCTTTACAATATCTGACTAATTTAACAAATTTAAATTTGCAAAGCAATCAACTTTCAGATATTTCTGCTTTACAATATTTAACGAATTTAACGAGTTTAAACTTGCAAGGTGGTCATATTTCAAATATTTCTGCTTTGCAATATTTAACAAATTTAACAAATTTGAATTTGAGCGAAAATAATGGGATAGACCTTTCTTTTTTGCCACTTTTGACCAACTTGACAAATTTGAATTTAGATGAAGTTTATCCTTCGGACTTTTATATTTTGCAATCTCTCACAAATTTAACACATTTGAGTGTGAGCATGTATGAGGATGGATTTGATAATGAAATAACGTATGATATTTCTGCCTTGCAATATTTGACAAATTTAATATATCTGAATTTAGAAAAAGTCAATATCTCAGATGTTTCCCCTATACAATACTTGACGAATTTAACTAATTTAAGTTTAAACGATACTAAAATTTCAGATATTTCTGCTTTGCAATATTTGACAAATTTAACACATCTGAATTTAAAAGAAGTTATTATCTTGGATATTTCACATTTACAATATTTAACTAATTTAACAACTTTAAATTTAAACCATACTAAGATTTCAGATATTTCTACTTTGCAATATTTGACGAGCTTAACAACCTTAAATTTGGAAAGGAATCAAATTTCAGACATTTCTCCTTTGCAAAATTTGACGAATTTAACAACTTTAAATTTGTATCATAATCAAATTTCAGATGTTTCTCCTTTGCAAAGTTTGATAAATTTAACAAGTTTAAATCTGGAAAGGAGTAAAATTTCAGATATTTCTCCTTTGCAAAATCTGACAAAATTAACAAGTTTATATTTGGGAAAGAGTAAAATTTCAGATATTTATCCTTTGCAATATTTGACAAATTTAACATGGTTATATTTGGGAGATGGTTATATTTCAGACATTTCTGTTTTGCAATGTTTAACGAATTTAACAACTTTAGATTTGGTAGAAAATCAAATTTCAGATATTTCTCCTTTACAAAATCTGACAAAATTAATACGTTTATATTTGTGGAGCAATCAAATTTCAAATATTTCTCTTTCGTGGCTCAATAGTTTGACTAGTTTATCTGAATGCAAACTTTCAGATAATCCCATCCAAAACATTCCGCAAGAAATTTTTGCTGTTAATCCCAATGTATCCAAAATGCGTGATTTTTTGAGAGATTTAGAAAAATAGGAAGGAATTGAAAATAAAGAGATAAAAGTAATTTTTGTAGGAAATTGCAAAAAGGTTAGTTGAAAAAGAAAACTTTGTATTCCTGTGGTGTCAGAAGTTTCCTTCTGACACCCAACAACCACATATTTATCTTATTAACATTAGTGTTCCTGCGGTTTTTCCTTGATAATTAAGGGCTTCTCCGTTGATTTTTTTGCCAGCAAGATACCACACATACGAGCCAGCAGGCAAGGCAGCACCTGAATAAGTACCGTCCCAACCGTTTGTAAGCAATTCATTGATGTTATTTGCTTGATAAACAAGTTTGCCTAATCTATCATAAATCTTAAATTCAATTTCTGAAATGCCTGCACTTCCATAAAATAAAAATTTCTCGTTTTTTACATCTCCTTCTCCATTTGGAGAGAATGTATTAGGTACATAAAAGTCGCTAACTGTTGCTATATCAATGGTTTTGCTAGAAACACAATTCAACCCATTAGAAATAGTAAGTTTGTAAGTGCCGCCCAAAACCACATCAAAAGTAACACTTGCGTTGGTCGTAATTATGCTAGGATTAGCGGTAAGGTCTGCACCTTCCCAAAGATAGGTTTCGCCACCACTAGGCGTAGAAATCAGTGTAGAATTAAGTGTAATACTACTTCCCAAACCTACTGTAGTAGTTGGCAAAGCATTTATAGTAAAATTAGGAACATTAGAAGGCATCAAACGAATAATATTAGAGGTGATTGTACCACAACCATTGATAATATCTACTGAATAATCTCCCAAATCACTCACTATAAGCACATTACTGCCTAGCGTACCAATATTAACACCATTTTTTTTCCATTGATATTGGTAATCTGGACGAGAAACTGCGGTAAGTGTAACATCTCCGCTACACCAAAAAATCTGATTAACATTTTTTAGTGGCGTTGTGGTGCTAATAACAGCACTTGCAGGCGTACTAAGATTAACATTCTTTGTTGAAGTAGTTGCAGTACAACCGTTTGCACCACCAATAGAATAAGTAACAATATAATTACCATCAGTTGAGGTAGTTATATTTATTTCGCCTGTTGATGTATTGAGAGAAAGCCCACTTGGTGCAGCTGAAAAAGTGCCTCCCATACTCGTAATGGTAGGAACAGCGTTAGCAGAGGGCTTGCAATAATTCGTTTGTGAGTAACTAAAAGTAGCATTTGGAACAGAAAGTATCAAACGAATAATATTTGATACAATTACACCGCAACCATTCGTAATCTCAACAGTATAATCACCTGCGGCACTTGCTAAATAAGTGCTTGTAATGGCGGTAGGTATGTTTGTACCGTTTAATTTCCATTGATATTGGTAATCTGTACGTATTACGGCATTAAGTGTGATATTTCCACTACACCATAAAACCTCATTTACATTGACAAGCGTTGCTGTTGTGTTGATAACGGCACTTGCAGGCGTGCTTACGCTCACGCTTTGTGTGGCGGTTGCAGCACCACAACCACCACTAGCCGTAATGTTGTAGGTAACCGTATAAGTGCCTGCGGTGCTTGTACTGAGCGTTATTTGTCCTGTGGTTGCATTCAAAGAAAGCCCAGAAGGCATGGCAGAAAACGCCCCACCAGTATTTGTAATGGTAGGCGTAGGATTAGCAGCAGTATTGCAAAAACTAGGCGCACTATACAAAAAAGTAGCCAGCGGTTGCGTTATGATAGTTATTAGTGTAGAAGTATTAGCACTCTGACAACCAATTCCGTCAGTCAAAAATACGTTATAAGTGCCCGTACTTCCACCAACTCCAATAAACGTACTAGGAATGGTAATTGTGGTGCCTTGTTGCCCTAAAACAGGCAATCCAGGTCCGAGCCACGTATAGAAAAATCCAACTTGTGGATTATTGATGACAAGCGTTCCTGATTGTCCTTCACAGATTTGGCTAGGGCTAGAAATACTCAAAATAGGTGCAGCAATACTTCCACACGTAATACCTACACGCAAAAACGCATCAGCAGGCAAACTTGCGCTAGCACCTGCAATAGTGCCAGTGGGTGCGCCTACGCCACCTTGTGTAGCTGTAATAGAACCAAAAGTACCATTTTGCGTACTAGATGTGGCAAGACTCAAAGCCACCACATTACTAACCGTAACGCCATCACCTATGCCATAATTAGCGGTGATAGTTCCTGCGTTGGTAAGCGTTCCAGAGATAGTTTTTAAGTTCCAAAACCTTGTCCCTAACACAGAATTAAGGTTTGTACCATTTGCTGTTCCGCCTGCGGCAAGGTCAGTATTTGCACGCAAAACCGTTCCTGTGCCACTTACGCCAGACATCAAAAGCGGTCTAAAATTATTGACAGTAGGGTCGCCAATAGGAAAATTCAAAGAAAAAGGAGAAACTTTACCTGTGTTATCAGCTGTAAGTGGCGTTCTGACGTAACTGTTAGCATTTCCGCCCGTTAGTGTTGTAAAAGTGGGATTTAGGATAAATTGCCCTGCAATATTCGCAATATGCCCATCTGTGAGCGTGAGGGACGTTCCTATGCGCAAATCTCCATCAACGCTTAAAAGCCCGCTAGGAGCGTTCACTGTAAGATTATTAACAATAACTGCACCACTAGGCTTGAAAACCAAACTTTTGGTAATAGTTGTAGGCATTGTATATGTTGCATTTTTGATATTGATAATTCCTGCAATAGGAGAAATAGCAACTGCCCTGTTAATGCTGGGTGTGGCAGTTGTAGGCGTATAAAAACTAATAGGTGTAACATAAAAATTATTAGGAACGACATTAAAAAACGCCACATTAGGAATATCAATGCCGTGAATAAATCTATCTTCCAAATCAAAAAGTTGTGGAAGTGTCATTGTGCTTGCAGGCGGTGGAATAACCACCGTAGCGAGTGTATAAGTATTATTACTGACATTTGGGGAATAAGTAAATTCTTTCCCTATGGTTTCGTCCATTCTTAGGAAATATCTTAAATTATTTTCAAAAATGTTGGTTGTGAGTGTGATATAATTAACATCAGGGCTAGAAACCGTTTTGGAGGTATTAGAAAATAAAATCCCTGTCCCATTCAGCGCAACGGGGCTTCTAAACGTATTATTAAGAAGTGTAGCCGACATTGGTGGTGCGCCTGCAATTTTGTCATTATCTATTTTTATATAAGAAAAATCACTGGTGGCAAGAGAGTTAAAAGTAACATTTTCAACGGATTGCTCTCTGTTTCCTTTGACAAGAATAGCGGTAGGAATGGTATTATTGACTGTAATATTAAAGTTTTTGATTGTAACAGAATCAGAAGTAATGGCAAATAATTGTGAGGCTGCTGTGGCATTTGCAGTGATATTATCAACAATTCCGTTGTTATAATCTCCTTTCAAAATCATAGGTTTATTGATTTGGACATCAGAAATGGCAAAAGTGGCTGTTGTGTAGCCAGGTTCTAGTGTCCAACGAAATACATTATCTCTTGGTGTAGCATTGATAGCACGTTGCATAGTGAATAAACCTGTTCCATCAATAAAAGTATCATCATAACTTGTTACTCTGGTAGTTTGGAAGCCAGTTGTGGCAACAGAAACGTCAATAGAAGTATAAATAAAGGTAATTCTTTGTACTTTGCTTGCGCCTATTATTCCGCCCGTGTTAAGTACAGTAGGGTTTGCGTTAGGCTCTACTGCTAAATTCCAAGAATTTCCGTTAGCATTGATATTGCCTGTGGGCGTTCCGTCACTTGTTTCTATGATACCATTCAATCTATTTTCTAATATTGTAATAAAACTGTTGGTATAACTGCTAAATGTACTAGGAATAAGTATGGCTCTTGCGACCTGAATAATATTTCCTTGTAAGAGTAGATTTCCTGTCAAGGCACTTGCAAAAATGCGTATCCCTGCGTCATTTAGGGCATTTGCATCAGTATTGATGATGGCTACAATTTCGTTTTCTAAAATTTTTACATTACTGCAATTACTCCCAACCTGTACGCCAAACTCACCCACAGAAATAGGATTGGGTATTGGTGGTGCAGGCGAGCCTCTAAAACGGAGTGCGGCAGGTTCTGCAGCATTATTTTGTATGCCTTGATTGATAACATTTCTTAAAACTGTGGCATTTATTACATCAGAAATGGCTATACCGCCACTTCTAGCACGCCAAATGTAATTACGTTCTACTATCAGCCCATTGATAAAAGCCAGACGTAAGCCAATACCTGCAAAAACGATATTACTATGCCCCAAACGGTTGTCTTTCACTTCCCAATTAGTTACTGTTGTGGGACTTATTTGGTCTAAGCCTGCCGTAGCGGTAGAAGGATTAAGTTTATTAAACAAAAATTTAAAATTAGAGCTATTGCAAGTTACATTAGCATTGATAATTTCAAAACCGTTAATAGTAACATCATTGCTTACAACAGTAATATTTGTGTTGATAATGGTTTCTGGCACTGCCACAAGGTTTATAAATGCTGTTCCGTTGATGATTGCCCTATTAGTGGTTACTTCATTTGGGCTATTATTGATATTTATTCCATTAATAGTAAGTGCTTTGTTTACATTAAATCCTGCAAAAGTACCAGCACCCACAGTAATTATATTTGTTGCAACTGCTTGATTGATAGCATATTGAATAGTAAGACAGGGAGAACCTTGACAGTTGCCTGTATCTGTGCCAGTTGTGCTTACGGTTAGTTGTGCAAAACTATTGGTAGAAAAAACGGCAGAAAACACAATGCAAAATATTATTAAATAGTAGAAATGTAGTAGCTTTTTCATAGGTGTTTATGGTTGAAAATATTTTTGGTGTTATTTACCCCGCTGTTTGTCATATCATTTACTTTATGATAGCGGCTGCAAAAATAAGTATTTTAGTTTAATTTTAGAGTATTTTACGTATTTTATTGAAATAAGTTTAATCTTTTCATAAAAAATAAGCGTAAAATTATTGGAAATAAAGCAAAAAAGCTACCTTTGCGCAAATTTTGATAAAACTCAAAACGTTGTTCTAATCATCTCTATTGAATACGTTTGACACTAGAAAAAGTAATTTTTTTTCTGCTTTTTTAGTATTTTCAAAAAAATAGTTACCTAAATTACTTTAAACGAATATAACATCAAATAATCAAAATTACCTAAAAAAGTCCTTAATCAGTAATTCTTAAACGAATAAGGCAACAAAATCAAAAAAAACACGTAAACACCCAAACAAACTATAAACTTATGAAAAAGAGAAATATCTTTCTGGCAATTATCTCAATGATATTGCTATTTCAAATCCCTGCTAATGCTCAAAAACGCTGGATAGGCACAGCAAGTGCTAACTGGAACAATGCGGCTAACTGGTTGCCTGCGGGTGTCCCTATTGCCACTACTGATGTTATTATAGAAGAAGGTAACATTGTGCCAGCTCTTAATGCGCTACAATCTTGCAATATTACCGCTGGTGCTATTTGCAGGAGTATTGTGGGTATCACTAATAGCAATTTTAATTTTGTAATTGGTGCAAATACCCTAACTGTACTAGGAGATGTTAATTCTAGCGGTGGATTTGGAGAAGTGCTTTTTACAATGTCGCCAACTTCTGTTGTTGTTATCAATGGAAATTTTAATGATACTAATAGTTTCTTATTGGATAGCCCACTTGGTACAGTAAGATTTGAAGGTACTACTTCAAGTTCTATTTCCTTAAATCCATCATCTTTTGGCAATATGACTGTAAATAAAACAGGCATTGCAATACCTGTTGTTATTGATGCAACAGATTTGAACAGATTTGTGAGTATTACACTTCAAAGCGGCACCCTTCAGACAGGCGCACCTGCACCTGGTGTATTTTTAGCGAAATTAAATGTTATCACTGGAAATAGTGCTATCAGCATTGCAGGTGCAAGTGATTTATTTGTAACAAATGTAGAAGTATTTGGTGGAACTTGCACCATAGACCCAACAGACCAAATAGCTGTATTTGGTAATTGGACACAATCAGGCGTAGGTACAGTAATACAGACTGCTGCCAACAAATTTATAAGTTTTAGAGGTGGTGTGAATGGTATTATCAGTAGTACTGTAGCAAATCCTATTGATATACAAGCCAACGTACAAATACTAAAAACTGCCCCAGCAAAAGTAACAATAACCCAGTCTACTACTATTGGTACAACTGTAGCTAACAAAAATCTTTTAGTACAGACAGGAACTTTGGTACTTGCTTTGCCTGTCCCTGCACCTGTAACAATTAATGGAAATCTTGATATTATTAGCACTGGCGTATTAGATGGGTCATCTTCACAGACAATTATTGCCTTGACAGGGAATTTTAGCAGTAATCTTGCTGTTGCTCCTGTTCCTTTTATTATTTCACTAGGTGCTGCAGAAACAAACGTGACTTTTATTGGAACAACAAACTCCCTTATTAACGTAAGCAATACCACGTTATTCAATAATATTAATGTCAATAAAAGCGGACCTACTGTAAAAGTAACGCCAGTTTTTCCTAGTATTATTAGAGTAGAAACTACGCTTAGTATCATTTCTGGTACATTTGTAGCCATCAATGCAACAGATGCTGTAACTAACAGACCTGCTATTAGTGCTATCAGTAATCCATTGCACAGGACTTTACCTTTGCAGAGAGTGCCACCATCTCCTACGCTTACACTTACAATAAATGGACTTACAGGAGAAACTGTAGATATTCCTAACCCTGATATTATTGTAAGAAAAGATGTGATTATTGCGAGTGGTGCATCTTTAGATTTGGGTACAAATGAGCCACAAGCCAATGATGCTAGCACTATTGCTATACATATTGGGCAAAATCTTAATGATGCTAATAGCCAACTTCCTTCTAACGGAGCAACTATTGTGCCTGTTTTAGATGCTAATAATGCAAGTTATCCTGTAAATCCAGGCACGCCAAGGGGTTTGTATATAGGGCTTTCTACCACACGACCAATGGGTGTAAGAAGTAATTGTACTAACACAAACGGACCAGTTCCTTATGCTGCAGGGCTTTTTCCTCGTTCTAATTTTGAAATACCAACAATAGTATTTTTTAGCTCTCTTACAGGTAGTATTGTAGGAAATATTACGGCACTTCCAGACCTTTGTAATAATTTTAATCAAGGAAATGGTATTTCTTTGCCTAACGTGATTATGTATAAGACTGATGTTAGCCCTGCCACTATACATAGCGTTACTATGGATATTCCTAGTGGGCAAAATATGCGTATCAATGGTAATTTTACAATATTAGTAGGTACGTTCAAAATGAATTCTCGTTTGCTTCTTTTTGGTGATTATGCAGGTAAAGAAGGTACACAAGCGCAAGCACTTGCAGAAGATGACAAAATAAGTGTTTATGGCATTTTTGATATGGGAGTAGGTTCTACACTTCTTATGAATACTGGTGCAGAAGAAAGAGGTACTTTTATACGTGTACGTAAAGGAGGCTATTTTAAAAGTGTTGGCACATCTGCTAATCCTAATAAAATTACTCGTGAAGGTACGCCAGGGCAATATTATAGATTTTGTATTTATAATGGTGGTGGAATTGCCTCTTTCAGAACAGAACATACTTTTATGAGTGGTAGAAGTGATGACTCTTTTGCTACAAGTGCAGATGAAAACACCCAACCTGCCGTTGACCCTATTGTTGTCACTAAATCTCCTAATTATGATTTGTTAGTTTCAGATAGTAATATAGCTACAGAAACAGGAGATGGCTCTGGTCACGGTTGGATAGATAGTAGAGGTGGACTTAAAGTGCTTTGGGGGGCTATTGTAAACCCTGAAAATACTAGTACTGTTGACCCTGAATATATTTCTGTTGACCATAATTTTAGTTATGCTACTTTTGGTAGTGGTGGACCTGGCGCAACTTCTCTTACTATCAATACTGGGCAAGAACTTGATATTTATGGTAGCTTTTTTGGTAATAATTCTGGTACTTCCAAAAATGTAGCAGGTAACAGTCGTGTATATTTTAATGATGTTACAAGTACCAATCCTGCTAATGTTAATGTTATTACCTTCAAAGGAACACTTGGACCTATTGGTGGTGCGGCTGGTGAGCAGTTTGATGGTGGTAAAAATGACCAAGATATAGCCCCACTTTATGACCTTATCAAGTGGGAAACTTATGCTAATATCTATTGGGTAGGTGATTATAATGGCACTACAGTACCTGTGGCTGCGCAAGCTGCCGTTCCGCCATTTATACCTGCAACGCCTGCTATTCCTACACAACCATTCAGAAATGCAACTGGTGAAGGTGCGGGAAGTCCATTAGAATACGTGGCTGGTACAGGTACTGTCAATGAAACACATGCTGGCTCTACTACTGCTTGGAATAATCCTAAAAACTGGTCTTTGAGCAATAGGTCTTATTATAATCCGTATCAAATTTTCCCTGGACAAGCTACACCTGCTGGTTATCCTAAGAAAATAAACTCTGCCAATCCTTCTGGTTTAGCTCCTGCTTTTGGTGCTGGTGGTAGCATTGTACCTTCTGATACATTAGAAAAATTTGAAGTGCAAATTACTCGTACTGCCCCATCTAACCCAACAATGAACGTGGCTAATCTTACTGTAGATGGTAGTGTTATAGTTAATTCAGGTGTTTTTAAAGATTATGCAGTATTTCAAATACGTACTGCAAACTCTCGTGATGCGGGGGGGATTTGGCAAAAAAGAATGGCACGAGCTGATATTATTCCACAACTTACTGATGCACAGCAAAATTTAGGAACACAAAAAATCCTTACTATTGCTACAGGAAATATCCTAAATATAGGCGGGGATTTGCAAATACAAGTAAATGGAAGTGTTAGTGCTGCTGGTACAAGCAATATTAAAGTCAAAGGAAACATAGAAGCCGTTTCTAACCTTGCTTTTAACGACCACCAACCGCCTGCTAACGGAAACCCCGCAAGTAATAATAATAATCAGCTTAATGACACAGATATATTACCTGCGGGTACTTCTCCTGCACTTGTAATCAATATTAATCAAATTAATTTTAATGCTACTGCGACACTTACTATGAATGGTATTGGTGGGCAACAAATACGTGTGGCAAGAAATCCTTTGCATAATTTGGTTATTGATAAAGTTTCTGGCGAAGTTACTGTACAAGGACTTAATACAGATGCAAGAAATAAAATGAATCTTACTGGCAATCTAAGCGTTTTAGGAGGCAAATTTACAATGCTTTCTACTTGCCCATTGCTTGTAAATGGTGATATAATTCTTAATCCTACTACGTCTCCTGCCAACTTCAAATTTAATTCTTCTGCTGTAACAGTACGTGGCAATTGGACTAATTCAGGTGTAGATATCAATGCAGGAACAGGAAGGATTAACTTTCACCCAAATTCTACTGCTACAAGAACTATCACTAGCAATAACCAAAACTTCCCTTCTGTGCATTTTGGTTTCTTTGATGATTTGACTAATAGTGGCAATAGCTATCACTTAGATGCGTTACCAGAAAACTATCCATCAGGAACACCTAGCAATCCTTTAGGTGCAGGTTTAGTAGGTGCTACTACTTATATTATACAAGATAATTTTACTGCAACTGGGCTTACTACTATCTATAACAATAGAACAGTTTCAACACTACTTAATGCAACTGTACCAGTAAGATTATCAGGGCTTAAAATACTTAGCGGAGCTACACTAGACTTAAAAGCTGGTGCAGAACTCCTTATAGATGCAAGCCCTGCAAGTCCGTTGTTTAGCGTTAATAGTATTATTTCAAGTAATAATTCTCAAGCGGGTAAAACTCGTACTTTACTTGTACAAGAAGGAGGAACACTTCTTGCGGTAGGTACAGCCAGCAAATTTGTAAAAATCAGTAGAAATGGTTCAATAGGTTTTTACCGTTTTATTGTGGAAGGAACAATACAAGCAAGATTTTTCTTGTTTGAGTTTATGGACTTTAAAGGCGTAGATTTATCAGGACTTACCTCTGCCACAGATGGTGCAGGTCCTACCAATAACAGTGCTGGTGTGAATGGTGCTAATATTACAAATACAAGTGGTATTTTAGGTACTACGGACCCTAATGGTAAGGGTGTAAGCACTAATATTACGGCTGCTTTAGGCTCGTTTAGTGATGGTATTTTTACGAATGGCGAGAGTGTAGCAGGGGCAACTTATTTGCGTTTGCCAGATAACTATGCACAAACATCTCCTGTATTTATAGAAAGAACCAACTTCCCACTTGCTACGGCAGGCTCTAACGTGAGTAGAATAGCAACTAATAATGTGGCTACGGACTTTAGATTTTCTACAGGTATTTTTTCAGGAGAAACTTTTGATAATGAGAATGTTAGCCCTGCTCCACTAGCTCCAGACGGACACATAAGATGGGTAGATGTAATAAAAAGATGGGACGGAAGAAGTACAGTTGGTGTTCCAACTTTAAATAATAATTGGAATAATGCTGCCAACTGGGAGGGAGATGTAGTACCATTAGCTTCTGATGAGGTGAGATTGGACTTTTTAGGAGCTAATCTAGATCCACTTTATGCCACAGGAGTAAGAGCGTTTATAGTTGATGTAAATGTAGCTTCTGCTTGTCAAAGTTTGGCTATTTTGCCACAAGCTATACCAGCAATAAGACCTATTACGTTAAATATAAACCAAGCGTTTACTGTTGGCAGTGCTACAGGTGGTGATTTTTCTGCTGCTGTAAACTCAACTATTAATGTTAATGCAACAGGTCCTGCTATTAATATCTCTGGTAGTTGGAGTAATGATGGTGTGTTTAATAGCAACAATGTAGGTACGGTTACTTTTGGTCCTAATACTGGTACACGTGTTATCAAGGCAGGTACAAACGCAAATAGAAATAATGCTTTCTTTAATATTGTTTTTGCCAATGGTACAACAGAACTAAATAGTACATTATTTGTAGATAATAACCTTACTATCAATTCTGGGGCAACTTTAGATGCAAGTATAGGAAATTCTAGTATTGTTTTGCAAGGAAATTGGGCTGATGCAGGTTTATTTAACCCTCGTTTTGGGAGAGTTACTTTTGCTGGTGGGCTTACTCCTTTGCTTAATAAGGCACAAACGCTTACAAAAACAGGTACACCTACTTTTGAAAGTTTCTGGGAGCTACGAATAGCAAAAGGGGATACTACAACATTTGCGCCCTCTGCTTTTGATGTAACATTATTGGGTAGTAGAGTGCTTGTAGGAGAGTCTGGTGGCGTGAGAGGTGGTAGTTTGTTGTTGCTAAATGGTAAATTTATTACGGCAAGTGGCACAACTCCTAGTACAGGTACGCAAATGATTTTGACAGACAAAACAAGTTGGATACGCCAAACAGGTGCATCTGGAAGTAGTGGTTTTGTGCAAGGTCCATTAGGTCGTATTTTTTCAAGTAATACTTCAGAAGAAACCGCAAACTTTCCTATTGGTAAAGGTACATCTTATTTGGCTGGTGCTAATAGCGGAAATGGGCAAATTATACTTGGGCTAATACTTGACCAACCTACAAGAACAACCTTCACAGTAGAACAAATGAATGCTAATCCAGAAGCTTTTGGTGCAGGTACAAGAGCGTTGCCAACGGGCATTAACCAAGTATCTAGTACAAGATGGTGGGACGTGAAAAACATAGATTTTCCTACAACCCTCACACCTTCTGCAAGTTTCAAATTGATAGAACAAGGGCAAATTACTATTCCTTTTGTAGCTATTGAAGAGCAACCTGTGCCTGCGACCATTTATGGTGTAACTTATGGTAATGGTGGTGGAGAAACTGCTCTTAATGCTAGCCTTATTGGGCAAACAAGTGTCTTACAAGATTTTGATACTGCCATAGATGCGCCACTTAATGCACGAGGAATATTAGCCACAGCAGCAACCACAACAGAAATACGCAGAGGTTTTGCACCGCAAGAAGGCACAGAATGGAGAGATTTAGGTGGTATAGTGGATTTGCTTTCACCTACTACTGGAGTTACATCTAGTTCAAACTTCAAAACACTCGGAAACGGTCAGTTTACTTTTGGTTTCTTCTTCTTGCCACTTCCTGTTGAGTTGTTAGATTTGAAAGCTGAAATGGCAGGTGAGAAAATAAGAGTTAGTTGGATAACTGTTTCGGAGAAAAATAATGATTATTTCATTGTAGAGAAAAGTATTGATGCTAAAAGTTTTGAAGAAGTCGGCAGAGTGCCAGCCAAAACAACTACATCTGCTTTGAATATGTATGAAATATTTGATGCAAATCCGTACCAAACTATCAATTATTACCGACTGAAACAATTTGATAAAAACGGTAAATTCACGTACAGCAAAATAATTTCTATCAAAATGGGTAAAACTTCTGCTAGTAATCTTAGCATTTATCCAAACCCAACAACTAATAATGAGTTTATGGTTGATTTGAAAGGAACTGACCTTGCAGGCGCACAAGTAACCGTTACAGATATGCTGGGTAAAACCGTTTATACTACCAAAATAGACCAAAATGGCACAAACCAACTTATCAGACCAAATACAACGCTTGCCGCTGGTATATATGTCGTGACTGTTCAGACAAGTGACAAAGTTTATCAACAAAGATTATCAGTAAAATAGTTTTTTTAGTGATAATTTATTTAATAAATGATTGAAAATAAAAAAGCCTTTCTAAGAAATTAGAAAGGCTTTTTTTAGTGTTGAGTGATAAGTGCCTTAGTGAGTTATGTTTTACGTAGAGCAATGTATTTCTATGTTTTCTATGTGCCTATGTGGTGAAAAAACAATTTCTCACACAAAAGGTTATGTAGCCAAACTAACACGAACAACTATGAAAATACTTCTCACAGGCATTACAGGCTATATTGCACAAAGATTATTACCCGTTTTGTTGCAAGATGACCATCAAGTTATTTGTTGTGTACGAGATAAAAGGCGGTTTAGCAACAAACACGCCTCCCCCAATGTGAGCGTAGTTGAAGTAGATTTTTTGGATAAGGAAACCTTACAAAATATCCCTCAAGACATTGATATTGCCTATTATCTCATTCATTCTATGTCTTCTCAAACGGGTGATTTTGAAGAAATGGAGAAAACTTGTGCTAATAATTTCAAAGAAATAATAGAAAAAACGAACGCCAAACAAGTTATTTATTTGAGCGGAATTGTCAATGATGAAAGTTTATCCAAACATTTGTCTTCAAGGAAGAATGTAGAAGATATTTTATCAAGTGAAAAATATGCCCTCACAACATTGCGTGCAGGCATTATTGTCGGCTCTGGTAGTGCATCTTTTGAGATTATTAGAGATTTGGTAGAAAAATTGCCCGTAATGATTGCGCCAAAGTGGCTCAAAACCAAATGCCAGCCTATTGCCATACGCAACGTGGTTGATTTTCTGAAAGGCGTTATCAACTGCCAAGAAACCTTTAATAAAAGTTATGATATTGGTGGCTGCGACGTGCTTGACTACAAAGAAATGCTCTTGCGTTTTGCCAAAATAAGAGGTCTCAAACGTAGCATTTACGTTATTCCTGTGATGACCCCCAAAATATCTTCTTATTGGTTGTATTTTGTTACGGCTACCTCTTATGCACTTGCGACTAACCTTGTGCATAGTATGAAAGTAGAAGTAATTGCAAAACCCAATAATTTAGCACAACTTTTTAATATACAACTTATTGATTATGAAACCGCTATAAAAATGGCTTTTGATAAAATTGAGCATAATCAAGTTTTATCAAGTTGGAAAGATGCGCAGTCAAGTGATATTTTAGAAAAAGGGATTTCACAATACGTGGAAGTGCCTACAAATGGTTGTTTTAGAGATGTTCAGCAAATGAAAGTGCTTGACACAAATAAGGCATTAGATAGGATTTGGAGTATTGGTGGCACAACAGGCTGGTATTATGGCTCGTGGCTTTGGAAAATCAGAGGTTTTCTTGACCAACTCGTTGGGGGCGTAGGTATGAGGCGTGGCAGGCGTAGCGACACCGAGATTTTGCCAGGTGATGCGCTAGATTTTTGGCGTGTTTTGCTTGCTGATAAAAACGAAAAAAGGCTGCTTTTATATGCAGAAATGAAACTCCCAGGGGAGGCTTGGCTAGAATTTAAGATTGATGAAGATAATATGCTTATCCAAACAGCTACTTTCAGACCTTTGGGCGTTGCGGGAAGACTGTATTGGTACTCTGTTTTGCCTTTTCACGGTTTTATTTTCAAAGGAATGATAACCAATATTCTAAAGCAGTGACAAAATAGTTAAAATTTTCTCTAAATAAAATTTGCATTCAACCTAAAAATGCCTATCTTTGCACTCCAATATATACAAAACGGTATATAATCACTTTGCGGAAGTGGCGAAATTGGCAGACGCACTACCTTGAGGTGGTAGCGCCCTAACGGGTGTAGGGGTTCAAGTCCCCTCTTTCGCACAAAAAAGCCTTTCCAAACATTGGAAAGGCTTTTTTATGTTACTGTAGTTCAAAATCCGTAATGTAGAGATAAGGCACTGCCTTATCTGAACTAGCAGATTGTATTGTTTCTTTCGCAGGAAAAGTGCTTTGTTCGTCGTTAGATAAGGCAGTGCCTTATCTCTACCCAAACTATTACTTTTTGATTATCTTACAATTTCCAAAAAATCTCCTTTCATTATAGGGACAATATTGTATTTGTCCATTTGAAAACAGAAATCAATATCTTTTTCAATGCCTAAATTTTGTAATCTTTTTATGTGTGAACACTTAGCAATAACTGCCAACATATCCGTTTTAGCGTGATTATAAAGGATTTGCGCCATTAAAGAATCATCAGTGGCGACATCAAAATCAGCCTGCAAAGCCTCTACAAGCGCACCTGCAAACATTGTATCTTCCAAATTTACTTTTCCTTTCCAACCTGCGCAAAGCACCAAAATATCTTTATTTTCTTTTTTGAGATAAGCAACAATAGCAGATATATTCAAAAATGCACCTATGATTATTTGCGTGGCATCTTTTGATTTTTTTATAGCCAAAGTGCCATTAGTAGTTGTGAGCGCAATAGTTTTACCTATTAAGTCTGGATTTTGGTAAGAAAACGGAGAATTATCCAAATCAAAACCTTCAATTTTTTTGCCATCTCTTTCTGCAGATGCCAAAAAACCTTTTTTTTGCCATTCTTTGCATTCTTCCACTTCCATTACAGGTATTATTTGCGCCACGCCACAAGCAAGCGCAGTAACCATACACGAAGTAGCACGCAAAATATCCACTACCACGACTATCTTATCCTTAATTTCGTATTTTGGTAATAATTCTGGTGAAAAACAGACATCAATTTTCTTCATATTTTTTATTTTCTAATGCACAATATTTGTCTTTATTCCCCTTTGGGGGTTAGGGGGCTTTAAATCCTCTCAAAAATTCTTCTACTAATAATCTTTTTTTACCTTCTAATTGTAATTCTTTGATTTTTAAGAAACTATCTTTTGTTTTAAAATAAATATTTTTATTGTTTTCTGCAATAAAAAATTCTCCAATAGCAATATTTTTGTTACTATTATTTATATTATTTTCTGAAATCTCTTCTAAATCATCAATAATTTCAGTAGCATAAATTTTACAATTTTTGCCTTTGATTGTCGTCCAAGCAGCAGGATAAGGCGACAAACCACGTACAAAATTATAAATCTCTTTGGAGGTTTTATCCCAATCTATTTGGCAAGTTTCTCTGAAAATCTTGGGTGCGTGTGTGGGCATGCCTGTCTGTATTTGTGGCTGAATGTCGTTTTTTTCTATTTTTTGAACAGTTTTTAGCGTGAGTTCTGCGCCTATTTTCATCAGACGAGCGTACAAATCTCCTACATTATCAGTCTTATAAATTGGCTCTTTTTGTTGCAAAATAATATTTCCTGTATCTATTTCTTGTTGTAAAAAGAAAGTTGTAACGCCTGTTTGTGTTTCTCCATTGATGATTGCCCAGTTGATAGGTGCAGCACCTCTAAACTTTGGTAAAAGTGAAGCGTGAAGGTTAAAAGTGCCTTTGGGAGGCATAGACCATACTATTTCTGGTAACATACGGAACGCTACCACTATTTGTAAATCAGCGTTCAACTTTTTTAATTCCTCTAAAAAATCAGGTGATTTTAAGTTAGTTGGTTGCAAAATAGGCAAATTATTAGCAAGTGCATATTTTTTCACGTCTGATTGATGCAACTCATTGCCACGCCCAGCGGGTTTGTCGGGTGCAGTGATGACCGCAACAATATTGTAATTATTTTTCACCAAAATATCCAAACTTGCTACCGCAAATTCTGGCGTTCCCATAAAAATTATTTTCATTTCTGTATCTTGGATAAAAGTTGGTGTAAATTGTTCCAGACCATTTGTTTTGTGCCAAAACACCACTTGATAAATCAAGTGGCTACGTAAAGATGTACATTAAAAATTATTTTACCTCAAAAGTAAGCATTTCTTTGTCTTCAATAAAAGCAGAAAGTTTGTCGCCAACTTTGACTGCACCAACCCCTGCAGGCGTACCAGTAAAGATAATATCACCTTGTTTTAGGGTAAAATACCTAGAAAGATAAGCAATAATATAATCAATTTTGAAAATCATTAGAGAAGTATTGCCTTCCTGTCTTATTTCATCATTGATTTTTAGGCTGAAATTGATATTTTGTAAATCTAAAAAGTCAGTTTTTGGCACAAAATAAGAAACTGGCGCAGAGCCGTTAAATCCTTTTGCAATTTCCCACGAATAACTATTGGCTTTGAGTTTTGCCTGAATATCTCTTGCCGTAAAATCTATACCTATGCCTATTTCTTCATAATATTTATGTGCAAATTTCTCTTGAATATTTTTACCTTCTTTACAGATTTTAATCAAAATTTCTACCTCGTGATGCACATCTTGGCTAAACTCTGGATAATAAAATGGTGCATTATCTTTCAGCAAAGCAGTATCAGGTTTCAAAAAAACAACAGGTTCACCAGAAAACTTATCAAATTCAGTTTTCATTTCTGCAATATGATTAGCATAATTTTTGCCGACAGCTAGGATTTTCATTTTTAATTATAAATATTAAATTTAGTCAAGGAAGACTTCGCTTTAAGCGAAGTCTTCCATTTTGAGTTATGAATGAAGATATTACAAAAAAGTCTTTCAAAAATATAATTTCTGAAAGACTTTTTTATACGAAAAATACTTAGAAAAAACGTAATTCGTAATTGTTAATTCGTAATTGAAAAAACTATTTTGCTACTGCTACTTTACCTTTTGTAGCAATTGGTTTTACTTTTTCTTTGATACGAGCTGCTTTACCCATTTTACCACGTAGGTAGAATAATCTTGCACGACGTACTTTACCCTCACGGATAAGCTCAATTTTATCCACAGTTGGAGAAAGCAAAGGGAAAATTCTTTCTACACCAACACCATTAGAAACTTTACGTACTGTAAACATTTCACCAGAACTATTTGGGTTGCGGCGTTGAATAACTACACCTTGAAACTGCTGAATACGCTCTTTTGCACCTTCTTTGATTTTTACGTGTACGTTGATAGTGTCGCCAGCCTTAAATTTAGGCAAGTCATTTCTTCTTGAAGCAAATTCTGCCTCTACAAATTTAATTATTGGGTTCATTATTATAGCTATTTAATATCTATTTTTTGTATTTTTACTGTATTTTCATCTGCGGACTTTGCCCTAACATTTTACCTGAATACAATGAATAGCACTTTTAAAAGTATTCAAATAGCTATCATTACAAACGGACTGCAAAAATGATGTTTTTTTTTGGACTTTGCAAATTTATTTCCAATTTATTTTAAAAATAGAAGAAATATGTTGTAATACGCTGTATTCATTCATAATTCATAATTATTTAGTTTCCCTAATTCTAATATAATACCTCAGGACGAGCTCATTTAGTCCATTAAAAGTGCTTGCAACATTATTGTTGGGTATTTTGGTGCTTTGCCAGTTTGTTGTTGCTGAAATAGTTTTATTGTTGATTATCAAAGGCATAGCAAATTTATTATTATTACTATTCCAACGAAAAAACAATATTTTACCCCCTTTATTTGTTTTAGCATTATTTTTATCTTCTTCAAAATAATACTCCAACGTAGGAATTTGGGCATATTCCAAATATTCATCAAAGAAATAAGTTAAATCTTTTTTTGCTTTTTTATTGATATAATTGACAACTTCTTTTGTGTTGGTTGTTTTCATAGAAAAATCTTTTTGCAAACCTTTCAAAATATCAAACCAAAGTTTATCATCATTCAAAACATTACGTAAAGTATTGAGCATCAAAGCACCTTTAAAGTAAATATCACCTGGCGCATCAGCATTTACGCCCAAAGGCGCAAGCATAGGTTCTTGGTTGGCAACAATTTTTTTATAACCATTTACATACGTGTCTGCTTGCGCTTTTCCAAACATACATTCCACATAAAGCACCTCTGAATATGTCGTAAAAGCCTCGTGAAGCCACATTTCTGCGTGGTCTTGCGCACTTAGATTGTTGCCCCAGTATTCGTGTCCGCTCTCGTGTATGATAATAAAATCAAATAACATTCCCACGCCAGATTTGCTCAAATCACGCCCGTTATAGCCATTTTGGTACTTATTTCCGTAGGCAATAGCCGTCTGATGCTCCATTCCTAGGTATGGCGTTTCTACCAGCGCATAGCCATCATTCCAAAATGGATATTTGCCAAAATAGCGTTCAAAGCACTTCAACATAGGTTTTACTTGCTCAAATTGCTTTTTTGCTTTCTCCAAATTATAGGGCATCACATAATAATCTAAGGCGAGTTTTTGCCCATCTTCCGCAGTATAAATATCATCAAAATGAACGTATTTGCCAATATTTAAAGTAATATTATAGTTGTTGATAGGGTAAGAAGTGCGCCAGTCGTAACGAGTGTAATTATCAGGGAGTTTTTGGGTACTAAAAAGTTTACCATTAGCCACGCAAATCAGGTCAGAAGGCACTTCACAAGCCACACGAACGCCATTATCAGGCTCATCAGAAAGGTGGTCTTTGTTAGGAAACCAAAGACTTGCGCCAATTCCCTCACAACTAAGCCCAATCCAGTCATTTTTGTCGTTGTCTTTTTTCCATGAAAAACCACCGTCCCAAGGGGCATTTTTAGCTTCTGTGGGTATTCCTGCATAAAAAACAGTTAAAGAATCACGCTTATTTTTCTTCTGAATGTCGTCAAAATCAACAAAAAAAGCATTGCCATTTCTCGTAAATTTGAGAGGTTTGTTATGATATAAGATTTTCTCAATAGCAAGATTTTCAAATAAATCTAACTGAATTTTCTTAAAATCTGCCTTTACAAGGTAATGAATAGTGTTTTTCCCAGATATTTTCTTCTCATTCGGAATAACACGAAGCGCAATATCATAATAAGTTACATCAAAACAAGTGCGCAAAGGGGAAAGTGTACCACGCAGGCTGTCTTGTGCCGTAAATATTGGAACAACTTGAGAAATAGCTTTTTTTGGTGCAAAAATAGCACTCAAAAATATCAGACAAATAATTATTAGAGTGTTTTTTTTCATTGAATAGGAGTTTTAATTTTTTTTAAATGGTTTGATAATCAGTAAGATAGAGAAAGATAATATTTTTTTTTTACAAATAAACACAAAAATAACTAATAAAAGTTTGTTACAAACAAGTTTTTTACTATTTTTGAGGTATGCAACTGCTAAACCAATACTTAAAAACAATTTAGCTATACTTTTACGCAATTAAATAATTCAATATAAAATTATGCCCAACATAAACAAAGATAAGCTGCTTGCAACCCGTGAAAAACTAATGAACTTGCTCACTAGCAAAGAGTTAGACGCTAATATAGAACGCCTAGTGCGGGAAGATTTACGGAATGTAGAGAAAGAAATAGAGGAGATTCCTCACGAAAAAAAATGATATGTAATTTGTAAAACATAAATTATAACTAAAAAAACCGTAAGATTTTACGGTTTTTTTAGTTATAATTTAGATAACGACATTGTTATTTTGTAAATTTTTATGTAGGCGTTTGATTTATCAAAACGCTGTTTTGGGACAAAACAAATGGTAGAGAACAAAATGCCTTGCAAAGTATTTTTCTTTGATAAATTCCGCACCAGTTGTTCTACCTCATTTGTTTTGTGCCAAAACACCACTTGATAAATCAAGCGGCTACGAAGTTTTGAATACAAATT
>JAYVGJ010000111.1:0-5216 GCA_043772375.1 Raineyaceae bacterium | reverse complement strand
AATTGTGCTTAAAAGCTGTTTTTTGCTCGCTGTGTTGCTTTCGCAAGTTTGGGCGACCACAAGGGTCGCACCCTACACTTTTTTTGCAACGGAACTTTTACAGTAACTTTAAATTTGATTGCTCTTTCTCCCTCAAAATAACTTTACGAAAGTTTCCAACTATTCATGAAGTATCCCAGTTTTAAAATCCTTAAGTTGACAGCAGGGAGTGTCCCGTTTGATTGCTTACTGTAAAAGGAGCGGAACGCTCAATACATTGTTTGCAGTCGTAGTGAGACACGACTTTGTTGCAACGATAGGTCAATATTTGGAAAAGTGGGTTTATTCGTGTACTTTTGTTTTCCCAAAAACCAAAATACACATAGAAACGACTCAAATAAGCCCAAGCAAAGATACATATAAAATTAAGAATTGGAAAAAATATAACAAATCTCTTGAAAAAAGAGGAGATTTCAGCATTTGGATAGAAGGCTCTGTGCTTAGTTCTTGGCTAGATTTAACACCAAAAAAGTGGTTGGAGGGTATTTATATCCCAATTCAGTAGCTGATGTTGCGCAAGGATAATTTCAAATTTGATAAAATAGTCTGTACCGTAGTGAAAGGGTGTAGGACAAGTTGTATTTTGTAGGATGCGACCCTTGTGGTCGCCCATATATGCGAAAGCAATACGACAAAAAGTATGCAAAATAATGTGCAAAATCAAGTTTTTAGGCTATCCAAAGAGGGCAACCACAAGGGTCGCACCTATATTTTAATACATTTTCAAACTTGTCCTACACCCCTTTACAACAAACAAAACAGATTTTTATGTGTGAATTATGTAACTTTTTACGGAGTTATGTAACAATATCTATTGGAATAATAGATAATTTTGTGACAAATCACGTTCATATCTCTCCAAAATCTCTCTAAAATTTATATAAATTGAAGCTTTTTATAAAAAATATGGTTTCCAACCGTTGCAAAATGGTGGTTAAAGACATACTAAAACAACTAGAATTGCATTTTGTATTGGTAGATTTGGGCGAAGTTGATATTATGGAAACCATCTCTGTGATGCAAAAAGAAGAACTAAAAACACTCTTAAAATCCGCTGGATTAGACCTTATGGACGACAAACGCGCTGTACTTATTGAAAGAATAAAAAATGCTGTCATAGAAATGGTACATCATTCTGACGAGGTGATGAAGGTGAATTTCTCTGATTTTTTGAGTCAAAAACTCAACCACGACTATACTTATCTTGCTAATCTTTTCTCTGAAATACAAGGCACGACCATAGAGCAGTTTGTTATCTCTCACAAAGTAGAGCGTATCAAAGAACTTATTATTTATGGAGAACTAAACATTACAGAAATTGCTTGGAAAATGAATTATAGTAGTGTAGCGCATCTTTCAAACCAATTTAAAAAGGTAACAGGGCTTGCGCCCTCACATTTTAAGCAACTAAAAGACAAAAGAAGGCAACCATTAGAAGATATTTGAAGTGTGTTGTGTTGAAAAATGTAGGGTGCGACCCTTGTGGTCGCCCTAACCAGCAGTTGCTGGGCGAAAGCAACACAACAAACAACCTCCACGTTATTGCTTGATGCGTTGCTTTCGCAAATGGCTTTCGCAAATGGCTTTCGCAATCAGGGCGACCACAAGGGTACGCCCCTACATTTTCTGGCTTTACAAAAATAAAAAATAAAAAAAATGAGCAGCATCAATACAAACAAATCCCAATATACTCGTAATCTTATTGAAGCGAGCCCTGACCCATTTATTGTTATTAATGAGCAAGGAAAAATTACGGATATGAATGAGGCTTTTCTCAAAGCCACAGACAAAACTCGTAAACAACTACTTCATACAGAGTTTTCTCTCTACTTTACAGACCCTAAAAAGGCGTGTGAAGTATATCAAGAAGTATTTAAAAAAGGGTTTGTCTTTAATTATCCGCTTACTATTATTGACCATACAAACACAGAAGTAACGTTTAATGGGGCTACTTATAAAGATGATAACGGCAATATCTTGGGTGCGGTCGTGGTTGCAAGAGTCGTAACAGAACAAAGAAGAACGGAAAAAGAATTAAGAGAGGTAATAGAAAATGCTGAACACGCCAGAATTATTGCTGAAAAAGAGAAAGAAAAAGCAGAAGTAGCCAAAACCGTTGCTGAAAATGAGAAAGAAAAAGCAGAAGTAGCTAGAATTATTGCTGAAAAAGAGAAAGAAAAAGCAGAAGTAGCCAGACTTACCGCCCAAAAAGAGAAAGAAAAAGCAGAAATAGCCAGACTTACAGCTCAAAAAGAAAAAGAAAAAGCAGAAGTGGTTAGACTTATTGCGCAAAAAGAAAAAGAAAAAGCGGAAGTAGCTAGGCTTGCAGCACAGAAAGAAAAAGAAAAAGCTGAAGTAGCAAGGCTTACAGCACAAAAAGAAAAAGAAAAAGCAGAAGTAGCTAAAAGTATTGCGGAAGAAGAAAAGGAAAAAGCAGAAATAGCCAGAATTATTGCTGAAACAGAAAAAGAAAAAGCAGAAGTAGCTAGAGTTGTTGCTGAAACAGAAAAAGAAAAAGCAGAAATAGCCAGAGTTGTTGCGGAAACAGAAAAAGAAAAAGCAGAAGTAGCTAGACTTACGGCTCAAAAAGAGAAAGAAAAAGCAGAAATAGCTAGACTTACAGCTCAAAAAGAAAAAGAAAAGGCAGAAGTGGTTAGACTTATTGCGCAAAAGGAAAAAGAAAAAGCAGAAGTAGCTAGGCTTGCAGCACAGAACGAAAAAGAAAAAGCGGAAGTAGCTAGACTTGCAGCGCAAAAAGAAAAAGAAAAAGCAGAAGTAGCTCGTATTGTTGCGCAACACGAGAAAGATAGGGCGGAAGTTGCTACTGTTGTAGCAGAAGAAGCCCAAAATAAAGCAGAACTTGCCACTATTGTTGCTGAAAATGCTACTATTATTGCAGAAGATGCCGTAAAATCTAAGCAACAATTCTTATCTAATATGAGCCACGAGATAAGAACACCAATGAATTCTATTATTGGCTTCACGAAAGTGTTGCTAAAAACTGAACTTTCTGTCAAACAAGCAGAATACCTGAACGCCATAAAAATTAGCGGTGATGCGCTGATTGTACTTATTAATGATATTTTAGACCTTGCCAAAGTTGATGCAGGCAAAATGACCTTTGAGCAAAATCCGTTTAAACTCAAAGACTCTATTGGTTCAATGATACATTTGTTTGAACCTAAAATACAAGAAAAAAATCTTAAACTTATCAAAGAATATGACAAAAGAATTCCTAATGTATTATTAGGCGACCCAATACGTCTGCACCAAATTATCCTTAACCTTGTCAGCAATGCCGTAAAATTCACCTCTGAAGGAAGTATTACGGTAAGCGTAAATCTTATAAATGAAGATGAACACAAAGTAACAATACAATTCTCTATAAAAGACACAGGAATAGGCATCAAAGCAGAAAAAATAGACGGAATATTTGAGAATTTTCAGCAGGCTTCTAGCGGAACTTCACGCATTTATGGCGGCACTGGGCTAGGGCTTGCCATTGTAAAACAACTTATTGTACCACAAGGAGGCTCTATAAGTGTCGCAAGTACATTAAATGAAGGTTCTACTTTTAGTTTTATATTAGACTTTCAGAAAACAAACGCCACCACCACCACCGACATTGAAATTATGGAACAAGATACAGAAAAGAAAAACATCAGGGTACTCGTTGTAGAAGATATTGCTCTCAACCAACTACTAATGAAAACTTTGTTAGATGATTTTGGTTTTGAGAGAGATATTGCTGACAATGGCAAAATAGCCATAGAAAAACTAGCACAAAATAAGTATGATATTATTCTTATGGACTTGCAAATGCCCCAAATGAATGGTTTTGAGGCAACCGCTTACATCAGAAATGTACTGAAATTGGATATTCCTATTATTGCGCTTACTGCAGACGTAACGACAGTAGATGTAGCCAAGTGCAAAGCTGTAGGAATGAATGATTATATTGCAAAACCCGTTGATGAAAGGTTGCTTTATAGCAAAATTATTGGGCTTTTCCAAAAACCAACACCTGCAGCAATGGCTGCTGCGGCTACTGTTGTTAATGAAGAAATAAAACAAATGCGTTATGTTGATTTGGCTTACCTCATCAAGCGTACAAAGTCTGACCCTGCGCTTATGATGGAAATGATTTCACTTTATCTGGAACAAACACCGCCACTCATCAGTACAATGAAACAGAGTTTTGAGGCAAAAGATTGGAAAACTTTGTACAGTGCCGTTCACAAAATGATACCTTCTTTCTCTATTATGGGCATTAGTAGTGATTTTGAAAACATAGCTAAAAAAGTACAAGATTACGCAAGTACGCAAAGCAAAATTGAAAATATAGACGAAATGGTTTTGAAATTAGAAAATGTCTGTACGCAAGCCTGCCAAGAACTTATTCTTGAGCTTGATTTGATAAAAAATAAAAAATAAAAAAATACTGATTTTTTAAGTCTTAAATACTTAAAAAGCCTATAATACAAATATCAACTTAACTAAAACCCATAAATTAGTGGAAAATTACGAAAAAATTAGTATCTTTTTGGTAGATGATGACGCTTTGTTTTTGAAATCTCTAGAGATAGAGTTCAAGGAACATGCTGATTTTACTATTAACACTTTCCCCACAGGGGAAATCTGCCTTAAAAACCTTCGCCTAAATCCTGATATTATCATTCTGGATTACCATTTGGACGGTATTGTGGCGGGTGCAATGAATGGTATAGAAACCTTAGACAAAATCAAGGAAGAAAACCTTGGCATTCCTGTCGTTATGCTTTCTTCACAAGATAAAATAGATGTTGCCATTAATTGTATGCATCACATGGCGTTTGACTATGTGGTCAAGAATGAAACCGCTTTTATCCGTCTTCAAAAAATCATTACCAATATCTTTAAGTTTAAGAAAATGGAAAAACAAATACAATGGTATATGGAAAGAATGTAGTGCACCGTGAATAAAAATGTGGCTGATTTAGTTGCCACGAATACACGAATAATTGTATTTATTCGTGTATTCGTGGCAATTAAACTTTATTTTTTATATTATGACATTCGCAAACCCTAAACGAATAAAATGTTGCTGTAAAAGTTTCGTTGCAAAATAGTGTCTTGTTGTTTGGTGGGGACACCAAACAATGTTATAACCCACGTTTGGTGTCCCCACCAAACGTTTT
>JAYVGJ010000110.1:0-7006 GCA_043772375.1 Raineyaceae bacterium | reverse complement strand
TGCATATTAGCTTTGTTAGCTTTTTCTATACAATCCTCAATTTTAAACGTAGAATTACTGTTATTCATTCCCACCGTAAGTACAATAAGTTGTTTTTCTGTGGCATCACTATTTTTGTTAAGGTATTCAATAGCCTCATAAATAGCCTTATTTACATCAGAAACATAGTTTTTGTCGCTTACTGCTTTTACTCGTCTGTTGATTTCCTCTATTAAAGAATTTTTATTTGACGTAAATTCTGCACTCATTGTATTCAAAATTTTGCTATCAGCATCAGTTTTCCAAAAAGAAGCAGCATTAAAAACAACATTGTCAGGCGCATTTTTGATAAAATCAGCCAAACCATTTTTAAAGTTATTGACAACTTTGGTTTCAGTCATTCCAGAAGTTTCTATCAACAAAAAAACTGCTTTTTTAGCTTTTGAAGGTTGTTTTTCTGGATTATTTGTGTTAGCGTTTCCGTTAGTGATTTGGATAGCAATTTCTTTGTTTGACTGTAAAACTTTGGTATTTTCTGATGTAAGTTTTTTGTCAGATTGTACTTTTAGTTTGATGTTTGGATAATTTTTTGAGTCCGTATCCACGTTTTGCGCAAAACTGATTTTGCTACTAATCAAGCAAATAGCTATTATTAGTATTGATAATATTTTTTTCATAAAATAATTTTTTGTTTATAAATGTACTGTCGCTTAGCTCCAGCTAAGTGACGACTATCATTAGGCATCTTGCCTAAATGTAGTAAAATATCACTTTCTTAAAGGCTAGAAGCCTTTTTATAGTCGTCACTTGCCAAGAGGCAAGCGACAGTAAAAAGTATTTAATTTGCGCTTCTAAGTTTAAAAACGGTATTTCCAACACGAATATTGTCGCCATCTTGCAGGTTGCCATCTTCTGTAAAAACCTCGTTAATGAATGTACCATTTGTAGAAAGTTCGTCTTTAAATTTGAACTCACCCATACGGTACAAAATAGTCAGATGTTTGCCCGAAATTTGCCCATCTTGCACCACAATATCACAACCAGCATCAGAACCAATAATATTTCTACCTTCACGCAGCTTAAAATCTACGCCAAGCGCATCAATAGTAAAAGAAACCAACCAACCAACCAGTTTTCTACCAGTCGTATTGCTGTTGTTGTTGTTATTTGATGTAATATTTTGCTGATTTTGTTCAATATTTCCAGAAAAAATGGCAGTTTTATTGAAATCTTGCTTTACGTTTGGGTTGATGTTTTGATTTTCAATAAGTTGCGTTTTATCATCATTATTGGGAATATTCTGAATGATTTGCGTTTTATTGAAATCAGTTTGCCCTGCATCAGGGCAATAAGGGCATTTTTGGAGAGTATTTTCGTAATAATGTCCGTTGGTACACAAATTATATTTGCTCATATTTGTAAGGTTTTATTTATTTGTAGGAAAATTAAAAAAAATTTTATGAATAGCAAAATTTCTTTTGAATTAAATGCAGAAGTTTTGCAAATCTTGACGACCTGCAAAAAATTAAAAATATTTTTTCTCTTCTCCTCAAAAATATTACGCACTAAATAAACTATATTTGTGCGTAATATCTTTGTAATCCTTCTACCACAAAACCAATGCAATTAGAACTAAAACAACCCGTACAAACCCTTAACTCCTCTTACCGCAGGGCTAATCTTGGTTTGGCACAAGCGACTACTTTTAAAAATAACCTCTCTAAATTGCTGACAGGCATCAATGACAAGGAAACAGAAGAAAATCAGAAAAATATTGTCATAGAATTTCTCAAAAATACTTATTACAAAGATTTACACGAAGTAAACACAAAAGGACGACAGGATTTGGTTATTCATAACGACAAAACTGCCAAGTCTAGCGTTGGGGTCATTATTGAGGTCAAAAGAACAAGCAACAAAGTAGAAATGATTTCTGCTACAAATCCTAACGCAAAGGCATTACAAGAACTTTTACATTATTATTTGAAAGAAAGATTTATCCATAACAACAAAGAAATCAAGCACTTAATCATCACTAATATTTATGAATGGTATGTTTTTGATGGGGCAGATTTTGAAAGATTTTTCTTTGAAAATAAACAACTCAAAGAAGATTATAAAAATTGGACAGAAGGAAAACTAGGCATCAACACTACAGACTGGTTTTATAAGGAAATTGCAAAGCCGTTTTTGGAAGATAAAACGCTGGAATGTACATATTTTGATATACGAAAACTCAAAGATGTTGTAAATGCGAACATATCTTTGGATAAAGAATTGGAAAGAGAACAAGAAATGCTACTTGTTGATACTTACAAGATGTTTTCACCTGAATATTTGCTAAAACTTTCTTTCCAAAATGATGCTAACACGCTTAATACAGAGTTTTATAACGAACTTTTGCATATTTTGGGCGTAGAGGAAACGGGCACAAGTAAGAAAATTATTACTAGAATTGCGGCAAAAGATAGAAATGAAGGCTCTTTGCTAGAAACTATCATTAAAAAACTTGAAAGTAGCTCATTTTATGAAAAATATCCAAATATAAAAGAATTTGGAGAAACCCACGAAGAGCAAATTTTTAGTTTTGCGCTAGAACTCTGTATTACGTGGCTCAACCGCATTTTGTTTCTAAAACTTTTGGAAGGGCAACTACTGAAATATCATCAAAAAGACCCACAACAAAAGTTTTTAAATATCTCAAAAATTGAAAATTTTTCAATGCTTGATGGACTTTTTTTTGAGATATTGGCTATTCCTGTGGCAGATAGGAAACCAAGTATTGCAGGGCAATTTGCAAATATTCCATATCTAAATAGTTCTTTGTTTGATAAAACAGCACTAGAAGATGTGTTGGAAATAATGCACTTAACATCTAGATTGACAATGCCTATTTTCAACACAACTGTTTTGAAAGATGACAATGGCAAACGTATTTCAGGCGTAAATAACACACTCAAATACCTTTTTGAGTTTTTAGATGCTTTTGATTTTGCGAGTGATGCTGATGTAGTTATTCAGAAAAATGATAAAACAATCATTAATTCCGCAGTTTTGGGGCTTATTTTTGAAAAAATCAATGGTTATAAAGATGGCTCTGTTTTTACGCCCTCGTTTATCACAATGTATATGTGTCGTGAGGGCATACGCAAGGCAGTTATTCAAAAATTCAATGACCAATATAATTGGAATTGCAAGAATTTTCATGATTTGCAAAATAGAATAGATGATATTCCCAAAGAAGAAGCCAACAAAACTTTCAATAAACTAAGAATATGCGACCCTGCGGTAGGTTCTGGGCATTTTTTGGTGTCTTCACTCAATGAAATTATTGTGATTAAGCACGAATTAAAAATTTTAATTGATAAAAAAGGTAGAAGGCTAAAAGAACATCATATTTCTACTGAAAATGATGAATTGGTTATTACAAACAAGGAAAATGGTAAAACTTTTGTCTATGATTATAGAGATGATGAAAAACAAGAAGTCCAAGAATTGTTATTCAACGAAAAGCAAATTATCATAGAAAATTGTCTTTTTGGGGTGGATATCAATGCGAAATCCGTGCTTATTTGTCGTTTGCGTTTGTGGATAGAACTGCTTAAAAATATGTACTACACGCAGGAAAGCAAGTTTAAGGAACTTGAAACTTTTCCAAATATTGACATCAATATTAAGACTGGAAATAGTCTGATTAGCAAGTTTAATCTTGATGACAAAATGAATGATTTTGCGCCTGCAGCAAGGCAATACATCAAAAAAATAATACCTGATTATAAAATTCAGGTGGACTTGTACAAATCTGTAAGAGATAAAGATGCTAAAAACATCATTATCAAGAAGATAAAAGAATACAAAAATAATTTCTCTAAAATGTTTAATCCAAAAGACAAAGATTTTAGAGCGTGGAAAGATAAAGAAAATGAATGGTTTGTGTCTGCTAATAGTGCTTTTTTGGAATACGAACTGACAAGCAAATTTTTGGAAGAAAGTAATGCTTTAAAAACCGTTTATGACAATAAAATGGCAATTTATAGAAACGCTTTTGAATGGCGTTTTGAGTTCCCAGAGGTGCTAAATGATGAGGGAGATTTTATAGGTTTTGATTTGGTGGTAGGAAATCCGCCGTATTTTTCTGTAAGTAATGCAGAAGCACTAAGACCAATGTCACATAAATATACGACTTGGGCATCTTCTGGTGATATTTATGCCTTATTTTATGAGTTGGGGCAATGGATTTTAAGACCAAAAGGATACGAAATATTGATTACTTCTAACAAGTGGTTGAGAGCTAGTTATGGTGCATCATTGAGAAATTATATCATAACAGAAACAAATCCTTTGTTATTGGTTGATTTTGGGCAAAATTTGCTGTTTGATAAAGCAATTGTGCATACAAATATCATTATGTCAAGAAAAGAGCCTAATCAAAATCAAATGAATGCCGTAAGGTTTGAAGATGGTAAATTTTTTGAATATGTCAAAGTTTTGGGCGAGTATGTTGAAACGCATAAAACACTCAATAATCAAACTGATGCAGGTATTTGGAATCTTATTTCTCCTTTTCAAATCAGTTTGCAAGAGAAAATTGAAGCAAATAAAACCCACAAAAAATTAAGAAATTGGGATATTTCAATTTATAGGGGTCTTTTGACAGGTTTCAATGAGGCTTTTATTATCAACGAAAGTGAAAAAGAAGCTTTGATTAAGGCTGATAGCAAAAATATTGAAATCATAAAACCTATTTTGAGAGGTAGGGACACAAGGAAATATTACTGCAATTTCGCTAAATATTATATCATCAACACCTATAATGGTTATATGGATTTGGTTAAAGAAACAGAGAAAAATATTGTCAAATTGCCTAATGATTTGTTTAAATACAAATCATTTAAAACCAAAAAGTGGAAAACCGTAAAAAGGTTGGAAACCACAAAAGGCAATAAATTTAGGGTAAATAGAGTTGTTGTAAAAACGGATTATCCTACTATTGAAACGCATTTGAAAAAATTTGAAGTGCAATTAAAAGCAAGAGAAGACCAAGGGGAAGATTGGACAAACTTGCGTAATTGCGCTTATATTGATGAATTTGTGAAGCCTAAAATAATTTTTTCAGAGATCACGAGTGAGCCACAATTTTATTATGACGAAAAAGGCTATTATCCAGAAGCAACTGTATTTTTTATATCAGGAAAGAATTTGAAGTACCTAACGGCACTTTTGAATTCAAAACCTGTAACTTTTTTCTTCAAATCTTTTTATATGGGAGGAGAATTAGTAGGCAAAATCAGGTATAAAAAAGTGTTTTTGGAACAAATGCCAATTCCTACACCAACAGAAACACAAGAAAAAGCTATTATTGACTTGGTAGATGCTATCATCACACAAAAAGCGGCTGGTTTGGATAGTTTGGAAAATGAGCGCAAAATAGATGCTTTGGTGTATGCGTTGTACGAGATTACGGCAGAGGAGCAGAAAATCATAGAAGGAAAATAAGAAAATTTGTTTTTTGAGTAGAATTCAGCTATATTGCATCAATTATTTTGACTATAATTAAAAAACACAATGTACTATTTCACATTAGTTATAGATGGAAACGACAAAAAACTTACCACAGAAAACGGCATAAGTGTGGGTGAGCAGGGAGAGTTGTTGACTAAATTAAGTAAGGCTTTAAACATAAAAAACCCTCAATTTGTATTGTCAGGGATAGAAAATTGTTGCTATTTGCAGAAATTTGCTACATTAGACAAAGCAGTTTTTGACAGTTTTCAGCATTTGCATCAAAACTTAGAAAGTCAGCCAATAGAAACATTAGATGCCCCTGAACAAGATTATGGGAGTTTTCTTAAAAACGTAATGAAAAAAAGGAATGTTTATTTTACGGCTAGTGCAGGAGACTGGAAAGCAGATATCAAAGAAATAAAAGCCGTAAAAGAAAGTGATTGCTATTATATTAGTGACCAAATGATAAGCACTATCGTAGGAATACGCAAAAAAACAGGCAAGTATTCCGCTCATATTTACCTTAAAGATAAGCCTTTTAGGATTTATATGTCTGAGGAGCAGGAACAGCAAATAAAAACTTTTTATGATGGTGCTAAAATTGAATTTTCAATAAGAATGAAAGTTTTTGTTAAAACGGACAAGATTTTACACGCCAATTTGCGAAAATTTGAGGTAGTAGGAAATGGCAGTTTTATGACTAAAATAAATGAATTGATAGCAACAGAAGGTGATTTATTTCCTTCTATAAAAAATGGTCAAGATGCAATGCAACTTTTAAAAATGGACTAACCTATGCCCAAACTATTATCTGAATGTGTAAAAATTTTCCTAGATACGTCTGTTATTGTTAATTTATTCAAAACTGAAGTAAATGCTGATAGTTCTGTGCTTTCTAGTAAAAAAATAATAAAATTTCTGTTGGATAATCCTGCAAAAATTCCCAATGGTAAAAACAAACTAGTAGATACACCCAGAACTTTTTACTACTCTGCTGTCAGTTTATCAGAAATAATTTTGATTGATAGTGATGAAGAGAAAACCAGAAAAATGGCGCAGGCACTCGCAGGAGTAGATATAGAACTTGTTAGTTTTTCAAAAGATGTTGCTTTGCGACATAATCAGTTATTTAAGAATTATGTAAATAAACCTTTTCTTAATGATTATGCACGCACACACAAGTTATTTGTAAATGATTTGAAATTTGGTAGAGAGTGGATTAGTAGGGATTTTATGATAATGGCAACTGCTGATTTCGTGGGTGCAGATGTGCTTTTGACAGCAGATAAGGCAGATTTTAAACCATTAGCAGATAAAATAGGTGTTTTTTGCCAATTAACAGATTTAAGTGAATACAATGTAAGCCCTGACGAAAAAGACATTAAATTTCGTTTTGAAAACACTCTATTTGATTATTAGAGATTTTGCTACCGTACACTCTTTAATTTTTATGCATTAGCTGCATTTAAAGAAGACTTCGCTTGAAGCGAAGTCTTCTTTTGTGAGTCTGAGTTAGAACTGT
>JAYVGJ010000109.1:0-10104 GCA_043772375.1 Raineyaceae bacterium | reverse complement strand
ACTTTTAAAATTATAAATATTTTTCAAGTGATTTCACTTAATATGATGTTCAATTATCAAAATAAAATATTACAATATCTTGATAATCAATGAATTTACTTGATTATTTACTTTCGCAGGAAGTCTAATTATTTATGTTTTCTTAATCAAATCTAAAATACCATTTATAAACGTAAGCGGGTGCATAGGATTGCCGGGAACATATAAATCAACTTTATATTTATCCAAAAAACTACGGTCAAGGGCAGGACTTCCTTCAAAAATCCCCCCAGAAATAGCATCAGTTCCCACCAAAACCAATATTTTAGGATTTGGAACGGCATCATAACAGATTTGCAGGGCTTCAGCCATATTTGCGGTGATAGGTCCTGTAATCACGACACCGTCTGCGTGGCGTGGAGAAGCTGTGAAATCTATCCCAAAACGTCCCATATCAAAGTTTGGATTGCCTGCTGCGTTTAGTTCCCATTCGTTGGAGTTGTCGCCACCTGCCGACACTTGTCTAAGTTTCAGAGAACGTCCAAAAAGCCGTTTTATCTCTTCTCTGACAATATTTTGGTCAATAGAAAGTGGATTTTTGTCGCCTTCTTTGATGATAAGTGCCTCACGAGTGTTGGTGGCAATTCTGTAATCTGTGGTAAATTTAACCTTTTTCTCTCCGCAAATCTTCTGACATTGATTACAGAAAATACATTTCCCCAAATCAATACTTGTAGGAAAAGCGTTAAACGCATCAGTTGGACAAGCATTTTCAGCATCTAAAAGTAATTTTTCGTCTATTTTTTCTGTGGAAATAACAGGCAAACCAATTTTATAATAAACAGGCAAATTTACCTTCGTAACGTCAGGGATAAATTGTTTTCCGTGATGTTTTAAAATATCTATTTCATCAAACATAGTTTTTTAGTGAAGTAGTGTGTAGTGAAATAGTGTGTAGTGAAGTAGGTAGTTTATTTATACGAAACTCTAACTTCATTACTTTTTATAATAACTCCTTTGGTAGTACCTGCACCCACGTATGTGCTTGTAACTTCACACCTATATACACCTGCATCTGTGCTTGTGGTGTTTTTTTTGATATATATGGCACTTTTTGCACCAGGAATAAGGACATTATTTTTGTACCATTGATATACATTTTGTGAGCCACCAATTGTGCCATTTATAGTAAGCGTAGCATTTTTGGTTAGTAATTGGCTATCTCGTGAGATTTTATGGCTTTGTAATAGGGCATAATAATCAGAAAAATTTAAAGTAATAATTTCTAAATCAGCAAAATCTAACATATTACTATGGCAATTCAAATTTTGTAAAGTTGGGGGTAAAGTTGGCAAGTTTATTAGTTGATTTTCACCACAATACAAGCCTTGTAAATTTGATGGTAATTTGGGCAAATCCTTCAATTTATTATTACCACAATGTAAAATTTGTAAATTTATTGGAATAGCTGATAAATTTGTTAATTGATTAGCTCCACAATACAAATTTTGTAAGCCTATTGGTAAAGTTGGTAAAATTACCAGTTGATTTTCACCACAACTTAACTCTTGCAAACCTGTTGGTAAAAGTGGTAAATTTGCCAGTTGATTAGCTCCGCAATTCAAATTTTGCAAATTTGCTGATAAAGTAGGCAAATTTGTCAGTTTATTGTAAGCGCAAAGTAAATGTTGTAAACTTATTGGAAGATTGGGTAAATTCGTTAATTGATTAAGTCCACAACTTAATTGTCGCAAACTCGCTGGTAAAGTTGGTAGACTCATTAGTTGATTACTTTCACAATGCAAATTTTGCAAACTTGCTGGAAGAATTGGTAAAGTTATCAATTTATTGTTTCCACAGAATAAATTTTGCAAACTCGCTGGTAAATTTGGTAAACTTGCCAATTGATTGTATTGGCAACTTAAACTTCGCAAGCTTATTGAAAGGCTGGGTAAACTAGATAATTTATTATAAGAGCAATCCAAATTCTGCAAACTAATAAAATACTCTATACCGCTTAAATCAGCAATCTTAAGATTACCAACTTCCAAAGTTGTAGCAGTCGTAATAGCCTTACAAGTTGTTTCCATTTGTGCGCCTACAAAACACGCTGGATAAAGGGTTTGTAGTTTTGCTCTAAAATTAGCATCTGGAATGGTTACTAAAATAGCTTTTGCAGGCGTATAGCAAGCTATCATCACGAGCAAAAAGAAAATATAAAATGTTTTTTTCATTGGTTTGATTGTTTTTTTATAAAATTATTAGTTTTGAAATTTAACACAAAATTACAAATCATTTCCGCAATAGGAAAGATTAAAAGTTTTATTACAGATAGGAAAATCAGAGATTTCGTTATTTCTAAGTGAAAGCCCCAAAGCTAGCCAGTTATGCATAGAAGGGTCTTTTACCTTATAATGTGCCATATCTCCGTTTTCGTCTGTAACAACACAATGCGAAATCTCACCACGCCAACCTTCCACCAAAGACATACAAAACATATTAGGTGTCAGCTTTGTGGCAGTCGGTTGAATATCAGTATTTTGAGCAAAAACAGGAACATCATTTTGCATACTCCCATATCCACTATCATTTACATCAACCTCTATCAAAAGCTCCCTAATGTACTTTATCACGCTTAAAATCTCCAAATGGCGCAAATAAGCCCTTGCCCAAACATCTCCACCCTCACAAGTATCAGAAATAATAGGTTTTTCTGCATAAAAAGCAAAAGGGTGAGAGGTACGAATATCCCGTTTTAAGCCCGTAATGCGTGCAGACATACCCACAGCCCCAATTTGTTGCATTTGTTCTTTGCTTACTTCTCCTACTTTTTCTATACGAGATTGCGCAGAAGGCAATTCAAACATCTTATTTGCCATTTCTGTATAACGAAATTCTACATCAGCAAGCACCGTTCTGAACTTATCTACAAGCTCTTTTGTGAGTGGATAAGGGTTGTGTCCTGCACGTATAAGCCCTTTTGCAAAGCGGTTGCCACACCAAAACTGAAAATAATTGATAAGTGGCGTTCTTATCACGCCAAAAACAGACGCAGCCAACTGATAAGCAAGTCCAATATTAAGGTTTGCTAAATCTCCCATGTGTATAGCCATACGCTCCAGCTCCAGCGCAATAGTGCGTTGCAAGTGTATCTGACGTGTTACTTTGATGTTTTGCAGGCTTTCAATATTTTGCACAAATGCCAAGGTATGCCCTACAACGGTATCACCTGCAATACATTCAGATAAAACCGTTCTTTGCAAAAGTTTAGGTTTTTTGAGGTACATATATTCAACGCCTCTATGCTGATAGCCTAGTTGTATTTCTAGGTGCAAAACGTCCTCACCGTTGCAGGTAAAGCGAAAATGTCCAGGCTCAATCACGCCTGCGTGGATAGGACCAACGCCAACTTCGTGCAATTCTTCTCCTGTAATCTCAAAAAACGGATAATTAAGAAGCGTTTTAGTTTTATCTGCTCTGTCGTGGGCATAACGTACAGGTTTCAGCCAAGGGTGGCGGATAAAATCAATACCAAAGTTTTCGTGTATTTCTCTTTCGTAGATGTGAAAAGCGGTTATTTGTTGAGATAACGCCATAAGTCCACGAAGTTCCTTTGGATTTTCTTCGTGAGAAATAAGTACAATTTCCTCTTTTCCATCAATGGCAATGCCTGCAATGAATTTTAGCTTACTTTGATATGCAAAAGCGTAATAAGCTACACAATGATTGCGCATATCTCTACAAAGACCCACACAAGTATCATAAAACACATCATATTCTAAAACAGGAATAGCGGTTATGGCTACTGCTTGGTTGTTTCTTATTGATAATTGCATCTTATTATTTTGTTATTTAATGATAATTAAATGTTATTTGTAGAATAATTAAAATAATTTGTGAAATAATTAATGTTATTTGTGAAATAATTAAAATAATTCGTGAAATAATTAATGTTATTCGTGAAATAATTAATGTTATTTGTAGAATAATTAAAATAATTCGTGAAATTACATTTATTATTTGTAAAATTTTATTTATTATTTTTCATTATTTACTTTAAATCTTGCTATATAAATAACTACTCCAAGTGTTATTATTCCACTTAATAAAAATACTACTGAAGGACTATAAGCATACCAAATAAAACCTGCAAAAGAACTCGCTAAGGCAGTTGCTATGCTTTGGAAGGCAGTAAAAGTACCTATTGCGGTGGCAGTATTTTCTTTTTCGCAGATGTTTGTTATCCAAGCCTTTGCAATACCTTCTGTGGCGGCTGCATATATGCCATACAAAGAAAACAACGCAATAAAAGCCACTTTACTTTGTGCAAACGCCATTCCTGTATATACTATTGCAAAGGCAATAAGCCCAGCAATAAAGACCTTTTTCATACCAATTTTATCAGCCAAAACGCCTATAGGATAGGACGCAAGCGCATAAATGAGGTTATAAAAGATATAAATTCCAATGACGGTCACGTCATCATAACCTGCATCTTTTACTTTCAGCAACAAAAACACATCAGAACTATTAAAAAGCGTAAAAACAAGCATTCCGCCTACAAGTTTTTTATAAATCAAAGGGCTTTTTTGCCAGTATTTCAGAAAGTCAAAAAAGCGTGTTGTAGGCTTTATTTCAATAGTTTTAGGGGTTTCTTTTTGTTTTTCTTTCATAAAAAAAGTGAACAAAATAGCCACCACGCCAGGCAAAAACGCAATATAAAACAAGGTTTTATAATCATTTGGATAATAATAAAGATAAATCAGGGCAAACAACGGACCTAAAACCGCACCAAAAGTGTCCATTCCTCTATGAAATCCAAAAACTCTACCTTTCGTTTCTGGTGTTGCTTCATCAGACAAAAGTGCATCTCTTGCAGCCGTACGCACTCCTTTGCCTAGTCTGTCAATGGTACGAGCAAAAAATATCCACATTGGATAAATAAACATTGCCATCATTGGCTTAGAAATGGCACTCATCAGATAGCCAATTTGCACGAATGGCAAGCGTTTGCCCATATTATCACTCAAATTCCCAAAATAACCTTTGCTAAACCCCGCAACGGCTTCAGCAAAACCCTCCAAAATACCTATCAGTATGATTGAAAAACCAATTGCTTTTAGATAAATAGGCATTATTGGATAAAGCATTTCACTGGCAACGTCTGTAAAAAGGCTTACCATTGAAAGAATGACCACGTTACGGGTAATTATACTGGATTTTGACATAGGTTTATTTATTTATGTTATTTATATTATTTATGTTTTTTATTCTTCTTATTCTTTTTACTCTTTTTTCTTCTTTTTGAGAGAAAAATTAAAATTTGTTATCCACGTAGTTTGCAAAAGGTTAAACATTCTTATATCTTTTTGCATATTTCGCACTGCAAACTGTAACAAGTATCCTATTTCTAGTCTTCCCATTTTTCCAAAATTGTAGCCAAGCCCCAAATAACTCCAATTTTCGCTATACGTGGCATTTTTGATGCCTGTAAGACTAAAGTAAAACTCATTATAGGTATTCAAATAAAATTCATTTTTGTCTAATGTTTTGCCTTGCAGGGGCATATTTGCCGCAAATTGATAGCGCAAGCGTGTAGCTAATGGGTACTCATTGGTTACTCTATTTTCTATAAAACGCTCTTCAAAGCGTAATCTGTGCGTAAAACGTAGTTTTTGTGCGTTGTGCCCAAAAATTACTTGTTGCCAAAGTCGGTGTTCATTT
The DNA here is from genome assembly GCA_043772375.1 of Raineyaceae bacterium. Taxonomy (GTDB): domain Bacteria; phylum Bacteroidota; class Bacteroidia; order Cytophagales; family Thermonemataceae; genus JANYGM01. Next base: position 4,401 of record JAYVGJ010000109.1, on the reverse strand, counting down.
GCATAATCATCAGAAAGCGGATTATTTCGTTGATAAGTATATGAAAAAGAAGTATTTAAGTTTGGACTAAACTTATAAATAATGCTTGGTTGGATGTATAATTGCAAATCTCTTGCAGGAAATGCTTGATTATTAACAGTTTGTGAAAACATATCAATAGTAGTAGAAGCAAAAAAGTTGTAATCAATTCTTTGCGTAATGCGTCCAGTCTGTGAAATAGCTGGCAACACACCATAAAAAGTTAGATTTTGCGCTTTTATCTCACTCAAAAATGTACTTAAAAACATCAAAAAAACTATTTTTTTCATTTTCATATCATTAAAAAAGGCTTTGAATACTATTTAACTTGATGGTTTCTATTTTGATAAAATCCCCTTTTCTATCAAAATAAATTTCATAGATACTTTTTTCTGTTGTATTTTTTTCAGTTTTCCTTTTTGCTTTTATGGCAAATTCGTACAGTAATACGCCCTTTAAATCAACTTCTTGCGTTTTTTTTACTTTGAATTTCAAGAAATTATTTTTCAAATAATCTTTGATTTTCTGTTTGATTTCCATAGGGATTTTCTCAAAAGGCAGTGTAATTTCTGTTTCTTCTAAATTCCCTATCTTATCAAAACTCAATGTATGTTCATTTTTATCTGAATAAAATGTACTTTCAAAATATAAAGTATCATTTTTGATTTCTTTATAAAACTTCAATTTTGAATGATTTGGATAATTTTTTTTGATAAAATCCATCATTTTAGCAGGGATTTCTGCTTTCTTAGCACGTTTTTCCTGTGCAAAAACATTCTCGCATATCAAGGAAAGAAGTATAAAAAAAAGTAAGTATTTCATTTGGTTTCTACCCTTAGGGTGTTTTTTTATTAAAAATTATAAATATCAAAAGTTTTCACTCTAAAGGTGAAAAACACCTACATCATAACGGCAGTTGGCAAAAATGCTACAATTTTATTGATACAATTCACCAAAATATCAGGCGGAAAAAACCCTAAATAAATTCCTGCAACAATCAAAATATATTGGCTCACACTTTCCAATGGGCTAATATGTTTAGCATTTCTTTCAATTTCTATGTTAGTTTCTGCATTTATTGCAGGTAGTTTTTGGAACAAAAGGTGTAAAATATTTTTCCCTATTCCATAAATGATGAAAGTCAGCAAAAGCAACGAAAAACCAGCTATAAAGTAATATTTTGCCTCAAAAAGTGCCTTAAAAGCTAAAAATTCAGTAACGAAAAGTCCTGATGGTGGCATTGCCGTAATACTCAAAAAACCTAACAACAAAACACCCGCTCCAAAGGGATTTAAACGCATATATTCCCCAGTTTCATCTGTGTTTTTTATCCTAAAAATATGTTGCACTTGCCCCAGTTGCAGGAAAATACCTGCTTTTACGAAAGAATGCAAAACCAAATGAAAAATGCACACAAAATACCCAATTCCGCCGCTTGCGAGTGCCAAAAAGGCTATTCCTGCGTGTTCTACGCTAGAATATGCAAACATTCGTTTATAATTTTTGACTTTCATCAAATATACTGCTGCAAACAAAATAGATGTCGTTCCAACGAGTAGAAGTACATTATTCATCCACGTTAAAATATCACTTTGAGCAAAAACCTGATAAAACCTAAAAACTGCCACAAAACCAATATTGAGAAGTCCACCAGACAAAAGTGCGCCAATAGCACTAGGAGCTGCATCTTTCGCATCAATATCTACCGTAAAAAGTGGCACGATACCAATTTTTACGCTAAAACCAGTCAAAATAAACAAAAAACTCATTTTGAGCCACTTAGGGTTCATTTCTTTGATATTTCGGGAAAGTTCGTCAATGGAAAGATGCGCCTCTGCTACATCTTTGGAGGCAACTGCCAAGAATAAAATTCCCAAAAAAGCCATTGCAATACCAATAGATGCCACAAAAACATATTTCCAAGTAGCTTCTAGTGCCATAGAATTTCTTTCGTGGTAAATAAGAGCGGCTACAGAAAGCGTTGTTGCTTCCAAAAACGCCCACAAAATGCCCAAATGTGCCGAAATAAGTACACCCGTCATCATTGTAATAAATACAAGCAAAGCCGCATTATGAATACGGATTTCTTTATTATTTTCTTGTCTCCTACGTGCGCTGATAACACTATGTAGGCACACAGGAACACTAATAATAGTGAGAACAGTCATAAAAAGTACGCCCAGTTCATCAAAACGAAAATACTCATTGATGTCATTGCCTATATTCATCATTGCGTAGGCGTTAAAACCTACCTGCAATAGTAAAAAAGGTACAAATAATAGATGGTCTATTAGTTTATTATGAATAAAATACGTTGTGGCAGCTATCAAAATAGCTCCTCCAAAGTATATGAGTAGTGCTTCCATTTGTTTTGATGTGTGATATGTGATGTATGATATGTGATGTAAAATTGATGCAAAAATGTATTCATTCACAATTCACAATTTAAAATTCACAATTATTTAGTCTTTCAATTCTGTCAAAGTATCAATTTCCACCGTATGGAAAACTTCGTTGATTCTATTCACAAAAACGCCCAAAAGCAGTACGCTTGTAAATAAATCTAATAAAATACCAATATTTACAATCATTGGCATCTCGCTACCAAGTGCTAGAGAAAATAAGAAAATCCCATTTTCTAGGACTAAATACCCAACAATATGCGTGATAATGGTTTTGCGGATAACAATCAGTAAAACACCAACTAAAAGTGCCGAAATAGAGGCAGTAAAGAAATTTATCTCTAAATGCTTGTCATTGAGTTGGTGCGCAAAAACAAAACTTGATACAATAATCAACAAAACAGTAAAAATCACATAAAAACTAAGTTTTTTCACTTCAAAATCTCTTTTTATTTTGTTTTTTTTGATGATATTGAAAAGAAAATAAGGCACTAAAATAGCCTTAAAAACAAGCGTTTCTACCAAAATAAAGCCCATATTTGCGACAGAAACGTGTCCGTATAACTTCAAAAAAGCCACACCAAAAAGAAGCAAACCCTGCAAGCCCAGCATACGAAAATGTGTGTCAAAACGGTTAGCAATAGCCATATAAGGCAAAGTCATTGTGAATAGTATCACGAGCAAATCTGGTTTCATAATTTTGTTGAGTTATGAGTTATGAGTTGTGGGTTATGAGTTGCGAGTTAATACAAAGTATAATGTATTCATTCATAATTCATAATTCACAATTCATAATTCAATTAAAGTTTATTACTGATAATCAAGACACTAAAAAACACCAAAAGTGCCACCGCTGTTAGTGTAAAGATAATTTGCGGGTTGTGGCGCATTGGTGCACGTGAACGGAAAGATTCTGAAAAGCCAACCGCAGCTGCAAAAACGACCTGTACCATCAAACAAAGAAGTATTTTTGGAATATCAGCCAGCCAGGCTACACCTGCATTTGCAAAGAAATTATCAGCAGGAATAATAAGGTCGTGAAAAAAATTAGCTATCAAAAGCCCGTACATAGCAAATTTAAGTGAGTTTCCGTATAAAAGTAGCCCCAAATCAAAACCGCTATTATCCAAAATCATTACCTCGTGAACCATTGTAAGTTCTAAGTGTGTTTTGGGGTCATCAACAGGCAAACGGCTATTTTCAATAAGCGTTATCTGAAAAATAAGGTAGGTTGCAAGTATCACCAAAAACGCAGAAACAGAAGAATCTGCGTGCAAACCATTGAAAATATCAAAAAATGAAGTGCTGTTTGTAAGCATTGCAAGTGAGCCAATTAGGATAAAAAAAGCAGGCTCAACTAGCATAGAATACAAGGCTTCACGGTTTGCGCCCATTCCTTCAAAAGGGCTTCCAGTATCTAAGGCAGCAAGTATCATAAAGAATTTGCCTGTCGCAAGGATATAAGCAAAGAAAATAAAATCTCCCTCAAATGACAGAAAACCAGCGTGTTCGTCAAAAGGAACAACTAAAATAGCACAAATAATAGAGGCAAACGACACTGTAGGCGCAATTTGGAAGATAAAAGAGGTATCTCTGCTATAAATGGTACTTTTGTTGAAAAGTCGCCAAATATCAAACAATGCCTGCCAAATACCAGGACCTTTGCGCCCACACAAGCGACTGCGCACCCTATTGATGACACCCACGAAAAACAACGAACTAATAAATATCAATAAGAAAGGAAACATAATGAATTATGAATTATGAGTTATGAATTATGAGTTATAGTTTGAGAGTTTTAAATTCTGATTTTTATTGTTTAAATAAATACTAACTAATAATTTGATTATCAATAGATTGTATTTAACTCACAATTCATAATTTCAATACTATGGACAGTTTTGAGGGGTAAGAGATGGATATATGATGGTTAGCTTTAATTTTAAAATATTATAAATCAACAAGTTACATAATATATTAT
>JAYVGJ010000108.1:0-2331 GCA_043772375.1 Raineyaceae bacterium | reverse complement strand
ACGCAAAAATACAACGAGTTCAGATAAGGCAGTGCTTATCTAACGACAAACAATCACGACAAAATAATAGCACATAAATACGCAAAAATACAACGAGTTTAGATAAGGCAGTGCCTTATCTCTACAACAATAAAATACAAAAATATGCAAAAATGGGAAAATAAATATAGAATACCGTCTGCAAGAGCTACATGGTGGGATTATGCAAAAAATGGAACTTATTTCATCACTATATGTACTAAAAATAGAGAACATTTTTTTGGAGAATGCAAAAATGATAAAATGAAATTAAGTACAATAGGAGCTATCATACAAGGGTTTTGGTATGAAATTCCTAAACATTTTATATTTGTAGAGTTAGGAGAATTTGTCGTTATGCCTAATCATATTCACGGAATTTTAATTTTAAATAAAAAGACTGATGAAAATAGCACAGAAATAATGCCAATAGAGGATAATAAAGATTTTGTACAACAAAGATTTCGTAATCAAGGCAAAAACACAGTATCTTCTATTATTGGTTCTTTTAAATCTGTTTGCACCAAACATATAAATTTGCTGTACCCAGATTATTTTGGTTGGCAAGAACTCTTCTGGGATATTATTGTCAAAGAGGAGGAGGAATTTGTAAGAATTTCTAATTATATCCTTAATAATCCTATCAATTGGAAGGAAGATAATCTAAATCCAGATAAAATTCCTAAAGCCGAAATCTAAAAAATGTAGAGATAAGGCACTGCCTTATCTAACGACAAACAATTACGACAAACAATTACGACAAACAATTATGACAAACAATTACGACAAACAATAACATCATCAAATAACCATAACGAATAAAATACAACGAGTTCAGATAAGGCACTGCCTTATCTCTACGAAGAAAATATACATTTATGAAAGAAGAATTTTTACATTTTGTTTGGCAATATCAATATTTTTCTAGTGCAAACCTCACAACCACGCAAGGAAAAAATATTGTTATTATAGAAAAAGGTACATACAATAATGATGCTGGAGCAGATTTTTCTGATGCGAGTATCCAAATTGGGGACGAAAAATGGCGTGGAGATGTAGAAATTCACCTAAAATCTTCTGATTGGCACAAACACGCCCACAGCACAAATAAAGCCTATAATAAAGTGATTCTGCACGTTGTTTGGGAAGATGATAACCCTATTTTGTATGAAGATAATACCAAAATACCTACGCTCACGCTCAAAGGTAGGGTTTCTGATAATGTTTTTGAGAAATATAAACAGTTTTTTCAGAATAATGAAAGTATTGCTTGCGCAAAACTTTTGTCTAGCGTCCCAAAGATAACGGTTTTTTCTATGTTAGACCGTTCTGCTATACAACGCCTTGAAAATAAAGCACTTGTAGCAAAAGATTTTTTGCGCACCAATAACACTGATTGGGAAGAAACTTGCTTTCAACTTCTTGCTAAAAATTTTGGTTTTAAGACAAATAGTGAGGCTTTTTTGAAACTTGCAAGGCAAACACCCTTCAAATTTTTTCACAAACAAAGTGATAGTTTATTTCAAATGGAAGCCCTTATTTTTGGTCAGGCAGGCTTTTTGGAAGATATTATTGAAGATGTAAATGAGCAAGATGAAGAACACAAATATTACCAACAAAATTTAGCTAATGAATACGCTTTTTTGAAGAAAAAATACAATTTAGTTGGTTTGGATAAAACTGAATGGAAATTCTCACAGATGCGCCCAGCTAATTTTCCTACGCTAAGATTAGCACAATTTGTAGCTTTTATCCAGAAAACGCCTCTTTTGTTCTCGTTTTTTATAGGTACAGAAACTATGAAAGATTTTGCAAAGACTTTTCATATTCAAGTGTCTGATTATTGGCAAAATCATTATCATTTTGGCAAAAAATCACCAAAAAAAACACCAGAATTTGGCAAATCTAGCACAGAAAACATCATTATCAATACCATAGTACCAATGCTTGTGTTATTTTCTCAAGAACTCAAACGCACAGATTTGATGGATAGAGCCATTTCTTTTATGGAGAAAATAAAACCAGAAGACAACGAAATAGTCCGTTTGTGGGCTGATTTGGGCATAAAAGCGCAACACGCCCTAGACTCACAAGCACTTTTGGAACAATACAACAACTTTTGTCAGCCTAAAAAGTGCCTTAACTGCGAAATTGGCAACAAAATCCTGCGCCTATGAACGAAAATTTTGTACCCCAAAACTTAGCAGAAACCGTAATGCTTTACCTTTTTTGTTTTGTTAATCTTGGAATTCTTCTGTTATTTGTGCAAACTTTTGCTCGTACTCAAAAAGATGTGCCTTTGTTTCGTTTTTT
>JAYVGJ010000107.1:0-3190 GCA_043772375.1 Raineyaceae bacterium | reverse complement strand
AATCAGCACCTACAACACTTAAAATAGATTTTATGCTTTTCATTCTCTTAGCGTTTTTGGTTACAAGAAAACATTTGACTGACTGCATCAGCTCGGTACATTGTCGGAGCTGGGATTTTTTTCTCCTTTTTTTCAGGAAAAAATAGCAAAAATATTGCTAATATTGATTTTTTGATTAACTTTGCCATTCAAATAGTTATTTAAAAACGCCTGTGCTTGCAACACATTAATGGCGTTTTTTTGGTTTATACTAACTTACTATCTTACTATCTATTATTTTCAAGATACAATCTGTACTTTCGCTTACTGTAAGCTCCTTGCCGTTTGCATCATAATTCTTTCCTGCCATTTTCAGATTTATTGACATTGATATTGCAAACCGTACATTTTCAATACTTTGCTTTTTTATAGCTTTTTTTTGCGCATCAGGAGTAATTTTTATTGTGGGCAAAAAATAATCTGGATTTCTACTAGGATTAAGCTCATACTCAAATTCTGCGCCTATGGCTGGTATTTTATGTGTTGGTTTCCAAATAGTGCCTTTATCGCCATTTTCCAATAATACCTCTGCACGACCATCAAATTGGCGTGTTATTTCTTTGATGATAGACTTTTTCATACTATACCGTAGTGTTTAATCATTTGACAAACTAAATTATGTATCACTTGGCTGGATACGCTTATTTTCAACCTATATGTAACAGTTACTCTCTCGTCTTGCAAATAAGCACGTATAACCGTTGATAGGTCATTGATAAGCTCGTGAGGGTCGTCAATAGGTGCAATAGCACAATATAAGTCATCTAATACTTCTGTTGGGGTGAAATTTGCCGCCTTTGCCATATATATTATTTTTGATAAGATAGATAGGCAAAATAAAAAACGGCTTGCCCTTTCCCGCTTACCAAAAAAGATTACAAAATATCCAAAGAATAAATATGTAGGACTTTGCTACGCCTATTACGGACATTGCTCGGAGGTGGCAAGCCGTTATATCTATGTATTCAGTTGGACAGAATGGGCATAAAAAATGCCTACTCTGGGCGAATAAGCTAGTAACGGCTCATTCTTTGGTTTTTTAATCTTTTTTGGTAATGCAAAGGTAATACTTAATTTCATACTTCCAAATTTATTTTCACTTTTTTTTGATTTAATGATGTTTTAAAGAACTTTTTGCCATTACATCTTTTGGCGTTGTTGCCTACGAGCTTTGCGCTGGTAGGCGTGGCACTATTTTCTCAAAAGAACGGATCTAAGAAATTCCGCTCCGCTGTCAGTCAGTTCTACACAATTTTCGGAACTTGTTTTTTTCGGAACTTGCGCAAAAGGGTTGATGCCGTTTGTTATCAAAACATTTTCCAATTCTGCTGGATAAAACAGCCCTATTTTAGCCACAATTTCATTGAAATTACTATTTTGTTCGTTATGCTCTGATTCCAAATGTTTTGCGTGTTCAATGGTATCTGCTAACAGTTCCACAAATTGTTCCAAAGGGAGCTTTTGTTTTTCACGCCACGCTGAAAATACGCAATATTCCTCTTTTGGAATACTTATGGTTTCTGGTTGAACTGGTACTGGTTGGGGCTGGGGCTGGGATTTTTGGTTTTCCATTTTGGTTTGGTTGAATTTATGATTTGACAAATATTTTCTGTATTTGGTATTCTCCTGCTACTTTCATAGCTATTCCTTGCATAGCTAGTGGATACGTTTCATATTCCTCTTCAAACATATATACTATGCCTGTGGAATCAGTAGTTGAGATTTTAAATTTTTCTTTCATTGTGGTTTGGTTTTTGGTTTAAAAATCTGACTTTTAATTCATTTTGTCTATGACAATTTCGTAACGCTCTTTTCTTTTTAGCTTTTCCTTAGTTTGTTCGCCAAGCAAAAATTTATCTATTTGCGCATCAAGGACACAATTTTTTAATAAATTCCTTTCTTTGAGAGTTTCTAAATGCTCCTCACTTATGTCAGAAATTTTTTTGTGTAACTGTTTTTTTTCCTCTTTGTCAAATTTTGCTGCTACTTCAAGTACTATTATCTCTCTTACTGCATTAGCAAGTTGATTTTCGTACTCTTGTTGCATATCTGCGTACTCTCGTTGCATACCTGCCATTTCAACAATTAGCCCCACTTCATTCTCCGTAACATTATCTTCTTTGAATTTTTCTAGTATTTCTGCTATTGTGAGTTTTAGCACGTCATACGACTCTGCAATACCTACTTTTACTTCGTCATTCATTGTTTGGTTTGGTTTGGTGGATTAAAGACCTTGCTTTGTATATTTTCTTATTTTGAATTTTCAAACTTTCTGTTAGGTAAAAAACTTTCTTTTGTGAGTGATATATAAGGCTCGTAAATCATACTTTTATTATTTAGCGAATACGGCAAGATTTGAACTTGCTTTAAACAGTTTTGCAAACTGTTGCCTAAACCAATCAGCCACGTATTCATTACGCAAGGGTAGCACTTATCACACGAAAAATTAGACTTTGCACAAAGCTGGCAACCCTCACCAGCACCTCACCATCTCCTATGGTGCGTTCTGTATATGGCTAATGAAACTATTGGTGGTACATCAAAATCTTCTTAATGGTGCTTTAAACGCCCTTACTTGCGCTTTTGTCCTATTGGGTTTTCCAATCTCTCCTATTGTACTTAGGCGCATTGGTATCTATGCTAGGGACAAATTCTTTATTGTAGAGAAAGTAGGATTTGAACCCACGAAACCTATTAAGTTTAACGGTGTTCAAGACCGCCGCAATAAACCGCTCTGCCATTTCTCTATGTACTTTATTTTATCCAAAAAAACCTGCAAAACCCTATCAAACACACCGTAAAGATGCAAATATCAATTATTTCGGTATCTTTGTATTGCCTTACTGGTGCTGGCGCATCAATCACCTGTTTGAGTTGCTTTTTTAGCTCCACAAGCTCATTAAGCTCATTATATAGTGTTTTTCTTGTTTTCATTAGGTATGATGTATTTGTGTTTTTGTTGTTTCATTTTGTATATTGAGTGCCTACATCTAAAATATGTTGCACTAAGTCGTGGTATTGTTTCATTTGCTTTTGCGTTTGCGCTTAAATCTTTGTGACATTCTTTCCAGTAGGAATATTATGTATTCCACGCCTACCCACGCTAAAAAAGCGCAGGCAAGGATTAAGGTTATTGTTATCATTTTAGAAT
>JAYVGJ010000106.1:0-2007 GCA_043772375.1 Raineyaceae bacterium | reverse complement strand
AAAGGCTTTTTTGTATTTGCAATAACTGTATTAGAAGCATCTAAAAGGGTGTTTTTGTACTACCTAATTCGTTGTTGGTGTCGCTAACGCTAGAACACCAACAACGGCAGGAAAAGGGTGTTTTTGTACTACCTAATTCGTTGTTGGTGCCGCTAAAGCTAAAACACCAACAACGGCAGGAAAGAATTACATTTTACTTTACCTAATCTCTACTCGTGTTTATCTCACATTCTACCACTTTGGCAGTGCCGTTTGGCAAATACTCAATGACAAATATTTTGTCAAAACTACTTAAATATCCTATTGTATGCGGTGTTGGTTGTGGACTTGTTGCAAAAGGGTCTATTGGGTTTGCATAGTCATAATCAATAGCAGACTGCATATTCAAATCTAACTGTGCTGCTGTGCGTGCCGTTGGATACAAACTAGCTATTTGCGAGATAGAAATAGTTTGAATAGTAGCACCTTGTTTAGGTATGAGTTTTAAATCCACACCATAGTATACAGGATATTGCATAAAATATATACAATCTCCACTGTTTAAATCTATTTTACTCATCATACAACCCTTCATACGAGGTCTATTAGGTGTACTACGAAAGTATTTATACACATTTTTGACCACTACTGGTTCGTTTAAACTTAGTGTCAGATACAGATTTGTACCTTGATTTTGTGCTGTAGCATTTTCTATCATTAGTAGAAATATTGCTAAAAAAAGAATTTTTTTCATTTGATTTTTTATTTATCTACAAGGATTTTCATTTTGTCTTGCTTGTTTGATGTCAGAGGAAGATTTTTCTCTGCTTTTGTTCATATAAGGGTCGCTATATCCAAGGCTATTCTCCATAAAGCCACTATATCTTTCAGTCATCTCTAGTCCGTCCCAAGCAAGTGCTTCATATTGTGTTTGCGTGGCACGGTTGCCATCAAACTGTTTAACCATAGCAACAAGGTCAGCGTGCCAATAAAGGGCAATAAACTCGTGTTGTGCTAGATTTTGCAATTCATTAGCGGGCGTTCCAGAATAGTCTGTAAATACATCAGCTAAAGGTGGTAGACCTGCTACATTAGCAAGTTGCGTTCTGGACGTATTCATACCCCCTACATTGAATATCAGAGCCATAAGCCTTGCGTGCATCATCTCGTGAGCTATTGTCTTGGCAATAGCTAGTGGAGAATGTCCATTTGTTTGTAGAAGAGGATTAATATAAATTACTATTTGTCCATTGCTATTAATAGGTATGGTTTGACCATTTGGTCTAAATGTTGCTGTTGTTGCTGGTGGTGTTTCCGCTTTTATAACAAGCGTTAAGCCAAGATTCGTGCCAAACATATCTAACAAATCCCTTATATTTTGTTGTTTTATAAGGTCATCATAAATACAATTTATTTTAGCATTTGCAGCATTGCGCATAGTTTTATCTTTTATTACTCCTGGCGGTGGTGGTGGTATTATGTTTCCATTTGCATCATACGTATAAACATCAGAAGGAAATGACTGTCCATTATCTACTGTTGTTGGCGGTGGTGGCGGGTCTATCCAACCCAAATCAGATATCCAAATCATTCCTGGGTGTGGCATTGGCGGTGGGGGTGGTGGCACAAATGGTATAAATACAGGAGGTGGATTATTACTTCCACCACCATTACCACCACCGCCTGTTTGTCCACCATTATTAGGGGTTCCTGCCAGACCTTGCGTGTAACCAGGTCCGCTAGGCGCACGTGGCGTAAAAGGTGTATGTATGTAAGGTATGTTTGGAGCTGAAGGAGTATAAATAGGTGTTGGTGATGGATAATTAGGAAAAGTTAATGGTCCAGGGCAATTTGCACAACCACCACCACCAGAACCACTGCCACTACTACCGCTTCCACTACCTCCTCCGCCACCTCCACTATCACCACTACCAATGCAACTTTCATATATAAGTGTACCATCTTCTCCAAATATTTTTGCGCACATCCCCTCAAAAACTGTTGTCAAATCACCACTTGTATTTGTAC
>JAYVGJ010000105.1:0-3428 GCA_043772375.1 Raineyaceae bacterium | reverse complement strand
GTTTGCTGTTTAGTTTAGTATCTCAATGAACTTGTTGAAAGAATAAAGCGAACTCTATTTCTATCAATGTGAAAACCTAATGCTTTCAATTTTACTTTTACTGTTTTTCTCGGAGTGCAAAGGTACGAATACTTTTTTATTCTCCAAATAAAATTTGAACTTTTTCTAAAAAATCATTAACGCTGAACTATTTTCAAAACTTTATTTTGTTTTACCCTTTATTTCGGAGTGCAAAGGTACGAATACTTTTTCATTCTCCAAATAAAATTTAAACTTTTTTTAAAAATTATTAAAGCTGAACTATTTTCAAAACCCTAATTTTTTTTACCCTTTATTTCGGAGTGCAAAGGTACGAATACTTTTTTAATCTCCAAATAAAATCTAAACTTTTTTTTAAAAAGTTTTAAAGCTGAATTATTTTCAAAAACTTAATTTCTTTTACCCCTTATTTCGGAGTGCAAATGTACGAATACTTTTTTATTCTCCAAATAAAATCTAAACTTTTTTCAAAATCTTTTAAAGCTGAACTATTTTCAAAACTTTATTCCTTTTACTCTTTATTTCGGAGTGCAAAGGTACGAATACTTTTTTATTCTCCAAACTTATTCGCAAGTATTTTCATAGAAATAAAACAAAATTAATCTAAATTGTTGGTAATCAAATAGAAAAATATTGCAAACTGCTATTTAAATACATTTCATGGTAGTATTAAAGAAAGATGTAATGCTTTTTACATCATATTTTGTAGTTAGGTTATTGTTTAGCATTACTTGGTTAATACTACCCATTTACGGTAGTGTTAACCAAGTAATACTTAAAAAAATCGTACCTTGTCGGAAAAGATATACCAACTTTAACTATTATTTGTATATCAACTTGCCCATCTTGTCAAAGTATTCGTGTTAAATTGAATGGACATATCCACAACGGTAAACAAAATCATTGTTTTTTGGATTGTAAAAGGCATTATGTGTTAAATCCAAGTAAAAAAGTAATCACCCAAAGCGAGAGAAACCTAATAGACGTATATCCCAAATATTTGGTTTAAAACCCTTGATTTTTAAATGATTATAAAAATAAAAAATGGATAAAAACGAGTTTTTTTCCAAAAAGGTTATTTTTCAAATTCTTTATAATCAAATAGTTACGATATTACAAGTTCATAACTCATTGATTATCAAAGTTTTAGTTTAATCCAAATGGTATTTTTAATAATCTAATTATCAAGTAGTTATTCAAATTATTTAAGAAAGACATCTATTACTTGTTTACCACTACCCTTTTTATTTCATTTTTTAGGTAATAACTTTACACTTTTTTGGGTTTCAAACGCTTGTAGGCTTGCGCAATAAGTCCTAAAGAAAATTTCAAATCATTGATAGGAAAGCTAGGTTTTGTATTTATGGCTTCTTTTAGTTTAAAAACAAAATGATGTTTTGTAGGTTTGCCTACATATTCTAGGTTTTTCAGTGGTGTTTGTGTTGATGTTGCTGGCGCAGGTACTACGTCATAATTAACAAGAGGCGCACTCAACACAAAATCATAACCAATTTTTTCTGTTTTTTCTACTCTATTACCTGTTTTGGGCTTATATTTGCTTTTTTCTGTGGTTTCTTTGTAGCGTGAGATTTGCAACACAGAATTATCAGCAAACTTAGCAGAAATATCCATAAAATCAGTTCTAAGCACTTTTATTGTACTTGTGCCTTTGGTTTTTGTATCCTTAAGAATGCTTTGTGGCGTTTTTTCATTCACTTTGAGGGTGAGTGGTTGCCCTTTTTTCAAATCATCTTTCAAGGTAGAAATAAAAAGTATTACGTCTCCAATACTTTTTTGCATATTAAGCGGGTCTGTACGCATTATATCCTCATTTTTAGTGGCATCTTCCTTAAACATATTTACAATATGTTCATTTGAACGTACATCTAAATCAGACTGTGCTTGCATCTGTTTTGCTTTACCTGGCGTAAATAATTTAGTAAAAAAACTAGGTGTGGACGCAACAGGCAATATTTTTGGTTGCGTTAGCGGATATTCATTTCTGTACATACGGTAATCTCCATACGCAGTAGAAAGTGCGGGAAGTGTAGCAAAAAAAGCAAGCCATTCTTCCACAGGCAAACTGCCCTCCAAAATACCAATAAGTGCGTTAGATTGCATTTTAGTTAGTTTTTGGAACTGGCTATAAAGTTCTTCCAACCATAAATTTTCTTCTTCTGGTGTTTTCTGTTGCATTTTTTAGATTTTTAGATGTGAAAAACAATTTACACAAAATTATAAATATAAACCAAAAATATAGAAAATAATAACTATTTCCAAAAAATATACAAATCTCTTTCTAACAACCAAAAATTATTTTTTTATTAAATTAAGCAAATATTGCCCATAACCGCTTTTTAGAAGCGGCGTAGCTACTTTTTCTAGTTGCGCAGCATCAATAAAACCACTTCTAAAAGCAATTTCTTCAATACAACCAATTTTCAAGCCTTGTCTTTCTTCTATTACCTGCACAAACTGCCCTGCTTGCATCAAAGAGGCAAAAGTACCCGTATCTAGCCACGCTGTGCCACGGTTGAGGATAGAAACCTGCAACTTTCCAAGTTTTAAATACTCTTTATTGACATCTGTAATTTCGTACTCACCACGAGGAGAAGGCAACAGATTTTTAGCAATTTCCACAACAGAATTATCATAAAAATACAGTCCTGGTACTGCATAGTTAGATTTTGGTTGGGTTGGTTTTTCTTCAATAGAAAGCACTTTGCCGCTTTCGTCAAAATCTACAACACCATATCTTTCTGGGTCTTGTACGTGATAAGCATAGATAATGCCACCTTGAGGGTCGTTGTTTGCTTGCAAAAGTTTTGAAAGTCCGCTACCGTAAAAAATATTATCTCCCAAAATAAGTGCCACTTTATCATTTCCAATAAATTTTTCTCCTATTACAAACGCCTGCGCAAGTCCGTTTGGCACTTCTTGGACGGCATATTCAAACTTACAACCTAGCGCAGAGCCATCTCCAAGCAGTTTTTCAAAAAGCGGTAAGTCGTGAGGTGTAGAAATAATCAAAATTTCTTTAATATGCGCCATCATCAAAATAGACAACGGATAATAAATCATTGGTTTGTCATAAACAGGCATCATTTGCTTGCTCATTGCCATTGTGAGTGGGTGCAAGCGTGTCCCAGAACCGCCAGCTAGTATAATTCCTTTCATTTTTTTGGTTTTAATTTGATTTTGATTGAATTACCACCCCTAGCCCCAGTAATGTTAATTTCTGATTAATATTGTTCTCCAAGTGGAAATAATACATTGCTCTATGTTCCGTAGGTACAACCTACGGCTATTAATATTAAACCCTTTCAGGGTTTTAATACAATAAATAAAATATTAATCATTTTTTAAAATCAGAAATTAACATTACTGCC
>JAYVGJ010000104.1:0-8852 GCA_043772375.1 Raineyaceae bacterium | reverse complement strand
TAAGGAATAAGTTGTTAATAATATCTTAGTTTCAAAGTCCACATAGTTATTTTTTAACCGCAAAGACGCAAAGGAAAGGCGCAAAGTACGCAAAGAAATACAAAAAACTTAGTTTCAACCTTGCGTTCTTTGCGTGTATTTAAACTTTGCGCCTTTGCGGTAAATTAGAACTTTATTTATAACGCATTACTTATCATTATTTTTCTGTGCTTTGTTATCGTACACATTTTAAAAAAGGGTTATGGTCTGCACCGTAGAGTACTACCGTTTTTCACATAATTCTGCTTCGTTATTTGAGGATTTTTTTTAAGTCTAATAAAGAGCCATCAAACACATTAAAATCAACAGGAACACCAATTCCGTTTACTCTTCCTTTGTCCGAATGTTGCCAAAAATGCCATTTATGGTTGTTTGCAAGTGTTGGATTTTCTGCATCATAATGGGCAATCCAGATGTAATATTTATCAAAAAACTTGTCTTTTATGAGATAATTATGGTAAAAATTATGATACGTATAAATAATTGGACGAATATTATAATGAATTTCTATCATTTCTAACCAAATTTTGATGCGTTTTCTGACTTCTTGCGCAGGCATTTTTTGTGCATCTTCTATATCCAAAACTGGCGGTAAATCTCCTTTTTGGAGCTTTACAGTACGAATAAAATTCTCTGCTTGTGTGGCTGCATCACGGTAAACAGTAAAATAATGATATGCACCACGAATGACTTTTTGATTACTTTGTTGCCAATTTTGTGCAAATTGTGCATCTACCATACTTTGACCTTCTGTTGCTTTGATGAGTGCAAACGAGATTTTGATATTTTTTGCATTCATTTGTTGTACTTTTTGCCAGTCTATAACTCCCTGATAATAAGATACATCTATGCCGTGAACAGCATAGTTTTTGGGAAGACGAATACCAAATTCTTTGTAAATAGGTGTTTTGTAAAACCTTGTTTTGTAGTATTTTGTTACAACAAAAACGCTACTTATCAGTAGGAAAAGTAGCAAGCAAGAAATCAATATAATTTTACTACGTCTTGACAAAGTTGTATCAAATGATAAACTAAACGGCATTTTCAATGACATTTTTATGGATTTTTTTCTGGGGCAAATATGTCAGTTTCAGGTGCTTTAGCCTTATTCTTAGAAGCGTTTTTCTTTTGTTTTTGCATTTTTTTTGATTGCAAATCTGGGAAAAGACTTGGGTCAGACTTTAAATTTTTATCTGTTTTGATTTGTCTAGCCTTTGTGGAAGGCGTATTAGTATATTTTTTTTCTGATGTAAGATTATTCTTTTTATTGCGTTTTACATAAAGCACACCAGCCGCAACGGGGTCGTATTGTCCGCCTTCTGCTACGCTTGTATTCTGTACGTCAGAATAGGCAGGGCATTTTGAACGTGGATTACACGCCACCAAAGCCATTATAAAAAATATTGAAATTGAAAAACGCATATTAGTTGTGAGTTGTAGGTTGCGAGTGAATACAAAGTATTGATAATTAGGAATTTACACTGTATCTCTCAAATTGAATTAAACTAACTTTCAAATATAACGTTTTTTTGTGTATATTTCAGAAAATTTATGTTTATAATTTTTTAATCAAAAATCAAACCAAAAAAAGATGCGTTTTCTATTGTTTTTTATTGTCATACTGTTTTTTTCAGCGTGTAAAAACACACCGAAATTAGATAATTTTGACCAAAATATTTGGAAAAAAGACAAAAATGCTTGCCAAAATGAACGTGAAAAAATGGTACAATCTATTGAAAATCAGAAAGATAAAATACTTGGAATTTCTCAAATGCAAGTAATTGATTTATTTGGTAGTCCAGATTACCAACAACTACAAGACAGACAACAAAAATTTTTCTATTATTATTTTCAACAAGGCGCACAATGCAACAAATCAGGACAAAAAACATCAAAAAATGCTAGCAAAAATGCCAATATCAATGGTAATGCTATTCGTGTGCGTTTTAGTGCGCTTAATGCCGTAAGTGAAGTGGTAAGAACAGAATACTAATGAGTTGTGAATTAATACAATGTGGTACAATTTTTGTGATTGTTGCATCAGATAGAATGAAATTTAAACAAATCTGAACAAAAATGAAAAAGATACATTTAGCATTACTATTATTTTCACTCCTTTTTTTGGGCATTTGTACGTTTACAAAGGCACAAAACACGAATGTTAGTATTGTAAGAGTAGAAATAATTGGGCTGAAAAACAGCAACGGAAAGGTTTTGATAACTATTTTTGATAAAGAAAAAGGCTTTCCTGAAAACCCTCAAAATGCGTTTAAATCTTCTGTTATTGAGATAAAAAACAAACAGGCATTTATAGAATTTTCTTGCACACCACAAAAAGAATATGCCATTGCACTTCTCCACGACGAGAATAATAGTGGAGATATGGACAAAAACTTTTTTGGCATTCCCAAAGAAGGTTATGCTTTTTCTAATAATTACCGCCCAACTATCAAAAGCCCTAGTTTCAAACAAGCAAGTTTTAAGGCATCAGGCGAAAAAATGACATTGAAATTGAATATAATTTATTAATAATTATTTACTTTTTCATAAAACTTGTTCCAAATTCTAAAAACAAGCAAAAGGTAAGTCCCCACAAAATCCCACTAATAAACATTGTAAAAATAATTCTTTCTTTTGGTACGCCAAGCGCAACTGCAATACCACTTCCACCCAAAGGACTAAGCAAAATAGGTGTTAGAAGTGCTATGCCCCATATTCCTGTGCGCCTCCACACACGTACAAGAAAACGCTTTTGCCTTGAAAATACTTTTTTAACTTTATTTTTATGAGCTGGTCTGTTCTGATACCAAATACGTATTTTCTCACCAAAAAATGACATTATAAGGACTGTTGTCATAAAGCCTGAAAGTGTCAATAAAAATGCACCTAAAAATCCTATTTGAACGCCATAAGCTAACGGTGGTGCTAAGGCAAATTTTACCATAGCCATCAGAAAAACACTTAAATACTTTATAAACATAGTTTTTTTGTTTGGGAATAAAACACAAATATAGTGTTAATTATTAGCTTTTTTGTTAGAAATTCACATAATAAAAGCTAGATTTTGGGGAAAATGTTTGTATTTTTGCAAAGATAAAACAACTAACCAAAATCTCAAAATAATGAAAAATATACTTTTAGTTTTTGGTTTGCTTTTTTTGCTTTTCTCTTGTGAAACGGAAACCAAAAGACCATTTTTAAAGAAAATTAAAGAAGAAATAAAGTATATTACATTTGATAAAAACGAATTCGCAAAAGCTGATACAATAGAGATTTTGTATGAGATTAGTGGTTTTGTTGTTTTTGCATCTGTTAAAACAACGCTTATCAAGGATACTGCTAATAATCAATATCTTACGAGCATTTATTACAGCAGAGGTAAAACCCTTGTGAACAAAAAAATGCCTATTGATGTTGTTAATGATGTATTTGAGATACAAGAACAAGTTACACAGTATCAATCAGAAAAAAATATTTATAGTCCTGCAGAATTTGAGAATTTATCTATTTTGATAAACAAAAAAATGCTCAATTCTCACAAAGAAGGGCATATAAAAGATGATAAGTGGAGCAGAGAATATGATAATTTTTTGGAGAAAATACTCAAATAGAAATATTATGAATTTGTATTATCCTAAAAATCTTACAAATCCTAAAAATCCTGATTATAAGATGAACGAAAAAATAGACATTTACGGTGCAAGGGCAAACAACCTCAAAAACCTAATTATGGAAGAATTGAGTGCCTTCTAATTCTTTTTCTGCTAACATTTTCTCCACTATTTCTGTGATTTTTTCTATGGGAACTTGCTGATTTTCCAAAGACATTGTAGCAAATACATTCTCTATCAGCATTTTTGATAAAAAAATCTTTTGTTGTAATTGTGGGAATTTTTCGTAAAATTTCATAGCCGTAATTGATTTATTTAGCGTAAATTTACAAAAAATATCTAACCAAAATCTCAAAATAATGAAAAATATACTTTTAGTTTTTGGTTTGCTTTTTTTGCTTTTATCTTGCGAAGCAGAAACCAAAGAACCGCCTTTAAAGCAAATTAAAGAAGAGAAAAAATACCATAAACTTAGTATTATAGTTGATAGTTCTCACAATAGAATGTATTTTAATGAGCCTTTTCTTTTCTTAGGCAACATTGAATGCGAGAGAAAATATGCTGTTAGATTTGATACAATCACAAAAAAAGACACGTATTATTGGGATAGTTTATCAAAAGGAAACTACGTTTTTAAGTCTATTTCGTATAAAGAAAGAGTTTTTCCATTTTCTTTATCAAAAGATACTGTAATCCCAATAAAAAACAATCTTAATCTGGAATATGTTGATAAACTTGATAAAAAAACTTTTTTAAACGCTGATACGATACAACTTCTTTATAGACAAATAGGTTGTTTTAATCAATATTTTGAGAAGGCAATTTTGATAAAAGATAAAACGGATAATTCATATTTCGTTTCCGCACATTTCAACAATGGAAAATCAATACAACAGAAAAAAGCCAGTTCTAATGTAATTGAGGACTTATTTTCTCTCCAAAATGACCTATTAAAATTAGATGGTTTTGCCCTCAGTACAAGTACGGAAACATTCTCAATATCAGCTAACGGCAAAACATACAGTAACGAAAAAAATCACCAGGGTACACATATGTACGCAGATTTCAAGAAAAAATACATCACAATAGAATAAAATGAACGAACAAATAGACATTTATGGTGCAAGAGCAAACAACCTCAAAAACCTTGATTTGAGCATTCCACGTAATAAATTGGTGGTCGTTACGGGCATCAGCGGAAGTGGGAAGTCTTCTTTGGCTTTTGATACTTTGTACGCAGAAGGGCAACGCAGGTATATGGAGAGCTTTTCTGCTTATGCACGCTCATTTATTGGGGATATGCAACGCCCAGACGTGGACAAAATTGATGGTCTTAGCCCTGTTATTTCCATAGAACAAAAAACAACTTCTCGTAATCCTCGCTCCACAATAGGCACTACAACAGAGATATACGACTTTTTGAGGCTTTTGTTTGCTCGTGCAGGAGTGGCGTACTCCTACGTGTCAGGCGAGAAAATGATACAACAATCTGAAGACCAAATAACTGATGCTATTATAGAAAGATTTTTTAATAAGAAAATCCTCCTGCTTGCGCCCTACGTGAGGGGCAGAAAAGGGCATTATAAAGAAGATTTTGTCAAAATAGCCAAAATGGGTTATACAAAAGTGCGTATTGATGGCGTGGTGATAGATATTAAGCCAAAAATGGAACTTGACCGCTACAAAATCCACGACATTGAAATAGTGGTGGACAGGCTTGTAGGCAACGAAACAGACCGTTTGCGTATCTCACAAGGCGTGCATATTTGTTTGGAGGAAGGCACAAATACAATGATGCTTTTAGATGAAAATAGCAAAATTCATTTTTTTTCTAGGAATTTGACCTGTCCGACCTCTGGAATGGCGTATGATGAGCCAAATCCTAATACTTTTTCTTTCAATTCTGCTTATGGAATGTGCCAAACCTGCAAAGGTTTGGGCGTTATTGAAGAGATTACAGAAAAAAGTATCATTCCTGACAAAACCAAAAGCATTGCGCAGGGCGGCATTGCGCCTATGGGCGAGTACCGAGATATTTGGATATTTAAAAAAGTTGCCGTTATCTTAGAAAAATACAATATTGACATCAACACACCTATTCAAGATATTCCGCAAAAAGTAATGGATATTTTGCTTTATGGCTCAAAAACAAAGATTGCTGTAGCATCTGTTAAATATCCTAACCAAAAATGGAATACTTCTTTTGATGGAATTATGCAATTTATGCAGCAACAACAAACAGAAGGTACAGACAAAATGCGTGAAAATATTTCGGAATATATCACCACAAACATCTGCCCAGACTGCAATGGCGCAAAGCTCAAAAAAGAAGCCTTATTTTTCAAAATTACAGATAAAAACATCTCTGAAATAGCAGAATTAGACATTTTACATCTTTCTTTGTACTTTGAAAACATAGAAAAACAGCTTTCAGATAGGCAAAATTTGATAGCAAAAGAGATTTTGAAAGAAATCAGAAAAAGAATAAAATTTTTGCTTGATGTTGGTTTAGATTATCTTTCCCTAAACCGCCCAATGCGCACATTATCAGGTGGAGAGGCGCAAAGAATACGCCTTGCTACGCAAATAGGCACACAATTAACAGGGATTTTGTATATTTTGGACGAGCCAAGTATTGGACTTCATCAGCGAGATAACGACAAACTAATACAAGCACTCAAAGATTTGCGTGATTTGGGGAACTCCGTTTTGGTGGTAGAACACGACAAAGATATGATGCTTGCTGCTGATTTCCTGTTGGATATAGGACCAGGCGCAGGCAGACATGGAGGGCAAATAGTGGGAATAGGCACACCTGAAGAGTTTTTGAAGAACAAAGAAAGCATCACCGCACAATATTTGACAGACAAAATTGGTATAAAAATTCCTCAAAAAAGACGTGAAGGAAACGGTAAAAACATTGTTCTTTCGGGCTGCAAAGGGCATAATCTCAAAAATGTTACCTTAGAAATACCACTAGGCAAGATGATAGCCGTTACAGGCGTTTCTGGGTCAGGGAAAAGTACACTTATTCATCATACTTTATTCCCTATTTTGAATAAACATTTTTTCTTTGCCAAAAAAGAGCCACTACAATTTGACAAAATAGAGGGTTTGGAGCATATTGATAAGGTTATAGAAATTGACCAGTCGCCTATTGGGCGCACGCCACGCTCCAATCCTGCGACTTATACCAGCGTTTTTACGGACATTAGAGATTTGTTTACGCAACTTCCAGAGGCAAAAATAAGAGGTTACAAAACAGGTAGATTTTCGTTTAATGTGATTGGTGGGCGTTGTGAAACCTGCGAGGGAGGCGGAATGAAGACTATTGAGATGGATTTTTTGCCAGATGTGCATATTATTTGTGAAACCTGCAAAGGCAAACGCTACAACAGAGAAACGCTTGAAGTGCGTTTTAAGGGCAAGTCTATTTCTGATGTGTTGGATATGACTATTGAACAAGCGGTTACGTTTTTTGAAAATCAGCCACGCATTTTGAGGAAGATAAAAACCATTCAGGAGGTTGGTTTGGGCTATATTACGCTCGGACAACAAGCTCCTACGCTGTCGGGTGGTGAGGCGCAACGCATCAAATTAGCGACAGAACTTTCTAAAAGAGATACAGGAAAAACGCTTTATATACTTGATGAACCTACCACAGGGCTTCATTTCCAAGATATTGGGCGACTTATTGAGTTTTTGAATAAACTTGTGGACAAAGGAAATACGGTACTTATCATAGAACATAATCTTGATGTGATAAAAGTGTCTGACCACGTCATTGATATTGGCATAGAAGGCGGCAACAAAGGCGGCGAAATCATTGCAAAAGGCACACCAGAGCAAGTAGCAAAGCTCAATAAAGGCTATACGGCTAAGTTTTTGAAGGAAGAACTGAAAAGGAAAACTAAATTTTAAGAGCAAATAAAAGCCTTTCCAAAGTTTGGAAAGGCTTTTTTGTTTTATAACATTCCTAAAATACTTGGTTGTGTTTCTGCTAGTTTTTTGAAAATAGACTCGTGTTTGCGCTGTTTTTCTTCTAAAATAATTATTTGAGCTTTAAGTTCTTTATTTTCCTCTTTAATGATATCAGCCACTTTTTCAAACGGTTTGGCAAAGGTCATTCTATCCCAGAAAACCATACCAACAAGCACAAAAATACCTGCTAAAAGGCTCAGCATCACATAAAGCAAAATATCAATCCGCTTGTCTGCTGCCTCAAAACGCTTATCTACAGCTTCAAAACGCACATCCATTTGTTTTTGCATTGCATCAATTTTGGCGTTTGTTGTGTTGTGTTGTTCTGACATTTTTGCCTGTTGTTCTACTAATTTTAGCAGAAGTTCTCTGTCCGTTTGCGCAACTACACGCATAGGAAGCATTATTATAATGCTTGTCAAAGCAAATAACAATATTAAAATTTTCGTTTTCATTATCTTGATATTTTATTTTACAAAAATACAGAAAAATCCCATAAAAACAACAATGTGTTTATGGGATTTTTTGATTTGTTTTATTTAGGTATTTTCTCCACTAATCTGGGCAACAAACCAAGGCGGTGAAATCATTGCAAAATGCACATCAGAGCAGGTTGCAAAGCTCAATAAAGGCTATACGGCTAAGTTTTTGAAGGAAGAACTGGAAAGGAAAACTAAGTTTTAAAAATAAATAAAAAGCCCTTCCAATGTTTGGAAAGGCTTTTATATATCCTTAAGACAAGAATTTGTATTTTTGAGCGTTTTGAATTAAATAAACATTATCTTTGTGAAAGAAAATTAAATCATAAGCATAATGAGAAATTTTGAAAACTGGGAAACACAAGACATTGAAACAGAATTTGATATTACACAATTAAAAGAAATGCCACTTTTGGAAGATTGGCTGAAATCTACCACTACGCTTGATACTTACCAAACAACACTTGCAGAATTTATTAGAACGCAACTACTTGATAATGCAGACTTTTGGAACGAAGACGAACTAAAATTACAATTTATTGCGCCATTATTATTGCTTGTTGATTATAAAATTAAAGATTGTAAGATTTTCTCACAACGCCTACTTTCCGCCACCATAAAAGGCATAGAAATAGGTGGTAGGTAGGTTGCTCAAAAAATACAAAAAAATCCTTTATCTTTGTGGGTATGAAACAACAAGTGATAAAGGATTTAGAAGTTGTTATTAAGCAACTCTCCTGCA
>JAYVGJ010000103.1:0-2004 GCA_043772375.1 Raineyaceae bacterium | reverse complement strand
ATAAAATGGAGCGGAGGCATCTGTAACTACACAAGCCAAACCCTCATAAAATGAAGTCGCTTGATGATATTGATATGGAATAACTAATTTGCCTTCTTTGTTGATAAAGCCATATTTATCTTCTTTTCTGACTTTTGCTAAACCATTATTAGCAAAAAAGAACGCTTCTTTGAACTGGGGATTTATAAGAAACTTCCCCTCCGAATTAGCATATCCAATCTCTTCATCTACGCTTAAAGGCAATAGAGTTGTATCAAAATTTGAGTCTTTGCTTTGTCCCTTGCAAGCTCCCAATATCACCACCAATATTAGCAGTAAAAACGAATAATATTTGTTTTGTTTCATTGTTTATTTATGTTTAAAAATTATTTTAGTAGTAAAAATGATTACTTATTTCTATTTATGTACCTTAAATTTTCTATTTTTGTTTCTTTGTAAAAGCATATTTTGTTGTTTTTGTCAATACCCACTTCTATTTGTGTGTTACAGACCTGAGTTTTATTCATAGACTTGCGGAAACACTCAAAATAAGTCCCAAAAACGTAATAATTGATACCGTTTTCTTGTTTTATTAACATTAAATCACTCGTAATGGAGGTTTGTTGATTTACGAACTCTTTATTATCTTCAAAAATCTTATTTACGCCTTGTGGTGTGGTATTTTTCACCGTTATAAATTGAATAACACTTGGGCTAAAGTAGTTTTCAGCACGCATTGTACCATTCTTTATTGCTTCAAAATAATTATGGAGCATTGTTTGTGCATTAGTTACACTAGAACTATTAGAAACAGCTTTTTCTTCTATTGTGGGCGTTTCAGTTAATTTTTCTTGACTTATGTAAGCCTGATCATCAGTCTTAAGAGTAAAAGCATTATTGCAAGAACTTATTTTGAAGGTAATTTTTCCATCAGTAATTGGAGTTATTTCATCTTTCTTTTCATAATGAATTAATTTCTGAGAAGTATAAACCATTGTAATAGTTTTATTTTTTGTATCAATTTCATAAGACCCAGTACGTTCTACGCCTATACCAGCTGCACTTGTGCTATGATTTACAATTTTATCCGTAAATTTTATTGTATTTGTGTAACCAGATGAAAGAGAAGGAGAATAAGAGCAATCAGGATTTATAAATGTTAGTTCTTTTCCAATAATAGCCTTCAAAATTTCATTTTTCCCATCTTCATCTTCTGTTTGTGTATTGACATACAAATATTTTGACACCTCATCTAAACTCTGGTATACTGTATTTCCTACGACCAAAATATCTATAATAGAGGCATTTAGTTTGGAAAACTGGGGATTTGCAGTATATTTTCCTTTCAAATCAGTAATTCCTATTTTCCCTTCTGCATTCACCAAAATAGAATTTCCTATGATAAAAGCATCAGAAAACTGTGGATTTACCAATAAAATGCCTGTTTTATCAATTAAACCCATTTTACCATCTTTTTTTATAGTAGCTACACCATTTTTAAAAGTCATACCCTGCTCAAATTGCGGATTAACAACTAATTTCCCATCTTTATTCACATAACCCCACTTTTTTCCAGAAAGAACGGCTGCCATTCCTTCTGAAAAGTTAGTCATATCATCAAATTGATAATCTATCTTTAAAACGCCTGATTTATCTATTGCACCCCATTTTCCTTTTTCATTTTTGACTATAGCTAAGTCTTCTTGAAAGGAATATACTTGAGCAAATTGTGGGTTTACTATTATTTTGCCTTGACTATCTAAAAAGCCCCATTTATCTTTTTCACGAAAGGCAGCAAGTCCTTGAGAAAAATGTTTCACATTCTTGTAATTTGCGGTTATTATTTCCTCCCCTTTTTTATTGATAAATCCCCAAATTTCGTCTTTACTATCCTTTTTTTTAATTGAAAAAGGGGCAAAACCTTCCGTAAAATAAGATGCTTTTTCTGCTCTTTTGACCTCTATTACTTTTTCTCCTTTTTCATTGATATAAAATGGAGCGGAGGCATCTGTAACTACACAAGCC
>JAYVGJ010000102.1:0-3350 GCA_043772375.1 Raineyaceae bacterium | reverse complement strand
ATTCCTGCAGTTGTGCCTACAACTGGAAGCGGTGATATAGAACCACCTGCACCAGTTGTGCCTGCTGTTGCTGCACTTGCTGCCAACAAACCCAAAGTTACGGCTACTTTTCGTATAATGATAGAAGACCTTAGCAATGTGCTTGTTACGGCAAGTATTACCCCGTTTAAGGTAAAAGGCTTAAAAGATTTTATTTTTGAGGTGCAGGACGCAAGTTTGGATATGAGTGATTTGATAAATCCTACGAGTTTTGCCTTTCCTGCGGGTTATACGGGTGGTTATGCAGCAGGTACAGATGTAAATTTATGGCAGGGTTTTCATTTGAAATTGCTTAAAATCACGTTTTTAGGGGTGAAAAGCACCAATACTAAACCACCCGTTTCTATTGTGGCAAGCAATGTTTTAATTGATGATTCAGGCATTTCAGGTCTTTTTGAGGCAACAGGTAATATTTTGTCTATTGGAGATGGTTCTGCAGGCGGTTGGGCAGTTTCTATTGACCATTTACGGGTGCAGTTAGTGCAAAATAACCTAATGGGTGCAGGTATGGAAGGAAAACTCAAAGTCCCCTTTTTAGGGGAAAATCCAATGAGTTATGAAGCAACAATGAATAGGGTGAATGGTGATGTAACCTATACTTTTGGTATAAAACTAGATACAGCAGAAACCTACGAGATGCCTATAGGACTTGTTGCTAAAATGAGGGCAGGAACGTCTATTACCGTTACTAGAGCAAATGGTACAACAACGGCAAGAGCGGTACTTACAGGGCTTTTAACTTCTACACAAGCCAATACCTCTTTTTCTGGTATTGCTTTTCAGAATGTGATTGTAACTTCTGCTAGCCCTTACGTGACGGGTGGCACATTTAGCCTTGTAAGCACAACTGCGCCTAAGTGCAGGGGTTTTGGTATCAGCCTGACACAAATAGGTTTGTTTACTGTAAATCCTACACAAAGTAAGTTTACGGTGCGTGCAGGCGTAAATTTTACGGATAGTGGTAGTGTAACGGTTTCTGCCGCTGCTACTATTGATTTTTTTGTGAATACCAATACAATGACAGAAGCGACAGGGCTTCAGAGAAGAAGGTGGCAATTAGACAGAATAAGTGTTAATAATATTGCTATTAGTTGCCATACAAACGCTTTTAGGTTAGATGGTACTATTGCAGTATATGAAAATGACCCAGTTTATGGTGACGGCTTTAAAGGAGGTATCACCCTTGGCATTAAAGACTATGATTTTGGGGCTACTATTTATTTTGGTACAAAAGCCGTTTCTTCTGGTAGTACCAACACATTTAGGTATTTTGGGGTCGTAGCTTTTGGAAAAGGGTTTAATTTGGCTTGTCCTGCTCCTTTTTTCATTACGGGCATTATGGGCGGTTTTGCGTACAAAATGCGTAATGGTAGTTTCAACCCTGATTTTAGCCAGTTGAATGCACCAGGGGCAGCCGTAAGCGGTGTAGGTTATGAATCAAGTGCTGTTTCTGCTAATGTCAATTTTATTCCAGACCCTACATTCGGCATTTTATTTAAAGCAGGTATCAACTTTAAAGTAGGCACTATGCCAGCTGAAGATGCACCCGTTACAGGAGATGCAATGCTTGAAGTGGCATTTTCTTCTAGCGGAAGCCTCAATTATATTAGGTTTCAAGGAGCAGCTTATTTTATGAATGATGAAACGGCAAAGAATGCAAGAGCAAAAGGGGTAGCAGCTGATATTTCGCAAAAAAATTATGGTACACTTGCCATTATGTATGACCATACTAATAAGTGCTTTCACGCTGTTATTGATGGTTATTTGAATGCGGGTGTGATTAGAGGAAACGGACCAAACAACAAATTAGGGCAAGTAGTCATTCATATTGACCCTGCTAATTGGTATGTTTATTTGGGTAAATCTTCTGATATGCTGGGGGCAACTATTTATGGTATAGCAAGTGTTCACGCTTACTTTATGATAGGAACAGTAGTAGAAGGAATGCCACTGTTGCCAGCTGCGGTCAGGAATGCTTTATCTCTTCCTATTACAGACCCACGAGGTGGACAATCTGGTAATTTGCAATCTGGTGCTGGTTTTGCTTTTGGGGTACACTTAGGGGCAAGTTTTGGCGGAGATTATAGTGTTTTTTACGCTAGACTTAATATTTTGGCAGGGCTTGATGTGTTGATTCTCAATTTGCCTAGTACAGTATCTTGTGCAGGCAGACCAGGCAGACCAGGTATTGATGGTTGGTTTGCACAAGGGCAAATATACGTGTTTGTGGGAGGAAGTGTAGGCATCAGGGCAAGAGGTAGAAGAATTGATATTGCCAGTATGACAATGGCGGCACTAATGCAGTTCAAAGGACCTAATCCTACGTGGTTTGCAGGGAATTTGCTTGGTAGTTATTCTGTACTTTGCGGGCTTGTGAGTGGTAGTTTTAATTTCAGATTTGATGTAGGCGAAAAATGTACTTTGGTGAGTAGTACTGGTTCTGAAGTAACTATTAAAGTCATAGAAAATATGAAACCAGATGCTGCTGCTACGGCAGTAAGTGTTTTTGCTATGCTTCAAGCTTCTTTTAATATTCCTGTAGAAGCACCTTTTAAAATGGCAGATGCCAATGATGTGGAAGGAGATTATAGGGTATTTGTGTCTGAATTTTCTTGTAAAAATGCAGGACAAGCCGTAGTGGGTACTTATTCTTGGAACTCCACTAAAAAAGTATATTCTTTCCGTAGTACAGATATTTTGCCCCCTAATGCCACACTTAACCTAAAAGTAGTGGTGAGGTGGGAAAAACTACAAGGCACTACTTGGGTGACACTTAATAGGACTGATGGCACGCCAGAAACGGAGATGCTACAAAGCACCTTTACCACAGGAGCTGCCCCACAAGACATTTATAACAATGTAAAAAATGCCTATCCTATCAAAAATCAGTACAATTTTTACAAAAATGAAGCCAGTTCAGGTTTTGCCAACTTGAATGTAGGGCAACCTTATCTATTTGCGCCAACAGATACAGACGGCAAAAGCTGGCGTTTTGAAGCAAGATTTAAAGATATTTCTTCTACTGCTGCTCCTTTAATTACTGGATTAAGCTATGATAATACTGTACGAAAGGTGAGTATAGGTCTTCCCACAAATCTTGTAAGCAATAAGATTTATAAGATGCTGCTGGTAAAAATCCCTGTCAATGCACCCACTACGGCTGATAACACACAAACTACCGTAACTACAACAGTTGTAGAAGGTGGCACAACAGCAATAGCCGCTAATCAGCTACAAAATACCCTTTCTGCAGGGGAGAAAGTGATGTATGAAATTCATTTTAGGACAAGTAATTATCCTACTTTTACCGC
>JAYVGJ010000101.1:0-14167 GCA_043772375.1 Raineyaceae bacterium | reverse complement strand
TTTCTCTTTTGCATAGTCCATCAGCAGGTTAGAAAAGCATCTTTTGATAGAAGTTTCTTTGGTTTGCCCAGAGTATTGTTCTATTTGGTGAAGTTCGTTGTAATATTTATTGATGCGTTGTATAGACATAAATTTTTGTTTGTTACTATGCTTTTTGTTGTGTGAGATAATCAAAAACCTACCGAAATGCAGTAGGTTTTTTTTGGTTTAGGCGGTGAGCTTCAAAGGAATATTCATTTGGTTGAAAATCTCCGCTAATTGCTCAAAGTATTGCATTTTTAGACGTTCATAATTACTAATAGAGTTTTCATCAGGAAATTCTGTTTGTTGATGAATTAAAATGATATTATTGGCTCTTTCTATCATTTCAATTAAATTCTGTATTTCGGTTATATGTTCCATAAACTTAAAAATTTAGTTGTAAAAAGCCTTTATTTATGTTCTTTTTACGTGTTTTGGTAAATAAGAAAAACCATTCTTTTGTATCAATATCTTGAAAAAACTTCTTTTTATGTTCTTTTGGATATGTTTTAACAAAATAAATATCCAAATAATTTTCCTTTTTATACTGTAAAGATTTGAATACTTGTAGTTTCGTTTCTAATGTATCATACACCTCAAAATCCACAAAAATAACACAATCTAGGTCGTTTGGGCTTTCTTTTTGTGTGGCAAAACTACCATTAAGCCAAACACTAAAAGAACTTGCCAAAATAACCCTCAAATCTGCAATCAAAACCTCAAAATTAGCCCAAATATGCGCCCTGTATTCATTCCAAACTAGCAAGACTTTCTGCACCCTCAAAATCTATTTCTATTGCCTCAAATGGTTCTAATGGTTCTAAATAACCGTTGGAATTGAAATTAAGCATTAGATTGGGAATTTTGTATTTTGATATTTTTTGATTGTATTTTCCAAAAATGAAACCAAATCTAAGCAAAGATTTTGACAAACCAAAATCAGAGGGACAAAGAGCACCTCAACACATCAGCAAGGTATTGGCGCAAATGCCTATCAGTTCTGCCGTTCACGAATATACAGGCGTGCTAGACCTTTATGGCACAGCAAACCCAACCTAACTTTTAAATTCCCAATCAAAATGGAAAATATCACCAAAGAAGAGTTTTTGCAGGGCGTAAAGATTTTGGAGAGCTTGTAAAACTGTAAATGAGTTCAAAAATAAAGCTATTTTTTGGTACAGTATTACTAAAAAATGTTCCCTTTTAGGGCAAAAATGTTACCTTTTTTCTTCTCTTTTTTTGCAAAAAGTGCTATTTTTTTAGCTAAAAAAGTGCCTTTAAATAGGTTTTAAAGGCACTTTTAGTGGTCGCGGCGGGAATTGAACCCACATCTAAAGTTTAGGAAACTTCTATTCTATCCATTGAACTACGCAACCATATTTTAATAATGATTTTCAAACGCAAATATACAACTTTATTTTTAAATAGCTAAAATAAAGTTTTGACACTTGTAACTTCACGAAAGTTGAGGACTATTCGTGAAGTAGGTGCAAAAATTCGTAATTCGTAATTTTTAATTCGTAATTGACGTGAATTTGGTATAAGGCTGTAATATTTTTGGAATATTGATGCCTTTTTCCGTTTGGTTATTCTCCAAAAGTGCCGCCACAATGCGTGGAAGGGCAAGTGCGCTACCATTGAGCGTATGCAATAATTGTGTTTTCTTGTCATCACCTCTAAAACGCAATTTCAGCCTATTTGCCTGATATGTTTCAAAATTACTCACAGAACTCACTTCTAGCCAGCGTTTTTGTGCCGCAGAATACACTTCCAAATCATACGTGAGCGCAGATGTAAAGCTCATATCACCACCACAAAGGCGCAAAACCCTATACGGAAGCTCCAATTTCTCTAAAATACTTTGCACATAAAGGCGCATTTCCTCCAAAATCTCGTAAGATTTTTCTGGGTGTGCCACCTGCACAATCTCAATTTTATCAAACTGATGCAAACGGTTAAGTCCACGCACATCTGCACCCCAACTTCCCGCCTCACGCCTAAAACAAGGCGTATAACCTGCATTTTTGAGTGGCAAATCTTTGGTATCAACAATCACATCTCTAAACATATTTGTTATAGGAACTTCTGCCGTTGGTATCAAATATAGGTCGTCTGCGCTGTCGTGGTACATTTGTCCATCTTTGTCGGGAAGTTGTCCAGTACCAAAACCAGAGGCACTATTGATAAGAATAGGCGGCTGAATCTCTGTATAACCTGCTTTTTCTGCTTCATCAAGAAAAAAATTGATTAAAGCACGTTGCAATTTTGCGCCTTTCCCCTTATAAAACGGAAAACCTGCACCAGTAACCTTATTTCCTAGTTCAAAATCAATAATATCATATTTGGTGATAATATCCCAATGTGGCAGGGCATTTTCAGGAAGATTTGGTATTGTCCCAAATTCAAAAATAGTTTCATTTTCCTGTGGCGTGCGTCCGTTAGGTACGCTTGTATGAGGCAAATTGGGTAATTTGATAAGAATTTTGTTGTATTCTGCTTCTATTTCGTCAAATTGCTTAGAAAATTCTTGTGCTTTGTTGCTGAGTTCTTTGGCATTTGTTTTGGCGTTTTCAGCAGCTTCTTTTTTGCCTTCTTTCATCAAAATTCCAATTTTTTTGGCAAGTGTATTGGCTTCTTGCAAAGCATCATCTTGTTGTTTTTGTGCTTCTCTGCGTTTTATATCAAGATTTAAAATATTTTCTACCACTTCTACTGCATTTGGAAAGTGCTTTTTTTGAAGTCCTAAAATGGTTTTTTCTTTATTTTCTCTGATAAAGTTGATTTGTAACATATTTTGTTGAGTTGTGAATTGTGAGTGAGCAGTTGCTAATGTGAGTTGTGAATGAATACAAAACCACGCCCAAAAGTAGAAAATAAAAATGGTTATCAAAAATTTGATAATTATTTTTACTAGAAATATAAGCTAATTACAATAAGCTACTTAGTTTATTTATTTCATATTTCAAAAAATGACCTATTTAGGCTATTGACAATGTAAAAAAGATTGTATATTTTTGGGACATATTTAAAAAACTCTACGTAAAGTTAGAAAATACCTAAAAATTAGTCCTTTTTAGGTATAGCAAGTACCCGAAATTATGTAGAATTTTGCAATAGTAAAAACAATTTTTGTCTTTTAAGTCCCTGCGCTATGCTAGGATTTAGGGGCTATTTTCTAATTGAAAAGCGTTAAATAAATAAAGATAAACAATAAAATAGTTTTGTAGTGGTAAAAATGCAGGCGAGGTTTCTTGCTTGCTTTTTTTTTAGATTTTTTGTGCTTTTTTATGCTTTTTTTTGATTTTTACAATTTATCAAAATCAACAACCCAATATCATAATGAAAACACTCATTTATCTTATTTTTTCTCTCGTTTTGATAGGAAAAATACAAGCGCAAAGCTGGAAAGACCTTAATGCAGAAGGTAATAAATTACTTGAAGTGGGTAAATATGCTGAGGCTACTACAATTTTTGAGAGAGCTAAGACACAAGCAGAAAAAGAATTTGGAGGGCAACACCCATATTATGCCACTTCTTGTAGTAATTTGGCTCTTTTATATGATTCCCAAGGTTTGTATATAAAAGCAGAAACTTTATATTTAGAGTCTAAGGATATAAGAGAAAAAGTTTTAGGTAAAGAACACCTTGGTTATGCTTTATCTTGTAATAATCTGGCTAATTTATATAATTCTATGGCTTTATATGAAAAAGCAGAGCCTTTATATTTGGAATCTAAGAATATTTTTGAAAAAATATCAGGTAAAGAACACCCTGATTATGCTACTTCTTGTAATAATCTAGCTGGACTATATTCTAATCAAGGTTTATATTCAAAAGCAGAACCATTATATGTAGAAGCTAAGAATATAAGTGAGAAAAATTTAGGCAAAGAACATCCTCATTACGCTTTATCTTGTAATAATTTGGCTAATTTATATTCCAATCAAGGCTTTCATTCAAAAGCAGAGTTTTTATATACTGAAGCAAAAAGTGTTAGAGAGAAAGTATTGGGCAAAGAACACCCAGATTATGCCGTATCTTGTAATAATTTGGCTAATTTCTATTCTAGTCAAGGCTCATATCCAAAAGCAGAGCCTTTATTGATGGAAGCGAAAAGTATAATAGAGAAAGTATTGGGCAAAGAACACCCATATTATGCTACTTCTTGTAATAGTTTGGCGAGTTTATATTCTAGTCAGGGTTTATATTCAAAAGCAGAACCTTTATATACTGCATCTAAAAGTATTAGAGAAAAAGTGTTAGGCAAAGAACACCCAGATTATGCTACTTCTTGTAATAATTTAGCTAATTCATACGAAAAACAAGGTTTTTATTCAAAAGCAGAGCCATTGTATGTTGAAGCTAAAAGTGTAATAGAAAAAGTATTGGGCAAAGAACATCCAAGTTATGCTACTTGTTGTAATAATCTGGCTGGTTTACATAAAGAGCAAGGTTCATATTCAAAAGCAGAGTCTTTACATCTAGAAGCTAAAAGTATTAGAGAGAGGGTTTTAGGTAATAAACATCCTGATTACGCTGTTTCTTGTAGTAATTTGGCGTATTTATACGAAAGACAAAGCTTATATTCAAAAGCAGAACCTTTGTATATAGAAGCAAAAAGTATTTATGAAAAAGTATTGGGCAAAGAACATGCTGATTACGCTATTTCTTGTGATAATTTGGGTAGCTTATATGAGAATCAAAACGAATTTCTAAAAGCTAGCAGTTATTATCAGCCAGCAAGTCAAGCACTTATTTCTCAAATTGAAAATAATTTTTCTACTCTTTCTGAAAGTGAAAAAGGAAAGTTTTTAAATACTTTTTCTCTTAATTTTAAGTATTACAACGCTTTCACTATCAAGGCAAGTAAGCAAATCCCTAACCTTACTGCGTGGGCGTATAACAATGCTTTGGTTACTAAAAGTTTGCTTTTTGAGAGTACCCAAAATATGAGAGAACGCATCTTAAATTCTGATGATATGCCTCTCAAACAACTTTACGAGGATTGGAGAAGAAAAAAAACAGACTACTCAAAAGCACTACAATTAAGTGCAGAAGAGCGCAAAAAACAGAATATTTCTACTGAAAAACTGC
Source organism: Raineyaceae bacterium (assembly GCA_043772375.1). Classification (GTDB taxonomy): domain Bacteria; phylum Bacteroidota; class Bacteroidia; order Cytophagales; family Thermonemataceae; genus JANYGM01. Next base: position 9,051 of record JAYVGJ010000101.1, on the reverse strand, counting down.
AAACAGAAGCCAATGAGCTAGAAAAACAGCTTTCACAAAAGTCTGAACTTTTTGCAAAAGCAAACGACAAAACTCGTTACAAGTGGCAAGACGTACAAAAGCAACTTAAAAAAGATGAAGTCATTGTAGAAATCATCAGAACGCAATATTACGACAAAAAACAGACAGATTCAACGCTTTATATGGCACTTATCATCACACCCAAAACGAAAAATCAACCTGAAATGGTTGTGCTTTCCAACGGCAACGAGATGGAAAAAGAAGCCGTTTCTTACTACAAAAATGCTATCAAATTCAAAAAAGAGGATAAAATATCTTATAATGCTTTTTGGGCGCAAATTAAGGCTAAATTAGGAGATGCAAAGAAAGTTTATTTTGTTCCAGATGGTGTTTATCATCAAATAAACCTAGTTACGCTTCAAAATCCTGCTACAAAAGCGTATTTAAGGAGTGAAACACAGGTGCAGTTGCTTTCTTCTTCCAAAGATTTGATAAAATACGCTGAAAATGCCAAAAAACAACGCAAAAACTTCAAAGATTATCAAATTCATCTTTTTGGTTATCCTAATTATGCGCAAAAAAATGATAAAAGTTCTACCAAAAAAGAAGAACGTAGTTTGTCATTTTCTGCTCAAATGGATACAACACAGCGTTTTTTTGATGCAACTTCTGGAGTAATTACTGTTTTAGAAGGCACAAAAAAAGAAATCAATAATATTTCTAAAATTTTGACAGATAAAAACATAAAAAACACCACTTATTTAGAAAATAAGGCAGATGAAAGCACCGTAAAAGCCCTTAAAAACCCTGATATTCTGCATATTGCTACTCACGGCTTCTTTTTGGGAGATGCAGAAAAATTTGACAAAGATAACGCAGAAAAGTTTAGAGAAAATCCGCTTTTGAGAAGTGGACTTTTATTGAAAGATGCTGAAAAAGGTATGCGTGGGGAGATTTTGGAGGGAGAAGATGGCGTTTTGACTGCACAAGAGGCAATAAATTTGAATTTGGACGACACAGAACTTGTGGTTATGTCGGCTTGTGAAACTGGTCTTGGAGAGATAAAAAACGGGGAAGGCGTTTATGGTTTGCAGCGTTCTTTCCAGCAGGCAGGCGCAAAAACTATACTTATGAGCCTTTGGAAAGTTGATGATACTGCCACACAAGAAGTAATGACGCTTTTTTATAATAATCTTGTTGCAGGAAAAACAAAACGTCAGGCGTTTGATGATGCGCAAGAAACGCTTTACAAAAAGTACAAAAACCCGTATTTCTGGGGAGCATTCGTGATGGTGGGAGAATGATTTTTTGAGGTAAAATAGTTTTGTAGTGGTAAAAATGCAGGTGAGATTTCTTGCCTGCTTTTTTTAAAATATTTTTTGAAAAATACGGCATTTGTCGTATTCTATTGTTGATTTTTAAGTGTAATTTTGATTTTTATAATTTCTCACTCCCTAAATCTTACAAAAATGAAAAAACTTTTGAGAAACATTGTTTTTATTTTTGCCTTGCTCGTATGTGTGAATACAAACACGCAGGCGCAGGTAGCCAAAAGCCTCGCAGAAATGACAGACAAAATTGATAGTCTAAATTTATCAAATCAAGAACTAACAGAAATTCCTGTGAAGGTATTTCAATTCAAAAATCTCAAATATTTGCGTTTGTTTAATAATCAACTTACCATTTTGCCCAAAGAAATTGGAGAACTGAAAAACCTAATAAGTTTAGATGTGAGTTGGAATAAACTCACGTCTTTACCCAAAGAAATTGGAGAACTGAAAAAGCTAACTGAATTAAATTTGTCTAATAATAAACTTACGTCTTTACCCAAAGAAATAGAAGAGCTGCAAAATTTGAAAAGTATAAATTTAGAGGGAAATCACTTCTCTACTTTACCCAAACAAGTGATAGCACTAAAAAATCTGACCAGTTTAGAGTTGAGCTGGAATAAACTCACGTCTTTACCCAAAGAAATTGGAGAAATGAAAAATTTAGAAGTTTTATATTTAGGGGTAAATAGTCTTAAATCTTTGCCCAAAGAAATTGGACAGCTGCAAAATCTGAAAAGTTTAAATTTGAACATAAATCAGTTTACAACTTTACCCAAAGAAATAATAAAACTTACCAATTTGACAATTTTATATTTAGGAGAAAATAGACTTACTTCTTTATCCAAAGAAATAGGACAACTCAAAAATATAACAAAGTTGCATTTGCACGGTAACCAACTCACTATTTTGCCCAAAGAAATAGGAAAACTGAAAAAATTGAAAAGATTGGAGTTGCCAGATAATCCTTTCTCCTACGCTGAAATAGATGAAATTAAAAAAATGTTGCCTAATTGTGAGGTGATTTTTTAAGAAAAATAACTTATATTTGAAGCAAATGCTGGGAAAGTTGTTAAATCCAGCAAGCATTAAATTTATAGCTACGTAACTAAATAAAAATAAATATGAAAAACCTAATTATTTACTTGGTACTGCTTGTTTTCTTGCAGGCTTGCGGAGGAAAACGACCAGAAAAAACTGAAGGAACTGCAGATAATTATTCTCCACAAACACAAGAAACTGCACCAGACACCATTTCAAAAGTAGAAATCTTACCTGAAAAAAAATCTAAAAAGCCTGATGCTGTAAAACCAACTGTTACACCGCCAGACATTGAAAAACCTGATGTTGTACCGCCAACCGTTACACTGCCAGATATTGAAAAGCCTGACATTATCCAACCAGTCGTTACACAACCAGATGCCACAGAAACGGAACTTGAAAAGGATTTGAACAGCCTAAAATTGGGTCAAATTATTTTTAATCCGCCCACAGAAATGCAAGTTGCCAAAACACAAAGAATAGAAGTGCGCATCAGTCGTGATACTTCGGGGCAAACGCAAATCACAATGAAAAAAAATCTAAAAGGAGAAGGTCAAATACAGCAAGCTACCGTAAAAACAGGCTCTGTGATGAGTGTGCGCCTACAAGGAGCGAAATTTAAAATCACCTCGTTGAGTAGTGAGATGCAACCCGTTACTAAAAATGACTTTGCAGAATGGAAATTTGATGTTACGCCAGAAGAAGGGGGCAAACACGAATTAGCTTTGCACGTAAGTGTGCGCTTGCGTGGCGAAACTTATGGTGAGGTAAGCAAAGATTTCCCTGTGATGGAAAAACAAATAGATGTAAAAGTAGATACAACTGCTGTTGTGCAGTCTTTTTTTGCAGGACATTGGGAATGGTTTGCAAGTACACTGCTTATTCCTGTCTTTTTTTGGTGGAGAGGACGTAGAAAGGTGTAAGTTTTGAGCTAATTACTCAAAATAGCAAGCTAATTACTCAAAATAATAAACTATTAACTCAAAATCATAATGAAAACACTCATCTATCTTATTTTTTCTTTCGTTTTGATAGGAAAAATACAAGCGCAAGACAAAACACCCAATACCATTGACAAAGAAGACAAGCGTCAAGGCAATTGGAAAATCCTCTATGCTGCACATTGGAAGGAAACAACAGATACTAGCAAAGCAATATTCTACAGAACCATTACCTACAAAGACGACAAACCCACAGGAAAAGTACGTGACTATTATAAAAATGGTGTGGTACAGATGGAATGTACTTTGCTTGCTGACCGCCCTGAAGATATATATGATGGTATCGTAATTTATTATGACAAAGAAGGAAAAAAAGAAAAAGAAGTAACTTATGATTATGGAAGAGTAATTAGTGAAAAATCTTTTATGGATGCAAATAGTTATGAAGCTCTTTGGCATAAAGGGAATAAATTAAATACTGAACGCAAATATAAAGAAGCTGAATTTGTGTTTAATGAGGCTCTAATACAAGCTGAAAAAGAGTTTGGGAAAAATAGCTCAACATATATTGGATGTTATGGGATGCTAGCAATGGTATATAGGAATCAACGCTTACATGTCAAAGCTGAATCTTTGTATGTAGAGATGAAAAATATGTATGAAAAAACATCAGGAAAAGAAAGCCCATCATATTCTTACGTTTGTAGTGTGTTAGCAGACATGTATTCTGCAAAAGGTTTATATGCAAAAGCAGAGCCATTGTTAATAGAAGTAAATGATATTGATAAAAAATTAATGTCCGAGGTATCTAGTCATTATTTTTACTATTTGCATTCTACTGTGGCTTTAGCTGATTGTTATGCAAGCCAAAGTTTATATGTAAAAGCCGACCATTATTATAAGCAATCCTACAACTTATTTCTTTATCATTTTGGATATGATAATTCCCATCTTACTGAAAAGGAAAAAAAGGCGGTTTTAGCAGATGGTGCTCATCTTTATTTAAGCGTTTATAATTTCTTCACAATACAAGCCCATAGACAAATCCCTAACCTTACTGCGTGGGCATTTAATAATTCTTTGGTTACAAAAGGTTTGCTTTTTGAAAGTACTCAAAAGATGAGAGAACGCATTTTAAATTCTAATGATATGCCGCTCAAACAACTTTATGAAGATTGGAGAATTAAGAGGATAGCCTATTCAAAAGCCCTACAATTAGGTACAAAAGAATGTAAAAGGCAAAATATTTATCCTAAAAAACTGCAATTTGAAGCCAATGAGCTAGAAAAACAACTTTCCCAAAAGTCTGAACTTTTTGCAAAGGCAAGCAGTAAAACTCGCTATACGTGGCAAGATGTACAAAAAAATCTCAAAAAAGATGAAGTCATTGTAGAAATTATCAGAACGCAATATTTTTATAAAAGACTGACAGATTCAACGCTTTATATGGCACTTATCATCACGCCCAAAACGAAAAATCAACCTGAAATGGTTGTTTTGACTAATGGCAATGAGATGGAAAAAGAAAATGTTTCTTACTACAAAAATGCTATCAAATTCAAAAAAGAAGATAAAATATCTTATAATGCTTTTTGGAAAGGTATTAAGGCTAAATTAGGAAAAGCAAAGAAGGTTTATTTTGTGCCAGATGGCGTTTATCACCAAATAAACCTCGTAACACTGCAAAATCCTACCACCAAAGAGTATCTTAGAAGTGAAATACAAATACAGTTGCTTTCTTCGTCCAAAGATTTGATAAAACACGCTGAAAACAACAAAAAACAACGCAAAGACTTCAAAGATTATCAGGTTCATCTTTTTGGTTATCCAACTTATGGGCAAAAAAATGACAAAATTTCTACTTCAAAGGAAGAAATAATTTTGTCTTTTTCTGCTCAAATGGATACTACACAGCGTTTTTTTGATGCAAATTCTGGCGTGATAACTGTTTTGGAAGGTACAAAAGTAGAAATCAATAATATTTCTAAAATTTTGACAGATAAAAACATAAAAAATACCATTTATCTTGAAAATAAGGCAGATGAAGCCACCGTAAAAGGTTTGAAAAACCCTGATATTCTGCATATTGCTACTCACGGCTTCTTTTTGGGAGATGCAGAAAAATTTGACAAAGATAACGCAGATAAATTTAGAGAAAATCCACTTTTGAGAAGTGGACTTTTGCTTAGAGATGCTGAAAAAGGAATGCGTGGCGAGATTTTGGAGGGAGAAGATGGCGTTTTGACCGCACAGGAAGCAATAAATTTGAATCTTGATGACACAGAACTTGTGGTTATGTCGGCGTGTGAAACTGGACTTGGAGAAATAAAAAACGGAGAAGGCGTTTATGGCTTGCAGCGTTCTTTCCAGCAGGCAGGCGCAAAAACAATACTTATGAGCCTTTGGAAAGTTGATGACGTGGCTACACAAGAAGTGATGACACTTTTTTATAATAATCTCGTTGCAGGGAAAACGAAACGCCAAGCTTTTGATGATGCACAAGAAACGCTTTACAAAAAGTACAAAAACCCGTATTTTTGGGGCGCATTCGTGATGGTGGGAGAATGATTTGATGTAATGATATGTGATATGTGATATGTGACGTATTTTTTTGTCGTAAGTTATTGGCGCAAAAAAACTGTATTCACATCACACATCACACATCACACATCACACATCACACATCACACATCACACATCACACATCACACATCACACATCACACATCACACATCATATATCAAATTATATTTCACGAATAATTTTTTTGATTTCTGTGGCTATATTTTCAAAAATTTCGTGAAGATTGTCCATAATTATTGGGACTTTTTCGTAGTTGTTTTTCTGTTTAATAATGGTTTCTATCCTCAAAATCAGTTCTATAAATTGCTGATTACCAAACATTATGGCGGTTGGGCGTATTTTGTGGGCGAGTTTTTTGAGGTCTGACCAATTTTTATTTTCACTAAGAAGGCTCATTTGCGAGAGTTCTATTTGGGCATTTTCTAAGCAAGAAACTAACATTTCTGCTAAGAAAACGTCATCACCAGCCGTAATGTTTTGTAGATTTTGCAAATTCACCCATTTTAAAGGCACATTTTCAGCATCTTTATACAAAATATTAGTAAGAGTTTCAATAAGTTTAATATTTGAAATGGGCTTTTGCAGAAAGGCATTGATATATTTTTCTTGCCAATCTTCTGTATTTTCAAGCACCTCATTATCAACAACATAACTCCCGCTCAAAACCACAATAGGTAAAGTATTTTTATTGATTTGAGCGGTATTTCTGATGTATTCAATGGCTTGAAGACCCGTTTTTTCGGGCATTTGCAAGTCTGTAATCAAAATATCATAATTTATTTTTTCAGTATTTTCAGAGAGATTTTGTGTAATAGCATCAATAATTTGTTGCCCTGTGCTTACTGTATGCACATTACAGCCCGCATCAGTCAGTATTTTTTTGAGATACAAAACACTTACAGGACTATCATCAGCCACCAAAACCGTTTTGCCAGCCAAATGGTTGATAGTTTTTACTTCTTCAGATAAGAAAGTAGCGTTTTTGAGAGGCAAAGTAAGCCAAAAAGTCGTCCCTTTTCCTAGTACACTTTCCACTTCAATACCACCATTTTGAAGTTGTATGAGTTCTTTTACAATGCTCAAGCCCAGCCCAGTTCCTCCAAAAAGCCTAAAAGTTTCATTTTCTGCTTGTGTGTAAGGCGTAAAAAGTGTGGGTAATTTGTTTTCACTTATGCCTATTCCAGTATCCGCAATTCCTATCAAAATATGATTTTTTTGTGTTGCTTTTTCGTAGTATAAAAGCTCAATACTGACTTTAATGCTACCTTTTTGGGTAAATTTTATAGCATTAGAAATAAGATTATACAAAATTTGCGTAATACGTGTGCTATCACCTGACACGTACGCAGGTATTTGCGGAGAAATATGTACTTCAAAGTTCAGATTTTTTGTTTGAAGTGTGTTTAGAAGAGATAATTTGATGTTTTGGAGTGTTTCAGAAAGGTTAAAATTAACTTCTTCTAAAGTCATTTTGCCCGCTTCTAGCTTAGAATAATCCAAAATATCATTCAAAATAATTTCTAGGTGTTTGGCAGAACTTACCAAAGCCTTCAAATATTCCACTTGTGTTGGAACAGGTGTGTTTTTAAGTAAAATTTCGGAAAGCCCCACCACGCCTTGTATAGGTGTGCGCAACTCGTGGCTCACCTGTGAGAAAAAATGGTTTTTGAATGCTCTTGCCCGTTCTAATTCTGTGTTTTGGAGTTCTAAAAGTTTGTTTTCAAGCGAAATATTGAAGTTTTTGATTTCCAAAAATTCCTTACTAATTTGTGCTACACGGCTTTCTTGCTGTATTTCTTGTTGTCGTGAAGAGTTTTCTGTAATGTCTTCAATAATCCAAACAATGTTCTGTGATTTATTTGAAGATTTATTTAAAAGTTGATTGTTTTCTGTATTGTTGGCATTCTCAATAGCATTAAATTCCTCTTTTTTGAAAGTAAAATTAAAAATTTTATCTTCAAAATCAACAATATTAGGACACATCAAAGGCAATATTAGTGGTGCTTGCAAGTCGTTAAAAATTTCTTGCATTCCGTCTAAAAAAAAGAAAGTTTCATATATATTTTGATTTTTGAGATATTGCAAAGGAAAAATACTATCACAACTATCTATCAAAAGTCCATTTGTATCAAACATAACTATTTGATAATGTTTGAGTTCTAATAAAAAATCTTTTTTGTATTTAATGATATTCATTTTGAAGTTACTAAAAAATGGTTAAAAAGTGTTTTGGTGTAAATTGGTGTAAATTTATCCAAAAAGCAAATTTATTATGTGACGTAAATGTAAGTTATTGTCACAATAAATAAAATATTTTTTGTTAAAATAGTTGTTTTTTAATTTTTTTGATATAAGTTTGCAAATCATTTGAAAATATGAGAGATAAATAACAATTTTCAACAAATTATTTTAAAGTTTTAATTTTTAATTTATGCTAAAAGAGTTCAAGGAGTTTGCAATGAAGGGCAACCTCATTGATTTGGCGGTGGCTTTTGTGATGGGAGCGGCTTTTACAAAGGTTACATCAGCTTTTATTGATGGTATGATAATGCCTGTTGTAGGTATGATTCAGGGCAAAGATCTAAAAGATTGGAAAATCCGTTTAAAGCCTGCCACCATAGTAGATGGCAAGGAAACAGTAGCAGAAGTGGCTATCAAATATGGTACATTTATCACCGTTACGGTAGAGTTTCTGATTGTGGCTTTTGTGATGTTTCTTGTTATCAAGACCATTAATAAAATGAAAGCTACTGAACCTGCGCCCGCACCCGCACCCGTAGAGCCAACTACTCAAGAAAAACTGTTGATGGAAATCAAAGAATTACTAAAAAACAAGTAAAATTTTAGAGAATAAATAGTAAATAATAACAACTAGTAACGAGTAAAAAGTCAAAAATATACAAAATACTACCAATATTCTGAAAAATATTTACTAAACAATTTTTTGCATAAAATAAATTTACCTTCTAAATCATTGATTATCAATAATTTAGATAGGAACATTTTTTTAATAATGATTTATTTGTAAAGTTTTTTCACTTTTTCTTTTATATTGTGAATATTTAGTATAATTTTGCGAAACATTAAGACTGTAAACTTAAAAAACAAACCCTTATTTTTATGAAGAAATCTATATTTATTGTAGCTCTCTTATTCGC
>JAYVGJ010000100.1:0-1930 GCA_043772375.1 Raineyaceae bacterium | reverse complement strand
AAGTGGTGTGGTGCTATCTTTCAGCCTAAAAACTAGCTTAGAAGCATCAAAACCACTTTTGGGAATATATTTTAAATTGGCTATTACTTGTTCTGTTTGCGTATTTGTGGCAGTAAGCGTTGCCGCCCCAAGACTTTGGTAAGGCACAAAATAAGGCAAACCACCTTTCAGACGAATAGCCTCAAAGTTTTTAGCCCATTTAAAATAAGTATTACCCTTTCTACGGGCATCAAAACCAAATAATTGTGGGCTTGGCAGTAGTTTTTGGGTAAAATCTACCCGTAAATTATCTGTGGCATCTAATTTGTCATCACTATAATTGTATTTTGGGGGCAAACCACCGTGAGGAGCAGCTACCACACTTCATTGGGCATTATCACCCATTGATTGCCATCTTTATCTTCAATAATCAGCGCACTTCTGCGTGGAGGTTTGGGGACAAGTGTGGTATCAACTAAAAAAGTGCCTCCAGTAGTCGTCATAGTAAAATGACCCTGTGGATTTTGTTCAATTCCTTGAATACCAACCTGTCCAAAAGTAATCACATCATCATAAAAAGGCGTATCTGAAAATGCTTGCTGATTAGTTAGTATATCTTGCGCTACAGCAACATCAAAACAACAGAAATAAAAGATAAAACAAAATATTTTTTTCATTTTATTACATCACTTGTAGTTTTACCCTCTTCTTCAGGTAAAAGACTTTTATCTTTATATCTCTGATATTCTTCATTTAATTTATTTCCAGTAGCTTTTTTCTTTGATGAATGATATTTTATTTCACCTTCTTTGGTTTTATAAAATTTTAGCTCATCTAGTTCTAAGCTATCTCGTTTCCAAAATAAATTTACAAGTACAGTATCACACTCATTGACGTAAGCCACATAGATTGTTGTACTATCATTTTTTTTAATATAGATTTTGCTGAAATTTTCTGGATCAGGGTGTGTAATAAGATGACCACTCCTATCTCCTAAACATTTTAAGAGAGGAAATAAACGTCTGGTAGAGGCAAGAATATACATATCTTCACTTTCATTAACAACACGAACTTTTGCAAATTTTTGATAATGAAAGATTTGATTATTATAATACCAATACACTGATTTTGTGTATTGTTTCATATCATTATCTGTTATTTTGAATTTTAGATGGTTGTTTTCAGTTTTCTTACTGATTTGACAACCAAAAAGGAATAGTAACAATAGTATTATTGCTATATTTTTCATATTTATTATAATTTACCTTTTAGTATATGCTCTACGAACAAATGAACGATACCAAAAAAGGCTTTCAAAAATCTTTAATTATGTCACTTTGAATAATATAATTTTTATTTTTATTTTTTCTCTCTAGTTCTTCAAAGTAAAAATTAAAACTACAGCTATTATTTTTAGAATTAAATTCTACTAGATAGTGTCCAAAAATAAGGCTTTTTTCACATAAAATATTATATGAATATAAAGCTATTATTTCAGCACTATTTTTCAAACTATCAATGTTTTGTAATTTGTGGTATTGTATATCATAAAAAACCAATGAATATATTTGAGATTGTCTTTTTAGGGTATCTTTTTTATTACCAATATAAGATGGACCTCTTGATATTTTTTTGATTTGCATCTCATTTTTTAAAGAATCACAAAATTGTTTTTCTTGTTTTGTTAAAGGATTTGATGCTAAAAACTCTGTAACGTAAAAAATAAGAGTAAAACCATATCTAAATACTAGGAATATGATAATTATTACACTAAATATCAATATATATCTTTTATTTTCTGACTTCATACAAGTAACCATTTAGAGCTAAAAAATATTTTTTCTGTCCTTTGTATCAATATGGGTGACATTTATAGTCTGTTTATGGTTTGGTCAGGTACGTATTGGTCAATATTTTTGGAATAAGAATTATTATTGTCAGTTATTTGTAA
>JAYVGJ010000099.1:0-2159 GCA_043772375.1 Raineyaceae bacterium | reverse complement strand
TTCATCAATACTTAATTTTGTAAATTTAGCCACTTGCTCTATGGGCATTTTGTCTATAAGCATTGTGGTAGCAACAGCAAGTTTATTTTCATTTTGCGCCTTTCTCCACGTAGGCGTATCTTTATAGTCTATGTCAAATGGCATAGTTTTAGGGATTTATTTCTTTTTCCAATGCTTGCACTTGCTCCAGCGTAAGTTTAGTATATTTCACTATTTGCGCAATAGGCAATTTATCTAAAAGCATTTCTTTTGCATCAGCAAGTTTAGTCTCAAGTGTTGCCTTTCTCCATGTAGGCGTATCTTTATAATCTATGTCAAATGGCATAGTTTTAGGGATTTATTTCTTTTTCCAATGCTTGCACTTGCTCCAGCGTAAGCCCCGTAAACTTAGCAACTTGCTCAATAGGCATTTTTTCTATGAGCATTATTTTGGCAATATCAATCTGTTTTTTTAGTTCAGCTTCTCGTGTTGCCTTTCTCCACGTAGGCGTATCTTTATAATCTATGTCAAATGGCATAACAGTAGGGATTAAAAGGTGTATTTCTTCTTCAACTTTACGCAATTTACCTAATTTTTCAATATCTTCTGCAAGTTCTGCAAAATCTTTTGGATTGACAAAATATTTAGTGGCTTCTTTAAAAACATTGCTCAAAACAGTTTTTAGGTTATCTTCTCCAAAATCCCCCAAAATAGCAAAAACAAGGTTGCTACTATCTTTCAAAAACTCCGTATAAGGAATATCTTTAATATAAATAATTTTATATTCGTAATTACAATAACCCAGCTTGACTACATTAGGTGTTGTATTATTGCCAAGATACAAAACAACTTGTTTGACTGGTTTGGTATATTTGTCGTACAAAAACGCAGCATACAAAAACATTCTTTTGCGCATTTTTGTATCATTTTTGGTCTGGATTTCCAAGTGAAAAACCTCTTTTTCGTTGTTTTCTTCCACCAAATAGACAAAATCTGCTTTACGGAGTTTCCTTGTAAATTCAGTTGGTTTTGTGGCAACGAACTTCGTAAATTTCTCATCTAAAAGCCCTCTAATAAGTTGTAGAGAGTTTTTATTGAATTTATCTTTGAAAACATTGTCGTATTCGTTGCTTTCTTTGGTGGGTTTGGTAGGAATTTTCTTTTTTGCCATTCGTTTCAGTTATCTATGATTTTCCTATTTCAGCCAAAAATGCGTTCAGCATTTCCATTGAAGAAAGTTGTTTTATTCTATTGATAAATATTTTCTGCTCGTTCTATTTCTATTAAAAGTGGGAAATCAGTCGTTTGAGCAAGATAATTCAGGAAAAGTTCTCTTTGTGTCATTTGAGTTATGAGTTGTGAATTATAAGTTGTGAATTGATACAATATATTGATTATCAATTTATTGGGTATTATCAAAACCTACTTCAATACAAATATACTATTTTTTACTGTATCAACTCACAATTTTTCCGCTGTTGTTGGTGTTCTAGCATTAGCGACACTGCACTAACGACAGAAAAGCCTAATTTTGGTTTGATTTTGCAAATATTTTATTATCTTTGTGGAAAGCGTGAATATATTGCTCTACGTAATTCGTTGTCGGTGTCGCTGCGCTAGAACACCTACAACGGCAGAAAAAACAAAAAATAAAGTTTATGGGATTTTTTTTTGATAATAAAGGCTTTAACTTAAAAAATACACTATATTTTGCTTTAGCAATATTCGGTTTCATAATGTGTATGTATGGCTTAATTTCCATGATTCAGATATACATTGAATATATGAAAAAACCAAATCAAAACTTTATAAATCATTTAGGATTCTGGTTGGTGCTTATTAGTTTGGCATCATTACCATTTCTTCCAAAAAAGCAACAGTAAACTGTTTTTTCCTGTGGTGTCAGGTTTTTGTGTCTTGGTTGGTATGCCTTTCCTGTGTTGTTGTGTGTTCTAGCGTTAGCGACACCAACAACGCACTATGTAGAGCAATGTATTTAAGCACTTCTATAAGCACAAAACCACCGTATTTGGTGGTTTTGTGCTATCTAAATGGGTAAATTATTTTCTATTGCTTTTATTTCATCAATACTTAATTTTGTAAATTTAGCCACTTGCTCTATGGGCATTTTGTCTATAAGCATTGTGGTAGCAACAGCAAGTTTATTTTCATTTTGCGC
>JAYVGJ010000098.1:0-1990 GCA_043772375.1 Raineyaceae bacterium | reverse complement strand
ATTTACCTTATCTGCATTAAAAACGTATTCAAAAGTTCGTGTTGGGGGTGTTGCACTCCAATACTGCAAATATTGCTTAAATTGGTTGGGATTGCCAAGTGGGCTATTGCAATCATAACTTTTATAATCTACCAAAATACCTCCTGGTTTTTCTACATCATATTTGCAGTTACAAATAGCCGTAGGGCGTGGAACAGGGATTTTACTGTTAATATTTCCCTCAAAACTCACTACATCACTGGCAAGGTAGCTGCTATTATTGAGATGTCGCATTAAATGATATGCCCCATCTTGTTTGTTTGGGCTAGATGCTGTTGCTTCTCCTGTAATGAAATCATCAAAATCTGTTTTATTACCATATTTTAGGGTAAATTCTTTCAATCTGTTTAGATATATGTTCATTTTTGGCAATCTTTCGCAGACAGTAGCATTGCCTGGGAGACAAGTGTTACACTCACCACTATACTCTTTAAGTATCTTTAAAAACCTATTTGGTGTAGTATCTGTTGTTTTTGTAATAGTCAATCCTGCCTGCAAATTAGGGTTATTTGAGTAATCTACAACACTTTGTAAAATATCCCAATCCAACCTAATACTTGATGTAGTTGGGCGAGCATCTTTACATATTTTCCACGCTTCTACAATAGCAACAGTAAAATTATTTACAAAATTACACATAGAACGTGTATTATCAGGTGCATTGGAAATATTATTATTGCATAAAACATCAGCAAAAAACGCCCTTACTTCTGCTGGTGTGTAGCTAGTAAGTGTTGTATTGATAGCTTCACGTGTAGGTTTATCTCCAATATAAGTACAAAGTTTAGCAATGGCAAGTGAGGTATTAGTCTTATCTGCAATACTAGCGTTGGTATTAGCTTTTGCCTTACTGGTAGCAAACTCTGGGCATTCATTACTTTCTGATTCTGTTAATTGGCAATCATTTGGTGTAAGGGCTTTTTTGGCTATTATTTTATCCAAAATAGCTATTATTTTTTGGAAGCAAACTTTATATAAATCTCCTTATTGTGATAACCAGCTACCTGCCCTGATATCCTATCTCCAATACTTACTAATTCGTTAGGATTTTCAAAATTATGCAAGTGAATTAGTATAATCACATTATTTACATCTTCATCTTCTAATTTTGCAAAATAACCAAATGGCATTACTTCAGATACTATGCAAGTAATAATTACATCAATGGGATACTTTTTTTCTATCTCTATCATTATTTAATTTAGTTTTAATATTCTTGGATAAGTATTAAGTTTATTGAAATCCTCTTTAGGAATAGTAACTTCTTTGGGATTTACGCCCATGTCGGGACTGGGTCCTCTATATAACCGTTCTCCAAAATTCAGACTTTCTATTACTTTCGTTGGTTTAAAGAAAATTTCATAATCTTTTTTTGACATAGTAATTTCAATAATACCTGCTTCATATTGCCTGTTCCAGTGTTCTGCTACCTTTCTATGCTCTGGTGGAGCAAAATACGCTGCTCCATCAAGATAAGGAGCTATTCTTGGGAAATCTAAAGGGTCATAACCTTGTGTTAGTTCTTTTGTTGCTTTTGCTAATGTAGCAGGAGCTTTATAAATAGTAACCATTTCTTCCTCACTTTCCTCTTCCGTTAATTGGCAATCATTTGGTGTAAGGGCTTTTTTGGCTATTATTTTATCCAAAATATCCACACCAAATTTGCGTGGAGAGTTTATAGCATTTCTCAAATCCACCATTAGACATACATCAATTGTCAGTAAACCAGCTGGATAATCAACTAAAATATTAATAGGCGCAGTTGAAGCAAAAGAAGTATAAGGCATACCACCACAAGGTGCTAAACCCAATATACCACAACTTGCTACTTGCCCCCAAGTAGTACCTATTTGCTTTAGTTTTGCTTCTATCACAAGGAGTCTAGCTCTTGCATCAGCTAATTGAGTATTTGTAGGAGTGTTTGCCGTAGGATTTGTAGTGCCACCACTCC
>JAYVGJ010000097.1:0-10034 GCA_043772375.1 Raineyaceae bacterium | reverse complement strand
TAAAAACCTAGTCGTAGTGTCCCACTACGACTTCAAAAAGTGTATTGAGCGTCCCGCTCCTGTATTTACTACGCAAACAAGCGGGACGCTTGAATACATTGAAGGGGTCGTAGTGAGACACTACGACCAGAAAACTTTTCCGAAGTCTAAGCCGTTCATAGTATAACGCAAAAATACAGAAATAAATGTAAAATTCAAAATTTTGATTTTGTGTATCTATTTTTGTATATTTGCAAAAATAATTTTAGTTGTACTTTATTTATGACAAAGCAAATAAGCAAAATATTACCCTCAATAACTGCTTTTTTACTTGTATTAGCCATTTTTTTAGCTAATACGGGCTTTGTGTTGTCTTCTCACTCTTGCAAAATGCGTGGAGAAAAGACAAATATTCATTTTTTTTCTGCACAAAATACTTATAAAAATAAGTTAGAAGATAAATGTTGTAGGAAAAAATCACTAGAAAAATCAGAAAATCAACAATCAGAAGAAAAAGACAAATGTTGTTCTTTTTCTAGTAAATACATAAAAGCTGATATTCAGCAAGATATGCCTATTTTTGGTGTTGATTTTGCCTTTGTTTCTCCTATAATTTTGGAGAGTTTTACGCCAAAATTTTTAGCAGAAAAAATATTTTATGTAAAAAGAAAAGCGTTTTTCACTTTTTATAATAAGCCCCCACCTATTGCAAACCGCCTTTTATTGTGTTTGTATGGTATTTTGAGAATTTGAGAACTGAAAAATTGGTTAGCCGTTAGCTAAAGCAAACGGTAATAATTAAATACAAAAATATTTTTTGTCGTCTACTTTAGCTGACAGTGCAGAGATATTTGAGTATTTAAAAAACAATAACTTTTTTCATTCCAAATACTTAAAATAATGAAATTTCTCAATAAAAAAATACTAATAATCACCCCTAACCCCTCCTTAGGAAGTAGGGGAATTTATCCCCCTACTTTGAAGGAGGGGCTAGGGGTGGTTCTCTTTTTGTTTTTAGGATTATTTTCTATCCTATCTTCTTCAAAAAGCTACGCCCAAAACCTCAAAAATGAGTTTATTTCTGGAACTGTCAAATCAGTTTCAGGGGAGGCACTTGTAGGCGCAACGCTGACGTGGGCAAAAATTGATAGCCTAAACCCTGCACAAGGCGTAATTACAGACATTCAAGGTAAATACCAACTCAAAAAACACGAAAAACAGCATTTTCTTGTGGCACAAATGGTTGGTTATCAAAATGATACACTTTGTATTATGGCTAATGCAGATAAAAAAGGTTTTGTTAATTTTTCTTTGAAAGAAATAACTGATGAAACTAATGGTGCAGTTGTTGTTGCACAACAAAAAGGCTTACTAACAGGCACAGGTACAGAATTTACCCAAAAAATCACTTCTACAGAGCTAAAAAAAGCTGCTTGTTGCAATCTTTCAGAAAGTTTTGAAACCAACGCTGCCGTTGATGTTACCTCGCAAGATGAAGGTTTAGGTACAAAAAAAATCCGTTTTCTGGGTGTAGATGGCTCGTATGCACAAATTTCCACTGAAAATATGCCTTCCGTACGTGGGCTTGCAAGCACAACAGGGCTTAATTTTGTGCCAGGAACGTGGATAGAAAGCATCAGTATTAGCAAAGGAGCGGGTTCTGTGGTGAATGGATATGAGGCAATGACTGGGCAAATCAATGTAGAACTTATCAAACCCTGCACAGAAGACCGTATTTTGGCAAATGTTTATGCTAATCAAATGAACAGATTTGAAGGAAATCTTAATCTTGCTCAAAAAATTTCTGATAAATGGAGTACTGTTTTGCTCACACACGCAAGCCAACAAAAACACTCTTTTGACTTTAATAATGATGGTTTTTTAGATATGCCTTCATTTTCTCAAATAAATGCGTTAAGTCGTTTTGAACGTAGTACAAGCACACACAAAGGGCAATATGGTATAAAATTTTTGTCGGATAAAAGACAAGGCGGACAAATGCACGCTTCTCATAATAATGGCATTCACGTGCCTTATGAGGTAGAAATGAAGATAAATAGAGGCGAGTTTTTTATGAAAAATGGTTTTATGTTTCCTAAAAAGCCGTTTAGAAGCATTGGTACTATTGTTTCTGGTACTTACCACGACCAAACAGGCTTTTGGGGCAGTTCTGCACTAGGCAAATACACAGGAACGCAAAAAAATCTTTATGGAAATTTTATTTATCAAGATATTATAGGTACAACTAATCATACTTATAAAGTTGGCGCAAGTTATGTTTTAGATAATTATAATGAGGCGTTTAGAGATTCTAGTTTTAGGCGTACAGAACACGTTTTGGGTGTTTTTGGAGAATATAATTACAAATATTTAGAGAAATTTAGCCTTGTGGCAGGTGCAAGAGTAGATAATCATAATTTGTATGGTGTGTTTTTCTCGCCACGTTTGCACTTGAAATATGTTGTTTGGGAAGAAGGAACGCTACGTGCAAGCGCAGGAAGTGGTTTTAGAGTGCCAAATCCTATTTCTGAAAATACGGCTTATTTGATGAGTGCAAGGAAAATAGTGGTTACAGATGCTATAAAAGCAGAGCAATCTTGGAATTATGGGCTGAATTTTACCCAAAACTTTAATTTTATGGCTGGTGAGGGGGAAATTAGTGCAGAATTTTATCAAACTCGTTTCCAAAATCAGCTTATTGTGGACTTGGAAAACCCTCGTGAATTGCGTTTTAGCCAACTAAATGGCGCAAATGGCACAAATAATGTATCTTTTGCCAATGCTTTTATGGTGGAAGCCTCAATAAAACCGCTTAAAAAGTTAGATGTACGTGTTTCTTACAAGTATGTTGATGTGCAGATGCCACTTGGAGGCGTGCAACAAATGCGCCCTTACGTGAGCAAGGACAAGGTTTTAGCTACTGTTTCGTATCAAACACCAAAAAAACGCTGGCAATTTGATTTTACTAGCAAATGGAATGGCGCACAACGTCTGCCAAATACAAAAACTAATCCAACAGATTTGCAAAGACCTAGTTTTTCTCCTAATTTTTGGGTATTTAATGCACAGGTGTCGCATTTTTGGAAAGATTTTGAGTTTTATGTGGGTGGCGAAAACTTAGGAAATTATACACAAGAAAACCCAATAATTGACCCTACGCAACCATTCGGCAATAATTTTGATGCATCTGTAATTTATGCACCCATTTTTGGCACAATGATTTATAGTGGAATACGCTGGAAATTAGCAAAATAATGGTTTTTGGGTTTTCAATAAAAAGCCTTTCCAAATTTTGGAAAGGCTTTTTATTGGGTTTTTACATCAAAAAACTTAATTAAATGATTCCCCAAGTATTACCCAAAGTTTTTTATCAATAAACTAAAATTCTCTTACTGAGTGACCAAGATTATGGTTGAAAATATGAATTTTTCTGCGTTTTGGTATCAAAAAAATGTAATCATGCTCCTGAACAAAAGAATTAATACCAGAAAACAAGTTCTCATATACTTGGTCACAAAAATCTTTCATGTTTTTCCAATCAGCATAAAACACTTTTTCTAGGTTGTAGCTCTCATGTGTAATCATCACAACCATTTCTTCGTCACCAATACCATTCATAATAATATCTAAAAAATTTAAGGTGGAGCAGTCCATTATACTTTGAGAACATTGATTGTATAACTCTGGGTCTGAAATATTAGACTTTTTGATAAGATGGCAAATTCCATCTGGACTCATAACCTTCATTTTACTATCTATGCCCAATATATCAAATAAAATATTGTGTGCATCTTCAAAGTCTAAAAAAGTAATATTAATTTTACTATTCATTATTTTTTATATGTATTTGCTTTGTAGTAAGACATTTTCTTGTTATCTGACTACAAAGTATGTTTGAAGGGTTTTTGATTTCAGAGAATAGTTTTGTATTAGCATCATTCTAAGCTGCTAGATACACTTTTTCTTCCCAGTCTTTGAGTTGTTTGTTCATTACTTTAAACCACAAAGGCGGCACAAGCGACATTACCATCATCAAAGGATAACCAAACGGCAACTGTGGGCTTTCGTCAAAATGACGCAAAATCTGGTAACGGCGTGAAGCGTTGGCGTGGTGGTCTGAATGGCGTTGTAGCTGAAACAAAAAGAAATTACTTATCATTTGGCTAGCATTCCACGAGTGTAGATGTGTAACACGCTCATAACGACCATTTTCTAGTTGTTTGCGCACAATACCATAATGTTCAATGTAATTTACAAGCTCAAGCATTGTAAAACCTAATACACTTTGCACCACAAAAAACACAGGCACAACCCACAAAAACATGCCTGCATACAAGCTAAAACCTGCCGTAAGTGCTACCATAAACAATATTGGCGCAATAGTAAAAGTCAGCATTTCGTTTTCAGAAGAGAAAAAACGCAAATTTTTCTTCCTTAAAATATCCATTTGAATATGCCACGCACTTTTGTATCCACCCACGACAGACTGCACCCAAAAAGCATAAAAACTTTGATTTTTCTTGCTTGTAGCCTTGTCTAGGGGCGTTGCTACGTGAACGTGATGCCCTCTGTTGTGTTCTATGATAAAGTGCATATAACAAACAGTCATCAAAATGAGTTTTGCGCAAAAAAGCTCAAATTTATCTTGTTTGTGCCCCAATTCGTGGGCAACAGTGATGCCAATTCCACCTGTAACAATCATCACACCAGAAACAAAACCTATCCATTCTGGCGTGGATAGTGTAGTAAAAGCAGCCACAGAAGTTGCCCAAACGACAAATCCTAGCTGAAAAAACGCCCAAACGTAAGTGATAAAACGGTAGTAAAGTTCATTTGAAATAAGTGGCACTTCTGTTTTTTCGTCCAGATTTTTGCGGTCTTTGCCCGTTATTTCGTCAATAAGCGGAATGATGGCAAAGGTAAAAATCAGTGTCAGAAAGTTCCAGTAGCCACCCAAATGAATGCCTAAAATAACCAAAGAAGGCATAATAAAGGCAGAAAAGAAACCAATTTTTTTGAGAAATTTCATAGTAGTTTATGTTGATATTCAAATTAAAGCAAAGCAAATCAATACGCAAATATAAGAAATTATCAGTGCATTGAAAAATAAAAGTTATTTTTTAGTGAAAAAGTCCTATATTTGCACTAACATTCATTGGCTTATCACTGGTGTTGCGCTTGCGTGTGAACGTAGGTGCAAGACGAGAGGAAAGTCTGGGCAACATAGAGCAACATACTTTCTAACGGAAAGGCGTGCATTTGGCAACGAATGTACGACAGCTAGTACCACAGAAAATAACCGCAAAACATAGAAATATGTTTTGTAAGGGTGAAAAGGTAGTGTAAGAGACTACCGCTTTTTTGGTGACAAAAGAGGCAACGGCAAACCTTATGTGTTGAAAGACCAAATATGCAAGCGCAATATTTTTCTGTAAAACGTGGCTGCGTTTGCAGAAAAGTATAAAAGACTGCTCGTTGGAGCTTGCGGGTAGGTTGATGGAGCTTGTGCGTGAGTGCAAGCCTAGATAAATGATAGGCGTTTGTGGTTGATGTAAGAAATTACTGAAAACTGCAAAAACAGAACCCAGCTTATAGATGAATGTTTTTTATTTTTATGCTTTTTTTACTTCCAATTTTGTAGCTAAATCATACAAAAACTGCCTACAAACCTCCAAAATCAAATCATTTTTTACTGGTTTTGGTCGTGAAACTAGCACAAATGTTAAGCGGTTTTTGAATAGTATGAAAGTATTAAAAGCAGTGTTTATTGGCTCGTGAGTAGTTAGAAATCTCTTTAAATCACCACCCAAAAATGATTTAATTTGTTCATTATCAGTACCAACTACCTGAAAATTTTTATCAAAAAAACTATCTCCCAAAAGTAATAAATCTGTAGCAGGTAACAAATCTTTTTCTTTAAGATGATTTTTGGGAATGACTAGCCAATGTAAGTTTTCAGGATTATTGACAGAAATACTAACGACAAAATAGTTGTATTTTTCCTCTTCTGTGCGTTCAATAACAATATTTCTTCCTTCGTAAATGCCTTCCATTCGTGGAAAAATATCTTCTCCAAGCCGTTTAGTGATGTCTAAGGGCAGGTTTAGTTTTTTGGCGAGGTTTTCAAATTGCAAAACTATTTTTTTACTTTCTTTCACCGCCACCGTTTTGAGGTAATAAATCACCACGCCCGAAAGTACAATGGCAGCCATAATAAGTACAATAGAAAGTGAGCCATCAGCTTCTTTGGTGGCTTTTTCAATCATTTTAATAGTTTGCAGAAAAATCATTTTAAGTGGTTTTTGGTTTCTAATATTATTTGTTTGGAAATAAAGGCAAAAATACGCAATTTTACGCCCAAATCAAAATCACGGATTTAAACGGATTAAGAGATGACACGGATTTTAATCTTTGTATTTTAGTTAGTGGTGAAGTCAGGTGTTTCCACCAGACTTCAATGGTGCTGTTAAATACTAATTTTTAGAAAAAAATACAAAATTTCTTTCCTCTCAAAATCTTAAAAGCTATTTCTTGAAGTCAGGTGGAAACACCTGACTTCACAAGAATCAAAATCACAGATTTAGACGGATTAAAAGATAATACAGATTTTAATCTTTGTATTTTAATTTTTGGTAACTGTTTAGTTTGTATTTTGTAGGGGCTGGGCTTGCCCCTGCCCTCGTAGAGCAGGTTTTAGCTTATTTTTTGTTTGTCGTGTTGCTTTCGCACATTGGGCAGGGGCAAGCCCAGCCCCTACATTTTAATACATTTGTTTCAATTTCTAAATGTTTAACCTAAACAGTTACAATCTGTATATTTTAATTCAAAATTCCTAATTTCTAATTCCTAATTAAATATGCCTCTTTCTCCACTTAATGCCATTTCACCCATAGATGGAAGATATTATGCCCAAACGAGCGTTTTGAGTAATTATTTTTCAGAATTTGCCCTTACAAAACACCGTCTGGAAGTGGAAATTGAGTATTTTATTACCCTTTGCCACACCTTACCACAGCTCAAAAACTTAGAAAGTAGTTTTGAGATTTTGAGGGATATTTACAGGAATTTTACGGAAGAGGAAGCCCAGAAAATCAAGGAAATAGAGAAAATAACCAACCACGACATCAAAGCAATAGAATATTGCCTGAAAGATTGTTTTGAAAATATACAAATAAAAAACATAAACCTTGTTGATTATCAAGAATTTATACATTTTGCGCTTACCTCGCAAGACATCAATAATACCGCCATTCCGTTGGCACTTGCTCGTGCTATGGCGCAAGTAATGTTGCCCGTTTTGCAAAAAATAATTTTTATTTTAGAAGAAAAAGCAATTTTATGGAAAAATACGCCAATGCTTGCACGAACACACGGGCAAGCAGCCACGCCCACGACTGTAGGAAAAGAATTATTGGTTTTTGTAGAACGTCTTAATAATCAGTTGGATATGCTCAAAAAAATTCCTTTTTCTGCAAAATTTGGTGGCGCAACAGGCAATTTTAATGCGCATTGTGTGGCATATCCGCATATTGATTGGGTAAGTTTTGCGGATAATTTTGTAGAAAATGTTTTAGGCAATAATTTAGGCAATAATTTAGGAAATAATTTAAAAAGAAGCAAATATACCACGCAAATAGAGCATTACGACAATTTGGCGGCACTTTGTGATAATTTCAGACGTATCAATACTATTTTAATTGATTTGAA
Organism: Raineyaceae bacterium; assembly: GCA_043772375.1. Lineage (GTDB taxonomy): Bacteria > Bacteroidota > Bacteroidia > Cytophagales > Thermonemataceae > JANYGM01. The sequence goes on along the minus strand of JAYVGJ010000097.1, from coordinate 2,348 downwards.
TAGAGATATTTGGCAATATATTTCTATGAATTATTTTACTCAAAAAATCAGAGAAAATGAAGTCGGGTCGTCTGCAATGCCACATAAAGTAAATCCTATTGATTTTGAAAATTCTGAAGGAAATTTAGGAATGGCAAATGCTATTTTCTCACATTTTTCTGAAAAATTACCTATCTCACGCCTGCAAAGAGACCTTACAGATTCTACTGTTCTGCGGAATTTGGGTGTTCCGCTGGCGCATAGTCTGATTGCTTATAATTCTCTTTTGAAGGGATTTAGTAAGTTAGAACTAAATGAAAGCACTATTTCAAATGATTTGGAAGATAATTGGGCAGTAGTTTCTGAAGGAATACAAACTATTTTGAGGCGTGAGGGCTTTCCAAAACCTTACGAAATAATGAAAAATCTTACACGAAAAAATGAAAAAATAAGCCAGAAAACTATTCAAGATTTCATCAAAAATTTAGACATTTCACAAGAATTAAAAAATGAATTATTGCAAATAACGCCATTTAATTACTTAGGAGTTGTAAATTATGAGTTGTGAGTTGTGAGTTGAAATACTGAGTACAATGTATTTCAACTCACAACTTATAATTCACAACTCACAACTCAAAAGCTATTCTTCATCTGAAATATCTTCTCTATCTTCTTGTTGTTCTTTTATTTCATTTTCAACATTTACAGCTAATTTCTTGCCTTGTTCGTTCCATTGTGCTATAATATAAGGCTTTTCTGTTCTGTTGATGAAAGTATTTGGGTACTTTGTTTCCTTTTTTTTCTCTCCGTTATTGTGGTATTCTGTCCATTTGCTGATTTTCAGACCGTTTTGGTATTCTCCTCTCACAGATATTCTGCCGTGTTCGTAAAAGGCAAAATATTTGCCTTCTTTTTTGCCATTTTTGATAGGGACAACTTCTTTTAGCTTGTTTTTTCCTGTGTCGTAGTAAGTTTTTTCTGATTCTTTGAGCCAACCTTTTACGTATTTTGTTTTGTCTAGCAACACAAAATCCTTATCCATTGCGTCCTTTCCAAACTTTTCCCATCTTCCGTGTTTTGTTCCTACATAATAAAAGCCTTCTTCAACGACCATATTTACTTGCTTGTTGCCAATTCTGACGGGTTGCATTTTTTTATAAGGTCCGTGTAAGATTTTGCCAATTTTCTTGTTAAATTTAGCGGGGTCTGTGTTAGCAATATTGCGTTTTTGGGTATTGTACCACGCAATTTGGTCAATATATTTAGCAGGTTTTTCTATTTGATTGGGCAAATAGTTAAAAATTTCAGTAACAGAACCATTTTTCAGGAATGTTTTCTTGGTTTTCAGTCCATAAAACACGTTTTTTTTGACTTTCAGCGTGCCTTTTTCTGATTTTTTCTTAGAAGTATCATTTTTAGGCTTTACGGCAAGGTCTGGAATGGTGTCGTTATCCAAATCCATCAAATCTAGGTCGTCTTGCGCATACGTAAACGTGCATACAAGCGAGAAAAACAATATAAAAATCAATTTTTTCATAAATATACAGTCAATTACGAATTACGAATTATCAATTACGTTCAATTCCTGTGAAGTCAGGTGTTTCCACCTAACTTCACAACAACCTTCAACAAAAATAATGCAAATAAACTAAAAATCAACCTAAAAATAAAAAATCCCTCAAAAATTTTAATTTTTGAGGGATTTTTACAGAAATAAAATCATAAATATCTTACAAAAAAGTTTTCTTTACATCACACGTAGATTTTTTCCCAATATCACTGTAATTTTTTGCCAGCCACTGGTCAGCGTAATTTGTTCCAAGATGAAACAAATACTCCAAAAACTCTGCACTTGCATTGATTTTGCTTGATACGTTGTAGTGGGCAATGTCATTTTCAGGGTTTATGTTATGAATATGTATTTTTCTGAAAAGTTTTTCATCAAAATTCAAGCCTGCATCAATCATACGAGAGATAAGCTCCAATTTGTCCATTTCCAGTATCAAACTTGCGTTAAAATTGATTTCATTTACTCTGTCTCTGATGTCAATAGGCGTTGTGGGCGTTTCTTTGATGACAATAGGATTTATTTGCACTATCAAAATATCCGTTGTGTCCGTTTGGTTGATAAGTGGTGAGATAGGTGGATTACCCATATAGCCACCGTCCCAATAATCTATTCCATTGATATTCAATGCTTTAAACATAAAAGGCAAGCAACCAGAAGCCATTACGGCATCAACAGAGATATGAGTCATATCAAAAACTTTTGCTTTTCCTGCTTTTACGTCTGTGGCGCAAACAAAAAGTTTAGTTTTTGTGCAAGATTTTAGTTTTTCAAAATCTACAATACTAAGTAAAATATCTTT
>JAYVGJ010000096.1:0-14791 GCA_043772375.1 Raineyaceae bacterium | reverse complement strand
AAGTGAGTTTGAGAACACAAAGTTACTATATTATTGCGCTGTTTCATAGAATATTTAGTTTTTTACCACAAACTCAAAAACTGTGTACGGTAGCAAATAGAAAGAAAATACTCAAATTGGTTTTCACCTATTTTTTCCAAAATAACGAAACGCCAATTTTGACCAACAATATAGCCACCACGCATAATGTTTGTTTGATTTTTCTCTATGGTTACGAGCATTTCAGCGAGTAATTGTATTTCTGGGTCTTTATCAGGAATAGAAGGCTTAAACTCTTGAATGAAAAAATATGGTTTTCGTGGGTCTCTTGTGCCAGAAGCGACCATATAATCTGTAAAGCCTTTAATTTCCACGCCGTTTATCTCACCAGAAAGACTTGCGTGGTACCAGTCGTGCAGGTATTCTGCATTAAAATCAACAAGATTTAAAATAGGAATGATAAATTTTGCTTTGAGTGTATCCTCAAAGTAAGAATTTAGCAATAAAATATGTTTCTCTATTAATTTTTCAAAGAAACTATTTTCTATTTCATTGATTATGCAGGCATAGTCAAACCATTCCTCAAATTTTTTTTCATTATATTGCGGTCTTATTTTAACAAGATTTTCCAAATCTGAAAACTTGATATTAGAAAAATTATAGCTCTTCATTTCCATTTTTTTGGCTCTTTATTTGTTAATTATTTTTAATCTTTGCAATATTTATGTTTTACGGCTTGCAGAATAACATAAATTTTCTTTAAATCTGCCAAATCCAACGCATCAAAAGATGCAGAAACAAAATACTCAAATACGTTTTCTTGTATTTTTTCTAAAACAACAAATTTCCAATATTGACCAATAATATAGCCACCACGCATAATATTTGTTTGGTTTTTCTCTACGGTTACGAGCATTTCAGCAAGTAATTGCACCTCTGGGTTGCGGTCAGGAATAGAAGGCTTAAATTCTTGTATGAAAAAATATGGTTTGTTAGGCTCTTGCGTGCCTGATGCCACCATAAAATCAGCAAAACCTTTCAATTCTACCCCATTCAACATACCAGAAAGCGTGCCATCATAGAAGTCTTGAACGGTATCTGTTGCAAAATCAACTTTGTTCAAAATAGAAGATATAAACTTCATTTTTAACTTTTCTTCAGAGTAAGAAGGCAATAATAACCTATTTTTATTTATTAAAGTATCAAAAAATAAAGTATCATTTTCAGTTATATCAACAAAAAAATCAAACCAGTCATCAAATTTTGCATCATTAACTTTTCCTTTTATTTTTACAAGTCTTTCTATTTCTGTATATTTAATACTAGAAAAGTTGTAAGATTTAATAATTTCGGTATTTTCCATTTTTCAGATATGTTCAAGTATTTTTTTTAATCTTTGCAATATTTATGCTTTACAGCTTGCAGAATCACATAAATTTTCTTCAAATCTGCCAAATCAAGCGCATCAAAAGGAGAAGAAACAAAATACTCAAATACGTTTTCTTGTACTTTTTCTAAAATCACAAAACTCCAATTGCGTCCAATAATATAGCCACCACGCATTATATTTGTTTGATTTTTCTCTATGGTTACGAGCATTTCAGCGAGTAATTGCACCTCTGGGTTGCGGTCAGGAATGGAAGGCTTAAACTCTTGGATAAAAAAGTAGGGTTTTCGTGGCTCTCGTGTGCCAGAGGCAACCATGTAATCCGTAAAACCTTTTATTTCCACCTTATTGACCATTCCAGAAAGACTTGCATCATACCAATCATTGCGTGTATCTGTCATAAAATCTACTTGATTAAAAATAGGAATAAGAAATTTTGCTTTCAAATCCTCTTCCATATACGACATCATACGCATTATGTGCTTGTCAATAAGTGCCTTAAATAGCTTAGTTTCAGTAGGTTTCAGCTTGTATGCAAAAGAAAACCATTCATTAAATTTTGCATCATTACGCACAGGTTTTATTTGCACAAGATTTTCCAAATCTGAAAATTTAATAGTAGAAAAATTATAACTTTTTATTTCCATTTTTGGTAGATTTTTGTTTGTTGATGTTTTTGCCCCTAAATCCCCAAAGGGGACTTTAATACAATTTAATAATATATTTGTATTATTCCCTTCGGGGTTAGTGGTATTTTTTAATCTTTGCAATATTTATCCTTCACAGCTTGCAGAATGATATAAATCTTCTTTAAATCTGCCAAATCCAGCGCATCAAAAGGAGAAGAAACAAAATACTCAAATTGATTTTCCTTTACTTTTTTTAAAATCACAAAACTCCAATTGCGTCCAATAATATAGCCTCCACGCATTATGTTTGTTTGATTTTTTTCTATTGTTACGAGCATTTCAGCAAGTAATTGCACTTCTGGGTTGCGGTCAGGAATGGAAGGTTTAAATTCTTGTATGAAAAAATACGGTTTTTTTGCTTGTGATATACCTGTGGCGACCATATAATCTGTAAAACCTTTGATTTCTATGCCATTTACCATTCCTGCGAGTGCGCCGTCATACCAGTCGTGAAAATCATCTGTAAGAAAATTCACTTGATTTAGGATAGGACTTAAAAACTTCATTTTTAGGTCTTCCTCTAAATAAAAATTCAATAATTTTATATGTCTTTCAATAAGTTCTTTTAAGAAAGTGCTTTCTTTTCTACTTAATTTATACGCAAAAGAAAACCATTCATCAAAAACCAAAGGATTATACATTGGTTTTATTTGCACAATACTTTCCAAATCTGGAAACTTGATATTAGAAAAATTATAGCTTTTTATTTCCATTTTTGGTAGATTATTATTTGATATTTTTTTAATCTTTGCAATATTTGTGCTTTACAGCTTGCAAAATGATGTAAATTTTCTTTAAATCAGCCAAATCAAGCGCATCAAAAGGAGAAGAAACAAAATACTCAAATACGTTTTCTTGTATTTTTTCTAAAACAACAAATTTCCAATATTGTCCAATGATATAGCCACCACGCATTATGTTTGTTTGATTTTTTTCTATTGTTACGAGCATTTCAGCCAGTAATTGCACCTCTGGGTCTTTATCAGGAATAGATGGCTTAAATTCTTGTATGAAAAAATAAGGTTTTCGTGGCTCACGTGTGCCAGAGGCGACCATATAATCCGTAAAACCTTTGATTTCCACGCCGTTTATCTCACCAGAAAGGCTTGCGTGATACCAGTCGTGCAGGTATTCTGCATTAAAATCAACAAGATTTAGGATAGGACCTATAAATTTTATTTTTAGGGTATCTTCAAAATATGAATTTAATAAAAATCTATGTTTGTTTATGAGTTCTTTCAAAAAGGTACTTTCTTTTCTGTTTAATTTGTAGTCAAACGAAAACCAATCATTAAATTTTAGGTTATTGTCAGCAGGCGTTAGTTTCACAAGGTTCTCCAAATCTGAAAATTTGATGTTGGAGAAATTATAACTTTTTATTTCCATTTTTGGTGGTTTTTATTTTATTATTCAACGTACAAAGATACAACTTTTTTGTTGGAGGGAATGTTTTTTTGTAGATTTTGTATTTTTTATTAGCTTTGCAGTAAAATAAGGCAAACAAGTTGAAATACGCCAAAACAAACCAAAAAAATAATTATTATGGGAAATTTACCAGAAGAAATAAATATAAAAGACATCAATAAAGCCCTTGTAATCATTGTAGAGCTACGTATGCGCCTAGATGCGCTCACCTACGACTCCTCTGATTATGACAACCTAGAAGAAGAATTGCACGAGTTGGAAGATGATTTTTTAGAAAAATATGGCGACTATTTAGAAGATGCACTTATTGACGTTCACGACGAGTATTGCCCTGATACTGACGTACTTCTGCCTATTGCCTACCTTGCCAAGAAATACATCAAAAAAGACACTAATTTTGATGTTTTAGATGACGGACAAGGCGTTTGGGTAGAGCTAGAAGATGAATTTGAGCATTTGGAGGGTCATATTGTCATTATTCCTAGTCCACTAAGAATTGTACTTTTTACAAGCAAAAACGAGAAAAAAATAGTTTGGAGAAGCAAAGAATAAGTGTGAGGTATTGATATATGATGTGTGATATATGAGGTATTTTTTACAACAAACAATGTATTTACATCATACATCACATATCACACATCAAAATAGTCTTTTTTGCATTATTTCTTTTACTTTTTCATAGAAATGTGGTGCTTTCATTGTGCGCCAATTATCTATTTCTAACTCACCACCATAGTTTAAGTAGGCATCAATGTTATATTTGCGCCATTCTTGATAGACAAAAGTCTGGAAATTGATGGCGCAAATCCAGCCATCTTCCACATCTTCAAACCATTCTTCATAATAACAGTCATCAGAGCCGTGAAAGTTTAGGATATTTGCACCCAACAAAATAAAATCTTGTATGCCATTTTTTATTAAATGGTTGATTACGTTGGTTTTAAAGTACATTATATCATTTTCTATGGCATCATTCCACTCTCCTATCATTTCAATTATGGCATACTTCCTATCATAATCTACAAAAATAAGTTTGACATAAAGCGTTTCAGAGCCTATAAAATCCCACGCAGGGTCAATATAATAGCCATAAATGGTGTCAGAATACAAATCATAATTATATTCTTTCCCATAAAAAGGAGATTTTTCGTCTGTGGCAGGGTCATAATCTGTTTCCCACCTATGAAATGGCGTGATAGTATGCAAGTGAGTTGTGAATTGTGTAACTGTTTAGGTTGTATTTTGTAGGGGCTGGGCTTGCCCCTGCCCTCTTGGAGCAGGTTTTAGCTTATTTTTTGTTTGCCGTGTTGCTTTCGCATATTGGGCTATGGGGCAAGCCCAGCCCCTACATTTTAATACATTTATTTCAATTTCTAAATATTTAACCTAAACAGTTATGAGTTTTTATATCAATCTTCACACAAAGATACAATTTATACGTTGTTTTGTTCGTGTTTTGGCAGAAATTATTTTCCGCTATTTATGATTATTCATTCATAAATAAAATTTAATTTTCTATTTTGATAAAATTTTTTACCTTTGCAGGCGTTTTAGGCAAGATAGCAAATTACTAAGTAAGTGCTAGTCTAAAACTACAACATTTTATATACAAAAAAACCAAAATGGATAAGAATCAAACCATTGGTATTGTGCTTATTTCTGTAATGCTACTAATTTATTTAGCATTTTTCAATGAAACGCCAAAACCAAAACAGCCCACAACAGAGCAACAAAAGCCACAAGTTGATAAGCAAATTGCAAAACCAATAATTGAAACCGTCAAAAATAATATTGACTCTAATAATATTTTTGCCACTGCAAATAAAGGCACAAATGAAGACATTATTTTAGAAAACACAAAGGTAAAACTTGTTTTTAGCACGCTGGGCGGCAAAATAAAATCTGCAGAACTCAAAGATTATGTTACTTACGACAAGAAAAAACTTGTACTTTTTGACGAAAAAAGTAGTGCAATGGCACTTAATTTGCCCCTCAATTCTGGGAATATTGACCTTTATCAGGTTTATTTTTCTCCTCAAAAAACGGCAAATACACTTACTTTTACCGCAAATTTGGGCGCAAACAAAGCCTTCACGCAAACCTACACGCTCAACGAAAACTACGAAATTTCGTACAGTATCAGCAGCAAAGGACTAGAAAAAGACCTCAAAACTACGCCTACGCAATTTATTTGGAAAGCAAATCTCCAAAAAACAGAATCTTATCTTGTGCAAGAGCGCAACAAATCAACTATCAATTTTCATTCTGATGCTGATGGTTATGATTTTTTGACAGAAGCATCACCAGACCCGCAAACAGAAACGGCAGAAAGTCCTGTGCGTTGGGTGAGTTTTCAGCAACAATTTTTCTTGGCATCTATCATTGCAAAGAAAGAAACCACGCTAGGAATGCCCATAATGAATACTTCTGTGCCTACCGACAGCGTTACGGTGAAAAACTATGAACTTATTGCGCCACTTTCTACGGCTGACGTGCAGGCGGGAAAGGCTAATTATATCTTTTATTTAGGTCCAAATAAATATGATATTATCAAGAAAATTGATGCAGATGGCTTTGATAGGAATGTTGGTTTGGGTTGGGGGATTTTTAGTTGGGTGAACAAATTTTTGATTATTCCTATATTTTCGTTTTTAGGGAGTTTTATTGGTAATTTTGGATTGCTGATATTTTTGCTCGTGCTTGTTGTGAAGACAATTTTGTTGCCACTTACCTACAAATCTTACGTAGGAATGGCAAAAACACGTATTATGAAGCCACAAGCTGATGCCATCAAAGCTAAATATCCAGAAGATACGCAAAAAGCACAAATGGAAACAATGGCTTTGTACAAAGAAGTTGGTGTAAACCCTATTGGAGGCTGTTTACCCATGTTTTTGCAGTTGCCTATCACGTTTGCAATGTTTACGTTTTTTCCAAATTCTATAGAACTTAGACAAGAAAGCTTCTTGTGGGCGCACGACTTATCAACGTTTGACTCCGTTTTGAGCATACCAACTATACCGTTCTACGGCGACCACGTAAGTTTATTTACTATTTTGATGACTATTTCTACCATTGTTTACACTTGGTACAACAACCAAAATATGACCACCGTAGAAGGACCTCAAAAAATTGTAGGTTATTTGATGCCCGTTATTTTTATGTTTGTGTTGAACTCTTTTGCGGCAGGACTTACTTATTATTATTTGTGTACCAATATTGTCAGTATTGGACAGCAAATTTTGATTAAATATTTTGTTGATGAAGACAAACTAAAACTCTCGCTAGACCATTACAAAGAGAAAAATAAAGGCAAAGAGAAAAAACCTAGTATGTTCCAAGAACGACTGGAAAAAGCTATGAAAGCACAAGCAGAAAAGAAAGCTAAAAAATCTTAGTAACAGCCTGCCCTTCAAGGTTTTAAAAACCTTGAAGGGCTTATCCACAAGAGTTTGTCCCAATATTTTTAACTCAAAAAAGTAGCAAAAAATGGATTCAAACCACAAATCATACATTATTTATGTGGGAGATTTAGAAAATAAATTTCATAAAAACCCTCTTGACATCATTCCAGATTTTCTTTCAAATGATATGCAAATTATTCTGAAAGAAAATCTGTTTTTTACTGAAGTAGTAGAGCATATCAGCCCCAAAGAATGGTTTGGAGAAGCTAAAGATGTTTTTCTTGAAGATTACGACTTGTTTTTTTATCATATTGATTTTGTTAAGCCTTCACAAACTAACCACATATATATGAGTTATGATGATGAAACAGGCTTTCATTTGGGATATAGTGAAAACGCAAAAAATAAAGATTATTTGTGTTTTGTGCTACTTTATAATTTTGCAAGAAAAATGCTTTTATTGCGTGATATTGAAATTGAAAGTTTTGAAAATACGTCATATAAAAATTATATTATCAAAACAGAGGCAGATATTGCATTTTTTTTTGATGATACTTCATTTAGTGAATTCTATGGTTTTGGGAAAAGTAGTGATATGATAAAATATCTTGCTGTTCCTTATTCAGAAGCTATAAAAATAAAAGATTTTCCAAAAGAATGGTTGATTTAACCCAAGAAAAATAATGCTAGAAAATCCACAGTATGAAACAAGTATGGCACGAATAGGCGCAAGTTTAATTGATAGTTGCATATTTATACCTATAAGTTATGCTGATGAATATATTTGCAAATATTTTGTTAGTGTTGATTTTCAGAATAAAGCTATTATTTTCTTTTGGGTGGCTTTTATAAATGTTTTATATCTTGGCTACAGCATTTATTTACATCATAAATATGGGCAAACATTTGGTAAAATGTTTTGTAATATTAGAGTTGTAGATATTAGTGAAACCAGAGGCATAACAATTAAGCAAGCTATTTTACGAGATATTATTTATGTTATTTTCGCTATTTTATCACTTTCCTATCTTGCTTACCAATTATCAGAAGTAAACATTTTATCACCGCAATTATTTGGATATACTGAAGGCTCTGAAATAGATATCCTCAATGATATTCTTCTAATGTGGGCATTTATAGATATTATACCAATATTTTTTAATGCTAAAAAAAGGTCTTTACATGACTTCATAGCGGGTTCTGTTGTGATTAGAAGCGAATATATACAAACAAAATCATAACTAAAAACGTGGTAAGTTTTACAAACCTTATCACGTTTTTACTTTTAAAATTTATGTAGGGTATAAAACACTACACTATTGATAATCAGCTATAAAAATCAGTAACGTAGGGTTTCATACCCCAACAACAAAAAAAACTATGGAAAAAATCTTACAAACACTCAAGAACGCAATTTGATGTTAAAATTTGTATTTTTGTAAAGCGAAAAACACCAATTCAACATCAAGTATAGGATTATTAGATTAACACTCAAACAAGATAAAAAACTTACTGAACTGATGTACGAAAAAAAAATAATAAATATTTTTGTTAATATTATTAGTTTTATTATATTTGCAAAACAATACACTAAATAAAGAGGAAACTGAAAATCTTTAAAAGAGTAGGTAATAAACTTAAATAAAAACCAGTAACTATGAAAAAAGTAGTTTTTATGCTATCTTTCGTGTTGGTAGCAGCAATTGGCTTAATGTCAGTATCTAGCACAAGCCCGTCTCCTTTGAAAAAAGTAGACAACATCTCTCTAGTGAACAGAGACGCTCAGACTTTTTTGAGTGAAAACCCCAACCTTAGTGTTGAAGATTTCCTAACGCTTACGCCTAAAAAGTACAAAGAACTTACAGGCAAAAAGTTGGGCTTGAAAAAAACAATAATGTTGAAAGTTGCTCAAAAGCAAGTGAAAAAAGCAATGCTTAATCCAGGCAAAAAAAATGCAATAAGCAAACTTGTTTACATCCTTCTAGCAATATTTATTGCGCCGTTCCTTGCAGTAGGTTTAGCTACTAATTGGGAAGGAAGTGACTGGTGGAAAGCGTTACTTTGGACGCTTCTCTGCGGAATACCAGGTATCATTTATGCTTTGGTTAAAATGAAAAACTACAGTTTCTCCTAAGCTCTAATCACATTGTATCTCATAAAGTCAGGGTATATATTTACCCTGACTTTATCTATTTTAGACATTTTTTATGAACAAAAAAGAGATTTTTTACAAGATTTGGCTTACCGCCTTATTGCTAACTCCCATAATTCTTTGGTTGCTTCCTGCCACATTTTTTGATGAAGGTACAGAAATTTGTCCTTCTAGGGTACTTTTGGATACAGACTGCTTGGGTTGTGGTATTACTAGAGCCGTGATGCATTTACATCATTTTGAAGTGATGGAGGCTTTTTATTATAATGCGGGCATTATTTGGGTGTATCCCTTCTTAGTTTATTCGTGGTTCACTTGGACTAAATATGCCCTACAAGAGTTGCATTTATGGCATAAGCTTCCGTTGGTCAAAAATAAAGAATAAGCATTTTTCTAGTGCAAATTGAGCTAAAATTTGTATCTTTGTGAAAATGAAAACATCAATTCATCTTAGCCCAAAATACAACTATGAAAACACATAATGTAGATGAAATACTTGCTGCTGGTGGTATAGATGCCTATAATAAAAAGCACAATATCAAAACTGATATGCGTGAGTGGTCTGGGATTATTGTATCAATAGCTACTAATTTTGTTATTTTTTATACAATTTAATCAAATTTTGCTATATTGGCTTGATGCTGACCTATAAACTAAAAATAAAAAACAAAATTGATGTTTCTTACTATTGCAAAAATTATTCATTTTTGTTTAGGAAACTTTATGCTAATTTTGAATTGTCAGCAGATAAGAATTATCAGAAAGAATTACAAGCAAAATATGGTTTAGATAGTTGGTTTTTTGAGAGTTGCAAAAAAGAAGTAAAAATGAAACTTTTACAAAATGAAACGCAAAGAAAGAAACAATTATTGCAAATACAAAGTATTGAAAAAGAATTACTTAACAACAATTTTGAAGGTAAAAAAGGTAAAAGAAAAAAGTTTTATTTGACAGAAAAATTAGGTTATTTGAAAGAAAAACAAGCTAAAAAAATCACTTTTGGTGGACTTTCAAATCTTCAAAAAATTTCTTTTTTATCCAACGAAAAACAAGAAAATCAAACAGAATTAAGCCTTATAAAAAAGAAATATTATAAACAAAGGATTATTCTTATTTATAGTATTGGCGAAGCACCACAAAAAAGTAACCGTAAGTTTTCTTTTGATTTCTTACATCAAAAAATACTGTTTAAACCAGATAAAGATACTAAATTTAATATTGATTTTTATTGTTCCAAAAATCAGCAAAAAGTGTTGGATAAATTACAAAAATATATAGGCGTGATGCCCGTTTCTGTGCGTTTAGACAATGATTTTGTTTGGATTTCTTTTGATGAAGAGAAACTAAATAACTATGAATTTAAAGAAAATGAGTATTTTAGAGAAATAAAAAAAGTACCTAAAAACGAGGAAAATAGTAAAGAATTACGCAAAGAAATTTATAAAAAATTTATAGCAGAACAAAGAGAAAGGAAATTAGTTAATAAATTGAATAACAGGTACTTAGCTGTTGATTTGAATCCTGAATTTATTGGCTTTTGTGTGGTTGATAAGCTAGAAAATGGAGGAATAAATGAAGTTTATAAAGAATGTTTGGATTTGTCAAATCTGAACACAAAAACTCGTTTGAGTTCCACAGATAAAAAGCAAATAAAACAAAATAATAAACGCAAATTTGAGCTTTGTGAGGCTTGGAAGTATATTTTTGACCTTGCTACACATTTTAAAGTGGCTTATTTTGTGTCAGAAGAATTAGAATTTAAGGCAAAATCTTACAATGAAAATAGTAATCTTGCTAATTATAAAACGAAAAATATTTGGCATAGAACGCTCACTACCAACTTAATAAATAAATATTGCAATATTCTTGGTATTGAAAAAATAGGCATTATTCCTGCTTATTCCTCGTTTATTGGTAATATTCAGCATACTTATTTTGACCCAATAAGTGCCAGCATTGAAATAGCAAGGCGTGGCACAGTAAAATATGACAAAGGAAATTCTATTTTTCCAGTTTTAAGTGATAAGGACAAAGACACTATGTGCCTATTAGGCTTAGATGTTCCTTGTGATACTGTGCTTAATTGGAAAAACGCATTAGGACTCTTTGCAACTTCTGGATTGAGATACAGGAGGGTTTTAGAGAAATCTAAAATTTTAGACAAAAATTTATCATCCTATAAAAGTGGTATAAAAATATACCACATTGTATAGAATAGTATATATTTGTTATCTTAAATTAACGCCCAAACAAGATAAAGAACTTACTGAACTAATGTACGGAAAAAACAATTAAAAACGTGGTAAGCTTTACAAATCTTATCACGTTTTTACTTTTAAAAATATCAAAACTATGGAAAAAATCTTACAAACACTCAAAAATGGCGAAATAGTGGCTTTTGCGGGTGACATTGGCTGGCTGATTGCTTGTGATACTCGCAACCAAAACGCTTGCGAAAACCTAAAAAACATCTATTTAAGTATTCCTACTGACAAATCTAAAACGCCTCTTACTATCATTTTCAAAGATATAGGACTTCTCAATACCTACGCAAAAGGCATTCCAGAGGTGGCGTGGGACATTATTGATTTTGAGGAAAACCCGCTTTCTATTGTTTTTGATGTGGTGCAAGGTTTGCCAATAAATCTAGAAAATACGACAAATACCGCTGTTAGGTTCGTCAAACACGGACAAACAAAGGATATTTTGCACAAATTTGGACGACCTTTACTATCTATGGTAGTTTCTGCTGATTTTCTCAAAAATAATTCAGAAAAAAATATTTTAATAAATTATATTGACACAAAAGAAGAAACGCCCACACCCAAACATACGCTTATGCGACTTGGTGAAGGCGGAGATGTGAAATTTTTATAAAATACGTGTCTATTTGTAGAGATAAGGCACTGCCTTATCTAACGACAAACAATGTATTTCTAACAAATCCTCTAATTTCTAATATTTTTTGGAGGAAATAAAACATGATTCAGTTCAGATAAGGCAGTGCCTTATCTCTACATTTTTTTAAATTTATTTATGCAAAATTTTATAGAAGAATTGCGTTGGCGTGGAATGTTGCAAGACGTGATGCCACAAACAGAAGAACAATTACAAAAAGAAATGACTAGCGGTTACATTGGTTTTGACCCTACGGCAGACTCTTTGGGCGTGGGAAACCTCGTCCAAATAATGACACTCCTGCATTTCCAACGCTCTGGACACAAACCCATTGCACTTATTGGCGGCGCAACAGGAATGGTTGGCGACCCTTCTGGAAAATCTAAGGAAAGAAATCTGCTTTCTGAAGAAATCTTACATCATAATCTGGCTTCGCAAAAGAAACAATTGGAAAAATTTTTAAACTTTGATTGTGGCGAAAACTCCGCTGAAATTGTCAATAATTATGATTGGTTTAAAGAATTTTCTTTTTTGGATTTTATTCGTGATACAGGCAAACATATTTCTGTGAATTATATGATGGCAAAAGATTCTGTCAAAAACCGCCTAGACGGTGATAACGGAATGTCTTTTACAGAATTTACCTACCAACTTATTCAAGGATATGATTTTTATCATCTTTGGAAAAATAAAAATGTTCTCCTGCAAATGGGCGGCAGCGACCAATGGGGCAACATTACCACAGGAACAGAGCTTGTACGCAGAATGGGCGCAGGTAAGGCATACGCACTCACTACGCCACTCATCAAAAAAGCAGATGGCACTAAGTTTGGAAAAAGTGAAAATGGCAATATTTGGCTAGATAAAAAACGTACTTCTGCCTACAAATTTTACCAATTTTGGCTCAATGCAAGTGATGAGGACATAAAAAACTATATTCGTATTTTTTCTCTCAAAACAAAAACAGAAATAGAAAGTTTAGAAATAGAACAAGAGCAAGCAAGACATTTGCGCCCAATGCAACATAGTTTGGCAGACGAAATTACGGAGCGTGTTCACTCAAAACAGGATTTGGAAGCTGCTCAAAAAGCCTCAAAAGCACTTTTTGATAAGAATTTTGTAGAGAAATTAGCAGAACTTTCTGATGAAGAATTAAATGATGTTTTTGAAGACAAACCACAAACAAAAATCACGCAGACGCAAGCAAATGAACTTTCTTTGATGGAAATTTTGAGTTTGGAAGATTTTTGTTTTGTTGAAAAAGAGGAAGAAAATGAAGGAGAAAAAACAGAAAGGAGAAAATTAGAAAAGAAACTTTTTGCCTCAAAACGTGAAATAAAAGATTTGATTAAAGGCAATGGCATAGGAATTTCTAACGTAAAACTCACCAAACCAGATGCGAAATTAGCAGATTTTCAACAAATAAAAGAAAAATATTACATTGGAAAAAAAGGCAAAGAATTTTTCTTAATTACTGTAGAAATTTAACGAAAATTGGGTACGCAAAATAAAATATTTGTATATTTGCTAAATTTCAAACTACTAACTTTCCAAAAGTTTTAAACTGGTATTGCATAAAAGCTATATTGTAGGGTTTGCAATTGCCACGAATACACGAATGAATACAATTATTCGTGTATTCGTGGCAACTAAATCAGCCATATTTTTATTTATGGTACACTAGCGGAAGGCTTGGAAAGTTAAACAGTAGTAACTCATAATTCATAACTCATAATTCATAACTCAAAATGGATATTCTTTTTGATAATGTTCCCTCGCTTGATTTGGCTGATTTTACCTCCAATGATGCGCAAAAAAAAGCTGAATTTGTCCGCAAATTGGGTGAAGCCTACAACAGTATTGGTTTTGTGGCTATCAAAAATCACGGACTTTCTGATGCGCTCACAGAAAAACTTTATACAGACGTGAAAGCCTTTTTTGCGCTTTCTGATGCACAAAAACAACAATACGAAATTGCAGAAATAGCAGGACAACGTGGCTATATTGGCAAGGGAAAAGAACACGCAAAAGGCAGAAATACAGGTGATTTGAAAGAATTTTATCACGTTGGGCAAGATAAAAATATCATTCCTGACAATGATACAATGAAAGCAGAATACCCTGACAATATTTTTCCAAAAGAAATTTCTACTTTCGCTCAAAACACTACAGAAGCGTATAAAATCCTTGAAAATACGGGCAAAATAATGCTACAAGCCATTGCCATTTACCTAAATTTGCCCGAACATTATTTTGATGATAAGGTGCTTTACGGAAATAGTATTTTGCGTACTTTGCACTATTTTCCTATAGAAAACCCTGATGAAGTGCCTGCTGATGCGGTTCGTGCTGCGGCTCACGGCGACATCAATTTGATTACTTTGCTGATGGGCGCAAGTGCGGAGGGTCTTCAGGTTTTGCGCAGAGATGGGCAATGGATAGGTATTACGGCACTTCCAGACCAGATTGTCGTCAATGTCGGTGATATGCTAGACAGGCTCACCAACAACAAACTAAAATCTACCATTCATAGGGTCGTAAATCCGCCTCGTGAGCGTATGGGAACTTCTCGTTTTTCTGTTCCGTTTTTTATGCATCCACGCTCCGAAATGAGCCTTATTTGCCTAGATAATTGCATAGATGAAGACCACCCAAAACTCTATTCTGATGCCACAGCAGGAGAATTTTTAGATGAAAGACTTATAGAATTAGGACTGAAAAAGAAATAATTTTTTAATTGTGAATTTTTAATTGTGAATTTCGCTACCGTACGCAGTTTAAAACCGCCCTGGTTTGTGTACCCACAAACCAGAATGAGGTAGCACAACCACCCATTTCTTATGATAGGAAATATTTT
>JAYVGJ010000095.1:0-27227 GCA_043772375.1 Raineyaceae bacterium | reverse complement strand
AAAATTTTCGTTAGATTTTTCCACCAATTCGTGCATTTCTTGCTCAAAATCAATGTTTCTTTTTATCCTAAAAAACTCGTTATTTTCTTCAAAAATCAGCTCCTCCGTATCAGAAACACTTACTTGATAATCTTGGTATTCAAAAAGTGGTGTAAGTTTCAAAAGGTCGCCATCTTCTTCCAAAAACAGTTTTGCAGCTGGTTTTTCATCAATATTCAAATCAAAAATAGTAATAACAGGCTTTGTCGTAACCTGATAATTTTTGACAAGTGGCAGCAAAATATTTTTCACAAAAGCCTCTTTTTGTGCCTCCGTGATGCGGATATGAGGATATGAAAGCGCAAAATTGATAGCCTGACAATCTTTTTCATTACGAATAGGATACAGTTTTGCGTCAGAAAGTACCATATAATCATTCTGAAAAACCACATTTGCCAGCACAAAACGCTCTTCACCACTCATTACAAAAGCCTCAAATAAATAATCATTTGTATTATCTTGCCACGTAAAAGAAAAACTTGGCTGCAAATATGGATATATTTTGACCAGATTAAAACTACTGTGTTCATTGAAAAAAAGTGGTTTTTCACCTATTTGACTGATAAATCTTCTCAAAAGTGAGTAAACATATTCTTTAATGTACGCCACATCAATAGGCTGATAATCTTGCAGACTATTTCCCAAAATATAACGCCCTGTATCTGTATTGATGCCCTTTTCAGTCAAATAACGCTTTACGCTAGTTTGTTTGATGTTTTTGAGAAGTTTGTGCAAACTTTTGTCTGTTTCGTCAAAAATATCCAAATAATCCGTATAATTAGCGACCTTGTTGGTAAGGTAATAATTATCAGGAATGCCCTCCAAAACACGCACTTTGGATAATTTGCCTCCTTTTCCTATGTCCGCAACGGCAGGCGTAAGGTAAAAAGGCACTACTTTGGCACTATCATAACTATTGGCGTGAATGATGTAACAAGCAGCATTTTGTGGCGTAGCGGTTTTGTTGGTGATTTTGTAGTTGGTTTTTGTACGTCCACTACTAAGCCCAGAAAGTTGCTCAAAAAAGGCATTAGAGCCAATTTTGTGGATATTTTTGTTAGCAACTTTGAGAACAAGGTCGTTTTTTTCTAGTTCAAATTTGAATTTTCCAGTCAAATCATCTTTCAAAGAATAGCCATATTCTGCAAGTAATTTCGTTTTTCTTTCTGTCCAATCCTGCATCAAAGTAAAAGCATCTGCGCCATCTTCTTTGAGCAAATTGAGCAAAATAACGGCTTTATGCTCACAAAAATTAGCAGAATAATCTTCACAACTGCAATAAGAATAAACGGTATCCTTTTCTTTTCTGATAGTGAGAGAAAATTTTTCACCATTATTTTTCATTGTGGCAGTCAAATCTTGGTTGATGCCACGTTTGATAGCATAGCTTGCCTTGCTTGCTATGATTTTTATTTTACGGTAATAATCTGTATTGATATGCCCCATAATACCATATTCACTCAAATAAGGCAGTTTTACAACAGTTTCTTTATTTAGTCCGTTGAGTACTATGTTGTTATCAACCATAACAACTTCTTTTTTATCAGTAGGAAGGTTTATTTGAGAGTTTAGAAGCAAAAGAGCGGCTACTTCGTGCTTACAAAAATCATCATAAGGGCAATTACAAAAGCTACCAATGTTATCAGGGTTAAGTTGGTCAATATCAGAAATTTCCACTTCATAAAATCCCGTTCCACTACTTTTTTTGACCTTGACAAGTGCCGTAGTTTTGCTGATAGTGATTATTTTGGCGTGATTATCTTTAAAAAGTTCTTTCCCACGACTGATAATTGTTTTTGTGGCATTGGCATTGATGTAACTAATAAATTTGCTCATTCTGTATTATTTTGGCTTTATCTAAAATTTAGGCTTTTGTTAATTTGCGCAAATATACCAAAAAATAAGGACAAATAATTTTTATTGATAGCTTATTTTGGGCAATAATACAAAAACCCATTTACAAATATTGAAAAGTGTTTTTTTATTGCTTTTAAGGCTTATTCTTTATTTTTATTTTTGAACTCTTTAACACCAAAATAGAATTCTTTATCTTTGAATAAAATCCAATTATAGTCTTTCACATTATCATAAAATAAAGTCAAAGTTATGCCATTATTCACCACAATATTTAGTCCTATATTATTGGGAATCTCGTTTATAGACAAGATTTTTGCGCCTTTAAGTTTTTCCAAAATGGGTGTAATATACACTTCTTCATCTTGGATGTGAGATAAAACAACTTTATTGTTTTTCTCAAGTCGCCACGCACAAGTTACTCCAATCACGTAAAAACCTTCATATTCTCTCAGTAATTCAGAAAGATATTCATTTTTGACTGGTGTTTCTCTTTTCATTTTTTTTCCTATGTGCAAGTAAAAACGAGAGCCAAAACCTGCGCATACTTCCCAAATTTCAAGATTATTCAACTCTTGTGTATAATCATTAAGTTCTATATCTTGTTTCATTTTTCCTAGTGTTTTCTTAGTGTGTGTTTTCTTGTGTTCTTAGTGTTAAAAAATCTTACAAATCACTAAATTTCTTTATTTTCTTGACAAAATATGCCCAAACAATGCTTTTAGGGTATAATTTTGTATTCTTGTTTTGGGGGTTTAATTTTTCTATTGGTGTTTTTTTATGGAAAAAAAGATAGTGATAATAGCCGTAATGCGCACGCAAAACTGCCCAAAAATCTCTAAATTGCCCTTTTAGCAGAAAATTGATGCTTGCCAAACCGTCCAAATTAAGTCTAAAATGAAGTACCCAAAAAGAACTAAAAGTATTTGGAAGATTTTTGTGCAAAAGTATCAAATTATTCCTAAAATTCAGGTACGTTTTCTTAGGATTTGATTTGTGCAAAGTGCCTCCACCCACATGAAAAACTGTACTTTCAGCACAATAGAACACTTTTTTATTATTATTTTGCATTCTCCAACACAAATCTATTTCCTCTTGGTGTGCAAAAAAATATCCATCTAATCCACCCAATTCGTGATATACGTTAGCACGCACAAACATACACGCACCTGTAGCCCAAAAAACCTGTCTTGTGTCGTTGTATTGCCCTTTATCTTCTTCCAAAGTGTCAAAAATGCGTCCACGACAAAATGCAAAACCAAATCTGTCTAAAAAACCTCCTGCACCTCCTGCATACTCAAAGTGTGTTTTTTGGTGATAAGACAAGATTTTAGGCTGACAAGCCGCTATTTCTGTGTCATTTTCCAAGAGATTTTCTAACGGAGCAAGCCAATTACTGGTAACTTCTACATCAGAATTGAGTAAAACATAATATTTTGGTACAAAATCTGCTTTCACACGCTCCAAAGCAAGATTATAACCTTCTGCAAAACCATAATTTTTATCCAAAATAATAGTTTTTATTTGTGGATAACGTTCTTTCAAAAACAATAAAGAATCATCATTTGAAGCATTATCAGCCACAAAAATCATTGTTTCAGCATTTTGTGAACTATTTTGAACCACAGAAGGCAAAAACTTTTCTAAAAAATGTTTGCCATTAAAATTTAAAATAACTATTGCCGTTTTGAGCATTTTGAATAGGTTTTGTTTTGCTACAGATGCACAGATGAATACAAAATACATTATTACCACGTTCCGTAAGTGCGGCTTACGGCTATTAACATTAAATCCCTTCAGGATTTTAATACAAAAAATGCAAGTACAAAACCCTGAAAGGGTTGAACAATAATAGCCGTAAGTCGTACTTACGGAACGGACAAACAGTTTGCGGTATTTATTCTTCCCCCAACAAATCTGGTCTGCGAGTACGTGTGCGTAATAAAGATTGCTCAAAACGCCATTCATCAATGAGTTTATGGTTTCCAGAAAGCAACACATCAGGCACACGCCAGCCGTTGTACTCCTCTGGTCGTGTGTAGATAGGCGGAGAAAGCAAATTATCTTGAAATGAGTCTGTTAGTGCAGAAGTTTCATCAGAAAGTACGCCAGGAAGCAAGCGTATCAACGCATCAGCCACAACTGCTGCCGCAAGCTCGCCACCCGACAACACATAATCCCCAATACTTATCTCACGAGTGATAAAATGCTCTCTTATGCGCTCATCAATGCCTTTATAGTGTCCGCAAAGCAAAATAAAATTTTCTTTGAGAGATAAATGATTAGCAATTTTTTGGTCAAAACGCTCACCATCAGGGGTCATATAAATAATTTCATCATAATTTCTTTGTGCTTTCAGGGCATTTATGCAGTTGGCAATAGGTTCAATGGTCATTACCATTCCTGCGCCACCACCAAAAGCATAATCATCAACAGACTTTTGTTTTTGGGTAGAATAATCACGCAAATTATGCACAACAACGTCCACAAGACCTTTTTCTTGCGCCCTTTTGAGAATGGAATGAGCAAACGGACTTACCAAAAGCTCGGGCAAAACAGTAATAATATCTATACGCATCTTTTTGAGTTGTTGTCCCCACGTTCCACCTGGGGTTATGATAGTTCAACCCCGTTGGGGTTGTTTGTAATAAGAAAACTGTATTAAAAACCCTGAAAGGGTTTAACAATCATAGCCCTACGTGGAACGTAGGGAACGGACAATAAGAAATATCATCAAAATTAGTAATTTTTCTAAGAATTATTTTACTAATTATTCAAAAAAACGCTACCTTTGAAATTATTTTTAATTTTTAACTATTAATTTTGATGAAAAACATTGCTATTTTGTTGTCTGTGGTTGCCTTGATGGTGATTGCGTATGTGCAATTTAAGAAACACCGCAAATTTTCTCCGCCAAATGAATATGATTATGTGGCAAAAACAGACCAAATAGATGCTAATTATCATAACCAAACATTTGTCACCGAATACTTTGAAACTTGCTACAAAATAGGCAATTTTGCACGCCAAACGTGGTATAATGAAGGTATTGATGTTTTAGCAGAGGATAGAGAATTACCACAAAGCACCAACGCAACCGCTACCCACACACGCTTGCGTATGCGTGCAAACACGCTAG
Source organism: Raineyaceae bacterium (assembly GCA_043772375.1). Classification (GTDB taxonomy): domain Bacteria; phylum Bacteroidota; class Bacteroidia; order Cytophagales; family Thermonemataceae; genus JANYGM01. The sequence goes on along the minus strand of JAYVGJ010000095.1, from coordinate 22,195 downwards.
AAGCACGCCTTAGAGAATCAAAAAAGCTAAAAACGCAAGGTTTTGATAATGATGCTATCAAAATTATAGAGGAAAAAGGACTTTCAGAGAAAAACTTTCACGCTTTTATGTTGCTTAGTGGCAAAAAAATTATTAAAGGACAAGAAGATGGGAGCGTTTGGGAACTGCAAAAACTACTTATTGCAAAAGGTTTTAGTATCAAATTAGATGGTGTTTATAATGACGAAACAATGGACGCAGTCAAAGCATTTCAACAAAAAAATATGCTTTATCCCTCTGGAATGGCAGATGAAGTTACTATAACTTTGCTTTTGAAGGAAAGTAAAAAGTAGCCCCTAAATCCAAAAAAAGTAGGGTGCGACTCTTGTGGTCGCCCAAACAAGCGAAAGCAACACGACAAGAAAATACACAAAATAAGATGCAAAATCAAATTTTAAACCTATTCAAATAGGGCGACCACAAGGGTCGCACCCTACATTTCAATACAAATAAAAAATGCAAGATATTACTACAAATTTTACTGAAAATACGGTTATAGATTTTAATAAAAATGCTGATAATCTCGTTCCTGCTATCATTCAAGACATCAATACAAACAAAATTTTGATGCTGGGTTATATGAATGAAGAAGCATTTTTGAAGACAAAAAAAGAAAATATTGTTACGTTTTTTAGTCGTACCAAAAAACGCCTTTGGACAAAAGGAGAAACTTCTGGTAATTTCTTACACGTAAAAGAAATTTTTATTGACTGTGATAATGATACTTTACTTTTCAAAGTACAACCAGTTGGTGCAGTTTGCCATACTGGCACAGATACTTGTTTTCAAGAGAAAAATACTTATTCTGCTGATAAAAACAATTTATATTTTTTAGATAAATTGCAGGAAATCATCAAAGAAAGGCGCAATAATCCTTCTGAAAAATCTTATGTAAGTTCTCTTTTTGCAAAAGGTATCAATAAAATAGCTCAAAAAGTAGGTGAGGAAGCCGTAGAAGTAGTTATTGAGGCAAAAGACAACAATGATGAATTATTCAAAGGAGAAGCTGCTGATTTGCTTTTTCATTATTTGATTTTATTGGAACAAAAAAATATTCCTCTTTCTGACATTATAAAAGTGTTAGAAGAAAGACAGAAATAGTGAGTAGTGAAATAGTGAAGTAGTGAGTAGTGGAATACATTGTACTACTTCACTGCTCACTAAACACTACTTACTACTCACTAAACACTACTCACTAAACACTACTTCACTACTCACTAAAAAAATGCTTTATTATTTATTCAGTTATTTAGACAAAGAATTTAATTTTCCTGGTGCAGGTTTGTTTCAATATATTTCGTTTAGAGCGGGTATAGCCACTTTGTTGTCGCTAGTGATAGGAATGGTTTATGGCAAAAAATTTATCAATTTTCTGCAAAAACTGCAAGTTGGAGAAGAAATCAGAGAACTAGGACTTGCAGGACAAACCAACAAAAAAGGCACACCTACAATGGGAGGCGTGATTATCATTGCCTCAATTTTAGTACCTGTACTTTTGTTTGCACGACTTGACAATATTTATATTATCTTACTGATTGTTACGCTTTTAGGACTTGGATTTATTGGTTTTTTAGATGATTATCTAAAACTTGCTAAGAAAAATAAAGACGGACTCTCTGGCAAATTTAAGATTATTGGGCAAATTGGTGTAGGGCTTATTGTGGGAGTAACGCTATACTTCAATGAAAATGTAGTCGTACAAACACGTATCCCAGAAAATCAAAAAGAAAACATAAAAAACATTCAAAATATCACAAAAGTAGAATACATAAAACCTAAAAATGTTGCTCCTAATATTGTTTCCATTGATAGAATGAGCGAAAAACCACATTATAACGTTAGCTACAAATCTACCAAAACAACTATTCCATTCTTCAAAAACAACGAATTTGATTACAAATTCCTTAATTTTTTTAATTTTGATTGGCTAAATGCCGCTATTTATATTCTGGTGGTGATTTTTATTGTTACAGCGGTTTCCAATGGTGCAAATATTACTGATGGCATTGACGGACTTGCGGCTGGTACATCTGCCATTATAGGCATTACGTTGGCTATTTTGGCGTATTTGTCTGGTAATGCGGTATTTTCTCAATATTTGAATATTATGTACATTCCTAATTTGGGAGAGGTAGTAATTTTTGCAACTGCCTTTGCAGGTGCTTGTGGGGGGTTTTTGTGGTATAATTCTTATCCTGCGCAGGTTTTTATGGGAGATACGGGCAGTTTGTCGCTTGGGGGCGTTATTGCGGTGCTTGCCTTATGTGTGCGCAAAGAACTAATGATACCCGTTTTGTGTGGAATTTTTTTGATAGAAAACCTCTCTGTTATCCTGCAAGTGGGTTATTTTAAATACCAAAAGAAAAAAAGAGGTTTGGAATATGCCCAACAAAATAGGCTTTTCAAAATGTCGCCTTTGCATCATCATTACCAAAAAACAGGTTATCACGAGGCAAAAATAGTAATCAGGTTCTGGATTGTAGGGATTTTGTTGGCTATTTTATGCCTTGTAACGCTTAAAGTGAGGTAAAATAGTGTTTTTTTATCACTAAGAACATTAAGAAATACACACTAAGTAGGCACTAAGAAATATAAAAATAAAATATTACGGAAAAATCTTATCAAAATAACTCAAAAAAGTATGACACAAATAGAGCAAATAATCCGTGAATGTTTGGAAAGTCAAAACCCTGTATTAGACCTAAGCTATCAATATCCCAATACAATAACAAATTATGAACTAAAATTATTGAAAGAATGCACGCATCTGATAAGTTTGGATTTAAGTTACAATAATGGAATAGATATTTCTTTTTTGCCATTTTTGACCAACTTAACAAATTTAAACTTAGATGAAACTTATCCTTTAGATTTTTCTATTTTGCAATCTCTCACAAATTTAACACATTTAAGTGTAAGTATGTATGAATATGTATTTTATAGTGAAATAACATATGATATTTCTCCTTTGCAATATTTGACAAATTTAACAAGTTTAAATTTAGGAGTTGGGCAAATTTCAGATATTTCTGTTTTGCAATACTTGACGAATTTAACAAGTTTAAATTTATCATACACTGAAATTTCAGACATTTCTGCTTTGCAATATTTAACAAATTTAACAAGTTTAGATTTGGATCATGAGCCAATTTCGGACATTTTCCCTTTGCAATATTTGACAAATTTAACAAGTTTAAACTTGAATTTGTGGCAAAGCCAAGTTTCAGATATTTCTGCTTTGCAATATTTGACAGATTTAACAAGGTTAGATTTGAGGGGTGAATTTTCAGATATTTCTGCTTTGCAATATTTGACGAATTTAACAAGTTTAGATTTGAGAGGTGGGCAACTTTCAAATATTTCTGCTTTGCAATATTTAACGAATTTAACAGATTTAAATTTAGGATTAACCAGTACCCAAATTTCAGATATTTCTGCTTTGCAATATTTGACGAATTTAACAAATTTAAATTTGTCAAATAGTCAAATTTCAGATGCTTCCACTTTGCAATATTTGACGAAATTAACACGTTTAGACTTAGAAGGTACTCATCAACTTTCAGATATTTCTGCTTTGCAATATTTGACCAATTTAACAAGTTTAAATTTGGAAAGAAATCAAATTTCAGATATTTTCGCTTTACAATTTTTAATAAATTTAAGAGATTTGAATTTAGAGGCTAATCAAATTTCAAATATTTCTCCTTTACAATCTTTGACAAATTTAACGTCCTTGAATTTATTTTATACTCAAATTTCAGATATTTCTGCTTTGCAATATTTGACGAATTTAACAAATTTAGATTTGGAAAGTAATCAAATCTCAGATATTTCTGCCTTGCAATATTTGACGAATTTAACACATTTAGATTTAGATAATAATAAAATTTCAAATATTTCTCTTTCTTGGCTCAATAGTTTGACTGGTTTATCTGAGCTTTGGCTTTCAGGCAATCCCATTCAAAACATTCCAGAAGAAATTTTTAATAATAAGGACAATATACCTAAAATGCGTGATTTTTTAGCAGGTTTGGAGAAATAGGAAGGAATTGAAAGGTGAGGTATTGGTGGAACTATACGAAGACAAACTAAGTACAACAATAAGCACAACAATAAGTATTAAATCAAGAACAAACGCCTTAATTGAGCAAATAACCAAAGATTTGCGTTATTTTTAGTAGGTTTTGAAGTTTAGTAGGAATTTATTGTTACTGTAAATTATTCGTTGCAGTTTTGAGGAAAACGTTTGGTGGGGACACCAAACGTGGGTTATAACATTGTTTGGTGTCCCCACCAAACAACAAGACACTATTTTGCAACGGAACTTTTACAGCAACCAATTATTTACACTTTACAAATCATCTGTTTTAGGCATTCTATCCACATTGGGTGGTCATTTAGGCTTTCAACAAGTTGCCAATGTTCTCCGCCATATTCTTCAAAAAGTTCTTTATACTCATCACCCACTTCAATAGTGGTTTCCAAACAATCTGACACAAAAGAAGGAGAAAAAGCCAATACTTTTTTATAGCCTTTTTTATCAAATTCTTTGATAATGTCGTCTGTATAAGGTTTTATCCAAGGGTCACGCCCCAGCCTAGACTGGAAACTTGTGGTACAATTTTCTTGTGAAAGCCCTAATTTTGAGATAATTAGGCGTGTTGTAGCAAAACATTGCGCCCTATAACAATATTGGTTGTCTTTATGAATACTTTTGCAACAGCCTTCTACGTGCTTTCCTTCCACAAATTGTTCTTTTTTTAGGCAAGTGTTGGTGCAATCTCCTTTCCTTATTTGTCTTTCTGGAAGTCCGTGATAGCTAAACAGAAAATGGTCATATTTTTCCTTTTCTAGGTGCTTTTGGGTAATATCCGTAATGGTATTTAGGAAAAGTTCGTTGTCATAAAAGTTAGAAATGAAGTCAATAGAAGGGATTATTTGCCAATTACTGACAATTTCCATCACTTTTTCCTGCACAGAACCCGTAGAAGCAGACGCATATTGCGGAAACATAGGCAACACTATGATTTTCTCATAGCCTTTGAGTTTAAACTCTGCTAGTGCCGTATCAATACTAGGAGATTGGTAGCGCATAGCAAGTTTTACCTCATAATTTGCAGGCAAAACCTCTCTCAAAAGCCGTTCTACTTCATAGCCATAGACTTTGAGCGGTGAGCCTTTTTCTGTCCAAACTTCTTTATAGATTTTGGCGGATTTTGGCGCACGAAAAGGCGCAATAATTAGGTTTACAAGCAACCAACGAGGGATAAAAGGGAAATCTATGACACGCCCGTCCATTAAAAATTCTCTCAAATATTTGCGCACATCAGGCGTTTTTGGGCTGTCAGGCGTACCCAAATTAACTATAAGAACTCCAATCATTTTTTAATTATGAATTATGAATTGTGAATTATGAATTGTGAATTATGAATGAATACAAAATATTGATAATCAAGGTATTATTAGTGTTAAACATCAACTGATTGCGCTAAATTGTTTTTACACAAAACAGAAATAAGCAAAACTATGTTTAAAATTGCAGAAAATCATTCAAAAACAGGGATTTCAGCAAGTTGAATATGTTTATTATTGATATAATCCATTTCATAAAAACACGCTTCTACGCCGTTGCTTATCATTACGTAGCGTGCCTTAATGATAAAATTATACTGTGAAACCTGAAAAATAGTATTATCAGAGAGTTTTATGTACATTGCCTTACATTCTAACAACAAAAAAGGCTCACCAAAACGGTCATAAACTATCAAATCCGTGCGTTTTTGGCGTTTATTATAATTTAAACCGCTTTCTGCACGCATCAGCGCAAGCGGATATTCAAGCGCACAAAGCAAGCAAATAAGCTGCTGGCGTACATATTCTTCTGGCGTGAAAACCAAATTTTTCTTACGAATCTTATCATAAATATACAATTCACCATTTTTTTTGGTGATTTTATGTGCATATTCAGGTAAATTAAGCAGAAACATTTTTTTGAAGTGTGAGGTGTGAAGTGTGAAGTTAAAATACATTACACAATATTTTTTTTCATATTTTACGTATCACGTTGCAAATTTACTAAAAAAAGTGTAAAAATTAGAAAAACCTATGAAAACTGATACGAAACTTTTTATATTTAATTAACGTAAAGAGTATAAATATTAAGATTATTTTTTATTTCATCAAAAAATATTTCAAAAGTTTGATTATCAACCTATTACAATGATTTATTATTCATAATTTACAAGTTATAATTTACCATTCAAAAGTTTATTAAGATAAAATTTCTAAAAACCTTGTTTATTAAGAAAATATGTTTTAATTTAGCGTTTAAGTTGCTATAAATGAACTTATATAGAATTTAGTCTAATAGCAGAGAAATTACGAAACAATCTAGGAAGGAAATAGGTATTAAATTCTATAAAATCTTAACACTTAAATACATAAACATTTATCCATAATTTATGTCTACATATAAATTTACGCCCACACAACAGAAAACGCCTATTATCAAAGTAATAGGCGTTGGCGGAGGTGGTAGTAATGCCGTTAATCACATGTTTTCTTGCGGAATAAAAGATGTGGAATTTATCATTTGTAATACTGATGCACAAGCACTTAACAGTAGCCCAGTACCTACAAAACTGCAAATAGGCATAAATCTTACGGAAGGGTTGGGCGCAGGTGCAAACCCTGAAAGAGGCAAACAAGCCGCATTAGAAAACAAAGAAGAAATTAGAGAATTACTTAGTGTAAGTACCAAAATGTTGTTTATTACGGCAGGTATGGGCGGCGGAACAGGTACGGGAGCTGCGCCTATTATTGCGCAGGTGGCAAGAGAACTAGGTATTTTGACTGTCGGAATTGTTACTGCGCCTTTTAGTTTTGAAGGCACAAAGAAAATAATGCAGGCTAATATAGGCATTGAAGAAATGCGCAAGTATTGTGATACGCTTTTGGTGATTTCTAATGACAAATTGCGTGAAATTCACGGAAATATGACTATGGCTCGTGCTTACGCAGAGGCGGATAATGTTCTTGCAACAGCTGCCAAGAGTATTGCCGAGATAATCACAGTAGAATTGCATATCAATATGGATTTTGAAGACGTAAGAACCGTGATGAGCAACTCTGGAACGGCACTTATGGGGTCTGCAAAAGCTGAAGGTGAAGACCGTGCTTTGAACGCAATAGCAGAAGCACTTGCCTCACCACTTCTCAACAATAGAGATATTAGCGGAGCAAACAAAATATTGCTTTGTGTGATGTCTGGGGAGCAAATGCCACTTCTGATGGACGAAATGATACTCATTACTGAATACGTGAAAGAGAGAGCTGGAGAGTATTCTGAACTTATTTTTGGAGAAGGTGCTGACGTAACGCTTGGCGAGGCTTTGCGTGTTACGGTCATTGCGACAGGGTTTTCTATTGAAGCTGATGTAAAAACAGAAAAAAAAAATATAACTGATAATACCACTAATGAAGTAATAGCTAATCCAACTATTACAACGGTTGAGGCAACGGTTGAGGCAACGGTTGAGAAAGATATTGCTACAATCACAGAGGTTATTCCACAACCTATTGTTGCAAAACATACTATTACATCAGAATTAGAGGAAAAAATACATAATCTACAACATGAAATTTCTCCTAAAAAAGAAGTTATAACTGAAATAATACCGCAAATGGTAGTAAAAACAGTTGCAGTAACAGAAACAGTAATAGAAATGGTAGTGGAAACAGTAGAAAACGTAACAAAAGTAGGTGAATTTATTATTAAAGATAGCTTTGGAGAGAACGTTAAGCAAGAATTTAATGACTTTCTTAATGAAACACTTGCAGAAAAGTCAAGAGAAACCCTTAATGACACGCTAAGCACTATTTTGGAGGAAAAAGAACTTGCTATGCTTAATAATATTGTCAGTAAGAAATTGGTTGCAGAAGTAGAAAATACACCTAAAATAATGCTTCCTTCTGAAAAATTAGAGGCGTTGAGAAAGGATTTTAAGAACAATAATAAAGAAGAAAATCTTACCCTAGATACTGGGGAGATGGAATTAGACAAAAAACGCCAACTTTTGGAACAAAAAAGGCTAGAACGTCTGAAAAACTTCAATTATAACTCTGATAACGAAAAAGAAAACGACAAGGTTAAAGATGCCAAAGACAAATACGAAACTCCTGCCTACAAGCGTCAGAACGTAGATTTGGACAAAGTAGCGCATTCTTCTGATAAGAAAATTTCTAATTTAAATATAAATGATGATAATAACATATTAGGAACTAACAAGTTTTTGAGTGATAAACCTGATTGATAAGGAAGAGTATGAACTAAGAGGTACGAATGTAAAACTTTGATTATCATTCTTTTGTAAAAATAAAAATATTAAGTTATTTAGTCTTCATTCCTAAAAAAAACCTTCAAAATTCTAAGAATTTTGAAGGTTTTTTGTTATAACTTTATTTTTCGTACTTCGTACCTCTAACTTCATACCTCAAAAATCATCTTCTCAAGGTAATGATAATAGCAACGAGTGATATTACGCTTGAAATAGAAGCAATAATAGGTGAAAAGTCGTTTAGACTTTCTACAAAAGTTTTCCTAACTGGCTCTACATAAATAATATCATTGGGCTGAACAGTCAAATTGACCCTTTGCATACCTTCAATAGTGGATAAATCTATCAAAAAAACATTTGGTTTTTGCAAATCTCCACGAATAAGGCGCACATTTCTGGCTCTGTGGTCGTTAGGGAAACCGCCCGTTTGTGCTAAAATCTCAATAACAGATACATTTTCATTTACTAACGGAACAACCATTCCTGTACCTCCTTTAAGCACTATCACACGCCTGCTGATACATTGTGTGCGGACATAAGATTCTGGGTAAAATTTCAGAAAATTACTAGAAAGCAAACTGTCTGCTTGGCTGAGTTTCAGACCATCTAGTTTCTGCCTTCCAATCATAGGTAGTTGTACTTCTCCGTTTATTTCTATCAAAAAACCTACTTGCCCAGTACCACCAACAGAACCACCGCCTTGCCCAGCCACACCGCCGCCACTAGCACTCGTGACATTTGTATTTGCTTGCTCCACTCCTGCAATGGCTTTGAGTTCTTGCCCATTATTACTATAAACTTTGAACGAAATACGGTCATTTTTTTGTAGCACATAGTTTGTTTCCACGCTCATACGTGCAAGCAATAATTTATTAGAAATAAGGTCTCCTTTCGTTGTAAACAGAATATTTTGGCGGTAAACACCACAAGAACTTAGCGTTAGGCTAATGCTAAAACCAAGCAATAGAAACAAGAAAATAGAAAGGGTATTTTTTTTATATTTACGCATAGTTTTCTTAAAAATTTTCTTTTACAAATTGCTCAAAAGTGGGTAATTCTAAATCTTTTCCAGAAATAATAGGATTTTTGCTTCCCCAATCAATATTAAGTTTTTTATCATTCCAGAGTAAGCCACTTTCTGACTCTTTATGATAAAAATTACTACATTTATAGGCAAAAACCGCCTCTGTAAGTGTTATAAAGCCGTGTGCCATACCTGCAGGCACAAAAACACGGTTATGTTTTTTATCATCAACCAAAAAAGTGTCGTGTTTTCCAAAAGTTGGAGAATCAGGACGCATATCTACGACTACATCAATAACGCTACCAAAAGGCACATAAACGAGTTTGTCTTGCGCAAAAGGCGGTTTTTGAAGGTGCAAACCTCGCAAAACATTTTTCTTAGAAAGCGACTGATTATCTTGTACAAAAGCTAAATTGATACCTTTCTCCTGAAATATTTTCTCTTGATAGGCTTCAAAAAAAATGCCCCGCTCGTCTTCAAAAATGCGTGGGGTTATCTCAAAAACGCCTTTTATAAAAGATTCTCTAAATTTCATAAGTAATTTTAAATAAAGTTTAATTTCCTTTTCTTTGTTTTATAACTTACAAAGATAATGAATTTAGTTTAGAAAATTATTATAAAAATAAAAAACATAGAATTTTTGTATTCTATGTCTTCTATTGTGTCTATGTGGTCAAAAACGAATTATTAGCAACCATAAATCTCCAAAAATTCTGCTGATGCATAACCTTCTTTGTTGCCATAAATGACTTTAAACCACGTTGTACCTGTTTGCTCATTTACAATTGGGTCTTCTGCAAGCAAATAAACTTCTTTGTCAAAAGGAATAACAGTAATTTTTTTGCTTTCTTTGCTTGGCTCTTCACGCAAAGTCAGACCAGATTTTGCAGACACTGTGGCGGTACTAAAATTCAAGTAAGGACTAAAAATATAGCCTTCTTTGTTTTTAAAACGTACTTTGCACCAGTTGCCTGTTTTGCCAGAAATGGTAGAAGATTTTTCTAAGAACTCCAAAATAACTACTTCTTCTTTGTTGGGAATAGTCGTAATAGAAGCTCCTTTTTGAGAAGGCTTTTCACGCAAAGTCAAGCCAGATTCCGCACTAATAAGGGCTTTTTGTAAGCCACCATCCATATTCGTATTGTGGTTGTTTTCAGAAGTGTTTGTTTTTGTATCACTTGTTGCTTCCAATTTATTGCCCATACGCAAATATCCACCAAAACAATAGCCTTCCTCGTCATCAAAACGTACTTTATACCAATTTGATTCTTTACCTTTAAGCGTAATTGCTTCTCCTTTTTCTAAGATTTCCACCACGCCATTAGCAGGAATAAGGTCAATGATTTTTGATTTCATTGAGGGGTTTTGTACGCATTGTAAGCCCAGATTTGGCAGTTACGACAGCAGTTTTTGCTTCGTTTGTTGTTTCTTCCACATCAACTTTTGAAGAATTATCTTCTTTTTTTTCAGAAGATTTGTCTGCTGATTTGTCGGAAGACAGTTCAGAAGTTTTATTTTCTTCTTTTGCTTTGTCTGTTTTTCCGCCACAACTTGATAGCGTGTTTGAGAGAATGGCAACAACGCTAATCATTACAAGAATTTGTTTCATTTTTTGAATTGTTTTTGATAATTTTTTAGAAAGATTGCCCTGCAATAATACTGATTTTTTTGGAAAAATAAAAATTAAATAAATTTTCAAATAAAAATATCTAATAATTTGATTATAAGCATTTTGTATTCATTCATAACTCATAATTCATAACTCATCACTCTCTCACATATATTTGGTAGGTATAAGTGATTTCTTTACTTTTTCCTGCTTCCAAATCAACTTTCCATTCAACATCATTTCTATTATTCAAAACATTATACATATCAATTTTTTTGGTTGTTTTCCAATCAATATTAGTTTTGAGCATTTCTCCAATAACTTCACGTTTGATTTGCACTTTAACGGCAATATTTTTATAGTTTTTCACTTCAATTTTGCCCTCAACCGTAATCAAATTATAATTATAGCTATTTATTTTCTTAAAATTTACTTTTTCATCTATGATTTTCTCCACATATTTTACCAAAATATCAGAAGACAAACTGAGTTTTACTTCCGTAGTGCCACCTGTGGGCGTATAATTAAGCCTATCTTGGCTCACAATTCTATCCACACCAGCAGTTTTTTGGGTAATAAACACGCTTCCTGTCGTAAAAGGCTGTTTTGTTTGATTTTGAAACTGCAACGAATGTTGTACCAAATTTATTCTTGTGGTAATTTCGTTGTTTCTATAACTATAACTGTTATTTTCAAGGTTTGGATTTAAAATAACACAATAAATATTTTCATAATCAATTTGCGTTTCAAACAACGGATAAGTGGCTCTTTCACCTTTTTTCAGGTTAATATTGCTTGCAGGATAAAAAAACAAATCTTCACCTTGTTGCCCATCATTCATAACAATGGCAGTTTCCCTTGACGAAGAGGAATAATTAGTATTTTGTGAAATATTAGCAAAATTATCATTTCTAAGCGTATTGTAGCGGTTTCCACTAGAAGACGCACCAGATAATTGGCTCAAAAAGTTATCCAAAGACAAATCACTCACAAGTGGAGAGGGCGCATTATCATACAAAAAATTAGCAATACCTACTGCAAAGTTCATTTGGGCATTCTGTAGGTCTTCCGCATCATTCAAGAGTTGCGCAGAAAGTACCAATTTGGCTTTATTTTTATCAATTATTTGCAACTGATAATTAGGAAACCAACTAATTCCTTTTGACAAATACATTGTTTCTATGGGCTGGGAGCTGTTTCGTTGTGTAAAATCAATTCTAATAACTTTTTGCATTCCTTTGGTTTCTACTTCTGTTTTTTCGTGGGTTTCAATAAAAGTTATGTCTTTCATTTTCAAGAAGATATGTTTACTACCATCAGTATTAAGCATTACCATTTTCTCTGGATTAGCAACAATTTCTCTGCTGTCATCTGGAATAAAAATCATTTTGGGTGTTTCTGAAGGCGTTACACTCACTAATTTGCCTTCAAAAACATTTTTATCACAATATATTTTTACTTTTTTATTGATGCTGCTCACCAAAATATCATTAAAACTGATAGCTACATCTTTGCTAACTACTTCTTTTTGAGATGTTTGTATAGTTTTTATTGAATTATTGCTGGCGTTGAACCACAATGAGCCAAAAGTAGCTTTTGGAATAGTTTTTAGTTCATAAAAGCCTTTTGAGGCATCTATAACTTCTTTTTTGACCATAAAAGCATCACCATTTTTGAAAGCTGTAACAAATTGTGTTTGCGCCTGAATAGTGCCACAAACTAGCGTAAGAAGAAGAATTAGGGATATTTTAAGAGATATTTTTTTCATTGGAATATGATATTTTACGTTTGTGATAGTTTATGCAAAATCATTAAAAAAATTATTAAAACCTATTTTTAAAAAATATTCTCTATTTTTGCGCTTGAAATCATTACTCAATTAACACTACAATAATTTTCAAAATAAATTTTCAAAATGAAAAGAAAAAATATCATTAGTTTGACTATTGCATTTGCGTTTTTCACTCTTGCCATTTCTGGATTGTTGCTTTATTTTAAGCAAAAAGCGCATATTGTAGAAATAGGACATACTATTTTTGGGCTTTTATTTGTTGGATTTTCCATTTTTCACGTTATCAATAACTGGCAATCACTCAAAAATTACTCAAAAGACCGCACAAGTGGCAAATTGCAAAAAGAATTACTTGTGGCAAGCATTATTTTTGCCGCTTTATTAATTGGTGTTGGTACAAATATTTTAGAGCCTGTCGCAGAGGCTGGAAGAGTTTTTGCTAAGAAAAAAGAACAAGTTAAAAAAATAGCTTTTGAAGAAATTGAAACCAATAAAACACTAAAAGGAACGCTTATAAGCATTTTGATAGAAAAAAATAAAGTTGCAAAAATGCCTATAATAGCTATTTGGCTAGAAGACTCTACGCATAAATTTATAGAACCAATTTTTGTTCCTGCAAAAATATTAGTTGAAAAACAAGGAGAAGAACAACCTGAAATAAAAGATTTTTCACCTACTTTTTTGCCAACTTTAATGGCAAAAAATTCTACAATTAAAAGTAATTATGACAAAGCAACACCCAAAGATAATTTTATCCTAAAAACGCAAATAACAAAACAACAAAAATGCTTTATTGTAATGGAAATTGCATCTGAAAATAAAACAGAACGCTATGAAACGCCCTTAAACAACGTAGAAAACAACGTTTTTAAATTAAAATCAGAAACTAATAGCTTGATAAACAAAGCATTAGTTATATTTTAATAAAATTATTACAAAAGAAAAAACGCTTAAAATTTTTATTTTAAGCGTTTTTTGAAGAGGTAACTGGCGGATTTGAACCGCCGTAGGAGCTTTTGCAGAGCTCTACCTAACCGCTCGGTCAAGTTACCTTATTTATTGTACTATTTGGTATTGTTTTCAAAGAAATTGCAATCATTTCTTTTCTTTGAGCCACAAATGTACGACTTATTTTCTAATAAAAAAATTAAAACTGTTTTTTTTCTTAATTTTGTGAAATATTTGTAGAGATGAGAAATAACTCACAACTCACAACTCACAACTCACAACTCAAAAAATGCGTCTTATTTCAAAACCTGTTTTGTGCAATTATTACGTTACGTATAGGTGTAATGCGGCTTGTGGCTTTTGCGACATTTGGGAGCGTCCTTCTCCGTATATTACGCTAGAAAATGCAGAAAAAAATATGCAAGATTTGAAAAAGTTAGGTGTGAAAGTTATTGATTTTACTGGTGGTGAGCCACTTTTACACAAAGAAATTGATGTTTTGCTTACACTTGCTAAAGAATATAAATTCATTACAACACTCACAACAAATTGTTTGCTTTATCCAAAATATGCAGAAAAATTGAAAGGTAAAATTGATATGTTGCATTTTTCCTTAGATTCTCCCATAAAAGCTGAACACGACGCTTCCCGCAAGGTTGCGTGCTTTGATTTTGTGATGAAATCAATCAAAATAGCCAAAAATTTGGGTGAAAGACCAGATATTTTATTTACGGTTTTTGAGAATAACTTACATCAAATAGAACAAGTTTGGAAAGAAATTTGTTCGCCAAATGATTTAATATTAATACTTAATCCTGCTTTTAGTTATAATGGCATTAGCAATAATAATATTGATACAAAACTATCAAACGAGCATCTTGACACGCTTTCTAGTTGGGGGAAAAAGAAAAATATTTATTTGAATGATGGTTTTATAGCTTTGCGCAAAGATGGGGGCAACCACACAGATGCGCCTGTATGTAAGGCAGCGAGTGCCTGCCTTGTAATTTCTCCAGAAAATAAGTTAATTTTGCCTTGCTATCATCTTGGAACAGAAGAATTTGACATCAATAATGACTTGTATACTCTTTATAAATCTGATAAAATTCAGCAAATAATAGCCACAGAAGGTAAATTGCCTGCTTGTGAGGGTTGTGTGATAAATTGCTATATGCAGCCTTCCTTTGCGGTAGAAATCAATAAATATTTTTGGAAAGCCTTGCCTAGTACGCTCAAATACAATTATTTAAAAGGAACTTGGAAAAACTTATTGCCTTTTTAGCGTTTTCTTACTATTTTTTAAATGTTTTATCTTATATTTGCAAAATTTTCAAACCACCACAATCAATAATTATTGTCTTCTTTTTATGAAAAAAAACATCATTTTTTTTATTTTTATCACGTTAGCATTTTGTGCTTTTTTAGCTGGTTGTGGTACGCAAACACCAGAAGGCAATATTAACGACCCTTGTCTTCCTGCTATTGATATTTCTAAAATAAATAATTCAGAAATAAACGTAAAAATAGAACGTGTTGATAATGATTTATTTGCACTAAAAACAAAAGAAGAAATTAGCGCATACTTTAAGAAAAATCAACTTTTTACCAAAAAATATATTCAATTAGAACGCTTTGGAGGTAATGACAGTATTCCTGTTAAAGAAATTTATAACCTAATTTCTAACAAATATTTGGATACCTTACATCAAGATTGTAACCGTATTTATGGAGATATGAAACCCTTAGAAAATGCGCTTACAGATGCTTTTAAGCACATAAAAGCCATTTATCCTGATTTTGTGCCTCCACGTGTGCAAACTATGATTACGGGCTATGGAAAGGGCGCACGTTTGCGTGAAATGTCAGATATGCTTGTTAGTAAAGAGCTGATAGTGATAGGATTAGAGTTTTTTTTAGGGAATAAATATAAGTATCAGCCAGATGTACCAGAATACATTGCAAGGCGTTATACAAGAGAAAATATTGTACCTATGATTGTGAGAGAAATAAGTACAGCATATAATAAATATGACGAAAAAGACCGTACAATGCTTGGGGAAACAGTTTTTTATGGAAAGACATATTATTTTATGCAAAGTATGCTACCTTGTTTGCCTGATTCTATTGCGCTTGGCTATACTAATCAACAAATGAAAATGGCTTACTATAACAGAGCAACTATTTGGAAACATTACATTGATAAACAAATATTTTTCAATGCAAAAAATAATGTAGTCAAAGATTATATGGACGAAAGTCCCTTTACTTTGCCTATTAGCCAAGATTGTCCTGGTGCTATTGGGCGTTGGTCAGGCTTGCGTATGGTACGTGCCTATATGCAAAAAAATCCTAAAATAACCCTCAAAGAGCTTTTAAATAACGAAAATGCCAAAGATATTCTAGAAAATTCTGGTTATAAAGGAGAATAGTTTGATATTTTGATATGTGATATGTGATATGTGATATGTGATGTGTGATATGTGATGTGTGAGGTGTGATGTAAATACATTGTTTTCTAAAAAATATATCACACCTCACACCTCATATATCAATTTTATTTTTGCTTTTCAACAAGGATTTTATACTTAGGCAAAAGTGTTTCTATACCTTTGTAAGGCACATTACATTGGTCGTAGCCTACCCAAGTTTTGCCCAAATACCATTTTCCATCTTCTGCAAGTGCCACACAAGGAATTAGTTTATTTTCATTTTCTACTCCTGTGGAAATGATAGAAGACAAAAACTTTGTATTGCTTTGCGAATCATCAGTAACCCACTCAAAATCAGTTTTTTTGCCTGTCAAAAACTCAAAATCAGTAACCACCACTTCTTTTCCACCCCAAGCAATAGTAGCTTTTTTAGTAGTGGCATTATATGCGCCAGGGTGCATTGTACCTTCATAATTGGCACGAATAACGTAGTTTTTCATTGTGTTTGGTGCTAAAATAGCATTCATTGGTAAACCTTTTTGCGCTGACCATTTGAAACTTATTTTGGTTTTTGTAGGTTTCACCGCTATTTTTGTAGGCTTTCCGCTAGCAAGTTTGTCAAGATAGTCACTCAAATCAGCAATACTGTAGGCTACTTCTCCGTTGTTGTCTATTACAGGCATTGTAATAGAGCCAGAAATATTTTTGGAGGCAAGAGCCGCCCACATTTTTCCATTATTATCATCATTAAGAGAGGTGTTTATCTCTTCAAATTTGACTTTTTTCTCTGTCAAATATTCTTTTGCCATAGCGCAACGCCCACAGCCATTCATAGAATAAAGTTTGATTTGAGCGAAAGTTTGACCACAAAAAAGAGGTTAGAAAGCACTGTAAGGCACAAAACGAGGCAAGAAGTTTTTGTTTTCATTAGATTATTTTTGTTAGAAGTTATTAAAATTTGTTAGAGAATTATTTTACTTAAAATTAAAATTTTGATTTGAAGTTTCCAAATATAATGCCAATTATTTTTTCTTTTGATTATATTTGCCTGATTTTTAATTGTTTTTTGCTCGTTTTTATTATGAATTTTTCTAGAGTAAAGTGGGAATTTTTGCCATTTTGTGTGTTTTATATTCCTATTTATTTTTATGTTGTGTGGCTTGCTTTACGTGCCAGGGCGTGGTGTTTTTTCACGGCTTCTAATCCTTTGATGGAACTGGGCGGATTTATTGGCTATTCCAAATACAATGTTTTGTGTCATATTCCTGCGGAGTTTCGTCCCAAAATGTTTTTTATTCCTGCTTTTAGTTCATTTGAAGAGGTTTTAGAAAATTTAAAAAAATATCAAATTGATTTCCCTTTGATAGTAAAACCAGATAAAGGAGAGCGTGGTTTTGGCGTAGAAAAATTTGAAAATGAAGAGAAAAACCTAGAAAATCTTAAAAATTATCTCAAAAAATATAATCATATTGCGCTCATTGTGCAAAAGTACATTGATTATGAGTTAGAATTGGGCGTGATGTATTACCGTTTTCCTGAAAATCCTATTTCAACGGTTGGAAACATTGATTCTGTGGTGCAAAAGGAGTTTTTGACAGTTGTAGGAGATGGAAAAAGCACCTTAGAAATGCTTTTTAGCCAGCACGAGCGTGGCATTTATCATTTGGAAATGCTTAAAAAAACACATCAAGAAAACCTACAAAAAATCATTCCAAAAGAGGAGAAAATGAACTTAATTAGCATAGGAAACCACTCACGAGGAACAACTTTTTTGAATGCTAATCATCTCATAAACAGACAGTTAGTTGATATTTTTGACAATATTTCTAAGCAGATAAAAGGGTTTTATTTTGGGCGTTATGATTTGCGTGTGAGTAGTTTGGAGGATTTGTATTTAGGCAAAAACATAATGATTATGGAACTAAATGGCGCAAGCTCTGAGCCAGCGCATATCTACGACCCAAATATGAGCATTTGGAGTGCCTATAAGCATCTTTTTGGTCATTGGAAAAATCTCTGGAAAATAAGCAAACAAAATCACGTTTTAGGCGTTCCTTACGTGCCTTTGTTCCGTTTTTTGAAAGAATTTAGGGCTGCGTATTCAGAAAGAAAAGCGTAATTTAATTACAAATTATCAATTACGAATTACGGAAAATTCAAAACGTAGAGATAAGGCAATGCCTTATCTAACGACAAACAAATGAATTAAAAAGATTTTATGCAACAAAATACGTTTAAAATAGCCTTTGAAGCCGCAAAAAAGTCAGATTGTGCGGTGGCAGTTTGGCGTTTGCCCAACACAGAAAATCAAATTAGTGATAAAAATATTATTGTTGATTTTTCTGCTGAAATCATACCCAAAAAATTTAATTTAGAGGATAATTTAGAAGAAAATAAGGCGGGTTTTGTGGTCAGTCCGTTCAAAAACAAAGATTTTGAACAAACGTATTTTATCAATGCTAATTTTTTTTATAGTGAAAAAGCAGATAAAACTGCATTAGAAAACGCATCAAAAATAACAGAAAAAACTCTATTTCAGTCTGAAAAAGAAGAAAAATTCTTTCATAATCTTACTAATCCGCCCAAAAAGCACGACAAAAATCCTCCAAAACTTATATTAAAGCCTTATAATCCTGAAATTTTTAAAGAACTTGTCAAAAAAGCTATTTTAGCTATTAAAAACGGTGATTTTCTCAAAGTCATAGCCTCACGACAGCAAGAAGTTTTATTTGAAAATAATAGCCAAATTGGTGCTTTTGATGCAATGCAGGCTTTTGATAACCTTTGCAAAAACTATCCTAATGCCTTTATTTCGCTGTTTTTTATTCCAAATGTAGGTTCGTGGATGGGTGCAAGCCCTGAAATTTTGGTAAGCATTTCTGAAAACAACATTTTTCATACTATGGCACTTGCAGGAACGCAAGCACATATACAAGGAGAAAACCTACAATCAGCGGTTTGGACGCAGAAAGAGATAGAAGAACAAGCACTTGTAAGCCGTTATATTATCAACTGTTTCAAGAAAATTCGTTTGAGAGAATTTGATGAAGAAGGTCCAAAAACGGTACAAGCAGGCAATTTATTGCATCTGCGCACTGATTTTTGGGTAGATTTGCAAGCTGTTCATTTTGCGCAACTTGCAAACACAATGCTTCAACTTTTGCACCCAACTTCTGCCGTTTGTGGTATGCCAAAAGAGCCTGCACTCGCTTTTATTGATGAAAATGAAACCCAACAACGGGCTTTTTATTGTGGCTTTTTAGGTGCAATAAATCTTCAAAATCAAACAAATATATTCGTTAATTTGCGTTGTATGGAGATTTTTGAGGACAAACTCGTTTTGTATGCAGGTGGCGGCATTACGGCATATTCAGACCCAGAAAAAGAATGGAATGAAACAGTCATCAAGTGTCAGACCATTTTAAAGGGTGTTTTGTAAAATAAATTTGGTCAAATTAAACCTTTCCAAAAAAAAACATCAAAGGTAAGAAATTAAATAGCTCAAAATCAACTAAAAATCTTATTAAAATGAAAAAATATACTTTCCTGTTTTCGTTATTATTATTTTTGTTTTCTTATCAAAAAACAATAGCGCAAACCTACTTTCCAAGCGCAACAGGTGCGTGGGAAACACAAACATTAGCCTCTCAAAATTGGTGCCAAGACAAAGTGGATACACTTTATAAGTTTTTGGAGCGCAAAAATACCAAATCTTTTATCATTTTGAAAGATGGCAAAATTATCTTAGAAAAATATTTTGGTACGTTCACGCAAGATAGCCTTTGGTATTGGGCTTCTGCAGGCAAAAGCCTCACAGGTGCGCTTGTAGGCATTGCACAACAAGAAAATTTACTAAACATCAACAACAAAGCATCTGATTATTTGGGTGTTGGTTGGACTTCTACCACACTCGCACAAGAAAACGCTATTACAGTCAAAAACCTGCTTTCAATGACAAGTGGACTGAATCCGCTTGCTGCTGGTGGTAGTAATTCTTGTTATACGCCAAGTTGTTTTACCTATCTTGCGCCTGCGGGAAACCGTTGGTTTTACCATACTTCTGCCTACAAACGACTTCAAGCAACTGTTGCGAGTGCGTCAGGTATTAGTTATCAGCAATATACCAATACAAAAATCAAAACGCCAATAGGAATGTCGTCTGGCACGTGGTTAGATGGGATTTTTTATAGTCGTACACGTGATATGGCACGTTTTGGACTACTAATGCTGAATAGAGGAGCTTGGAACGGTACAAACATTTTGAACGGTATGTATTATGATGCTATGACAAACAGCTCCCAAACGCTCAACCCGTCTTATGGTTATCTGTGGTGGTTGAACGGGAAAGGCTCTTTTTTGCCTCCAGACTCTCAAACCCCCACTAACACAAACCTTATTCCTGCTGCACCTACTGATTTGGTGGCGGCTTTGGGTAAAAATGACCAAAAAATTTATGTTGTGCCAAGCCAAAAATTAGTGGTTGTTCGTATGGGAAACGCTGCTAATGCGACTGCTGATGCCATTAGTAGCTTTGATAATGATTTGTGGCTGAGAATAAATGACCTTGCCTGCAACCCAACAACGGCATTAGACAATCAAATCAATAATAATTCTAACAAAAATATCAATATTTATCCAAACCCTACGGCTGATTTTATTGAAATTGCAGAGGAAAACCAACATATAAATAAAATTCGTTTGTATGATGTTTATGGAAAAGAAATTTTGTTGCCAGCAAGTCCGCAAACTAACCAAAACATCTCTAAAATAGATATGAAAGCCCTTTCAGAAGGAATTTATATGCTACAAATTTTTGATAAAAATGGCAAAATGATTGAAAACAGAAAGATTTTTAAGAAAAATTAAAAGTATAATAGAATTTATGAATAATTCTATTTTTAACCACCCTAACCCCTCCTTACAGTAATGTTAATTTCTGATTTTAAAAAATGATTAATATTTTATTTATTGTATTAAAACCCTGAAAGGGTTTAATATTAATAGCCGTAGGACGTACCTACGGAACATAGAGCAATGTATTATTTCCACTTGGAGAACAATATTAATCAGAAATTAACATTACTGTCTTGCGCCCCCACGTTGGTCTAAGGAAGGGCAACCACTTCCTATATCAATAGCTGGGCTTCCTGTTTGTAGTGCCATTGTTTGGGTCAAACCACCATTATTTGCAAGCGTGGCAAGCAAAGGATTAGCAATAACTGGATTATTGACACAATTATTCCCATTTGACACTATTTCGGGGAAAAATATATTTCCGCCTCCATTATTTAGCTCGCAGTTGCAGTGTCGCCATAATTGCGTACTTCCTGCACCATAAGTATTAGTAACTGTATTATTAAGAAAAACGCTATTTTTGAGTGTAACTGTTTGATTTTTAGGGGTATTTGTGCCAGAATGTATAGCACCACTTTGCCCATTTCCAGAATTATTGGCTTGGTTATTGGCAAAAGTACAGTTAGTAGTATCTACGGGTGTGGCATTTTGAGGAACAGAAATTGCCCCACCATATTGATTGGCTATATTGGCATCAAAAGTACAATTTTGAAGGGTCAATTTTGCCGTAATTCCTCCTGCAAAAATCCCTCCTGATTGGTTTGCCCTATTGTTATTAAACGTATAATTTCTCAACGTAAAAGCCCTATTGGTAAGCAAAGCAACTGCACCGCCCAAATCTGCGGTATTATTTTTGAAAGTACAACTATGGATTTCGTTAATAATACAGTCCGAAATCCATAAAGCACCACCCAATGAACCTAAGGCAGTATTTCCATCAAAAATGCAAGTGTTGAAAAGTAAAGTTGTGTTTTCAATAGCAGCACTTAAAGGGTATTCTGGGTCAGGAATGCCAGAACTTCCACCGCCTTTATGCCAAGATGTTTTGTGATGTTTGATGTAAGATTTGTTACTGTAAAAGTTCCGTTGCAGATTTATAGAAATTATTTTGGATAGTATAATCACTTGATTATCAATAATATAAATTAAAAAATAAATTTTATA
>JAYVGJ010000094.1:0-6221 GCA_043772375.1 Raineyaceae bacterium | reverse complement strand
AGCAAGTGCTAGTCACGGCTATGAATATTAAACCCTTTCAGGGTTTTAATACAAATACCAAAGTTGATGCATACAATTTATCAATGTCGTTATCTAACTAACTTATCTCTCGGAACTAATGAAAAAAATAATCTTCTTTTCAATTTTAGCTTTTATTATTGTGTGCGTTTGTGTAGGCACAGGAGTTGGGCAAAAACTTGACCCAAAAGTTATCAAAAAAGATTCTCTTTTGAAAGTAAAACTTCTAAAAAAAGGATTTGATGCTAATTACATACGTATTTCAGGTAAACGTAGCGAATGGATAAACGATATTTTGCCACTTTCTGCCAAAAATAGCACCCATATTTTTGGGCAAGCCATTGATATTTTCGTAGGTGATGTAAACAAAGATGGCAATAGAAATGCACAAGATATACAACTCATAATTAGCTGTTTGGAGGAAATTGAACGAGAAAACCCTGCGCTTGTAGGTGGTTTGGGTACATATTTGACAGAAGGCTTCTTTTCTCGTAAAATGGTACATTTTGATGTGAGAGGCACAAAAGCACGCTGGAATAAGTAACATATAACATTCGCTATGGACATTGTTGATTGTTTTTTAATACATTGTTACCTCGTTCCGTAAGTACGACTTACGGCTATTAATGTTAAATCCTTTCAGGATTTTAATACAAATAACCGAATTTATAAATGTAGCTATTTGCTACCATACACAATTTATTATTTGGTCAAATCTCCTTGGTTTGTGTCCCCACAAACCAATAATTACGGCAAACAATGTATTTTTATCCATAATAAAAAAGGCTATTTTACTATCTTATTTTGGTTTGTGAGAACACAAACCAAGGAGATTTTAAATAGTGTACGGTAGCAAAATGTAGCTATACTGCAAATGGTAAGGATTTCGGAAAATGTATTTAAGTCCAGCGGAATGGCATATTTATAACGATGCTGTTCCGCTGGAACTAATATAAAATTTATTTTCCGAAATTCTCCCCATTTGCAGTATATTCCATATGTTATCTCTATCTTTAATAACGTTGTATTCATAACTCATAACTCATAATTCCTTAAATCATTGTTCTCAAAACGGCTTCCAAACGCCTCATTAGCTCTATTTTGTCTTCACTTGGTGCATAAACATAAGCAGTAATAGAAATCATACGTTTTTTGTCTGGGCTGAGGCGTGTAAGACTTACAAAAGTGCCACCTCGTGTGTGGTTTTCAAGTGTCCACGCTCCACGCAAATCCGCTACAAATGTGTTATTGAGGGTTTGTGTCTTAAAATAAGGTTGTACTTCTGTTTCTATTGTAAAATAAGAATTAGTCATATTAATATATTTTTTGCCTAATTCGTTGTGCCATACTACAAGATTTTTCTCTGATAAATCTTCTTTATTGATGTAAGGTTTTGCAGAAATATAGATATTTTGGTAAGCATTATTTTTGATGTCACCAAACCAAATAAAAGGCATATTTTGTGCAGAATCTTCTTTCACAATTTCCATTCCTGCAGGAATAATAGCACTTAAACCAAATTTTTTGTTGATTTTGGTAGCAATATCTGCACTTAATTTGCTAGTAGAAAGGCTTTCAGTAATACGTCTAAATTCTTCTTGCTCAAAATAATTTTTTATTCTATCTTTTGATTTTATCAAATTATCCACTAATTTCTTGTCAGAATCAGCAATAACATAGATAAGTTCTTGATTTTTAGCAAATGTATTTTTTTTGATATACATAAAAACATCTTCACCAGCGGTCACTTTTCTAAAAACTTCTGCACCAAAAATATTTTGCATTGGAGTACCAGAAACCGTTTTGCTGTCTGTCGTGGCTACAAAAAGTATGTTTCTATGTTTTTTGAAAAATCCTGTAAAGTCTTTTGGTTGCACGAATTTGAGTTTAAAACTTGGCTCATCTTTGAGCATTCCGTCTGTGGGTGAGGCTAAGATTTTTTTGAGTGTAATGGCAATTTCAGAATTCCATTTGGTAGAATCCATTACTACCATTACCTCCCCTACACGCCCTGCGCTAGGTACAAGCGCACTACTTTCGCCCACTTGACAGGAGCTAAGGGCAAAGATGCTTAATAAAAAAACAAATGTAAGATTTAGGAAAAATTTGACAGAGAAATTTTGATTTTTATCTTTATTTTTAATCATTGATATAGAGATGATTTTATGTAGTTGATAATAATTTTGCAGCAAAAATCAAGCTAGATTTTCTTACAAATACGAAAGTATGCAAAAATAGTATATTTCTGCATACTTTGATAACTAAAATAAAAAAGGTAGAAAATATTTGAAATATTTTTTGGTAAATCAGAAAGAAAATACTACTTTTGCAATCCTATTTGTAACGGTATCAAAGTGATAGTATCAGAATGATGTGTCATAATGATTGAAAAGTTACAGATACTTGTAATTCAATCAAAAAAATTCGTCATCAAAAATAGCATACTAAAATGGCTAAGAAAGCAAAAGGTAACCGTATCCAAGTGATTTTGGAATGTACCGAACACAAATTATCAGGCAAAGCGGGTACATCTCGTTATATCACTACCAAAAATAGAAAAAATACGACTGCTCGTATTGAGTTGAAGAAATTTAACCCTATTTTGAGAAAATACACAGTTCACAAAGAAATTAAATAGTATTATTTAATACTGAAATTATAGACGTTTATGTACGTTTCACATTCTTAATAATTAAAAAAGAAAATGGCAAAGAAAGTTGTTGCAACCCTGAAAAACAAAGAAGATAACGCTAAAAGTTATGCTAAAATCATCAGAGCAGTAAAATCTGACAAAACTGGTGCTTACGTCTTCAAAGAAGAGATGATACTTTTAGACCAAGTGAAAGACGCTTTAAAATAAGCCTTCTTCTCTTTGAGTTCAATAGATAACCTCTTAAATTAAGTTTTAAGAGGATTTTTCTCTTGTATCAATGTTCTATTATAAAACTATCCATAGTCTTGAAATAAAAAGCATAAAACAAAAAAATACGGCATTTACCGCATTTTTTTGTCAAAAACTTCATAGAATTTTGTCTTTTCTTTTCCACCCTAAGGTACAATCTACAAACTATTAAAATTCTTAATTACGTTTTGTGTAAAAGTTGCTGTATTAGCTGTTCCACCCAAATCTCCTGTACGTTCTTCTTTCGTATCTAGCGTATTATCAACGGCTTGATAGATTTTCTTTGCAAGTTCTTTTTCTCCCATATATTCTAGCATCAAAATAGCACTACGCAAAATAGCGGTTGGATTAGCAATTCCTCTGCCTGCTATATCAGGCGCAGTACCGTGAACTGCCTCAAAAATAGCCACACCATCACCAATATTTGCACCAGAAACTACACCCAAACCACCTACAAGCCCGGCACACAAATCTGACAAAATATCACCAAAAAGATTGGAAGTTACAATCACATCAAACTGCTCTGGGCGCACCACAAGTTGCATACACATATTGTCAATGATTTTGTCGTTCCAAGTAATTTCAGGAAAATCTTTTGAAATTTCTTTTGCCGCATCTAGCATCATAGCACCAGAACGCTTCAAAATATTAGCTTTATGCACAACTGTAACATTTTTTCTGCCGTGTTTGTGTGCATACTCAAATGCAGCAAGTACAATGCGGTGGCAACCCTGCTCTGAAATACGGCTAATAGAATCTACTATTTTAAGACGTTCATCATAATAACTAAGTCCAGAGTACATTCCCTCTGTATTTTCTCTGAAAAGTACCAAATCAACACCCGTAAAACGTGTAGGAACACCTGCCGTAGTGATACAGGGGCGTACATTTTGGTACAAATCAAACATCTGACGTAATGTTACATTGATACTTTTGAAACCACCACCAACGGGCGTTTCCACAGGACCTTTAAGAGCAATTTTATTGCGTTTGATAGATGCTACCAAAGATGCAGGAATAAGCTCTCCTTTACTTTCTAAGGCAGATTTTCCTGCAATTTCTACTTCCCAAACAATGGGTGCTTGTGTGGCAGTGAAAATTTGTTTTACTGCTTCTACAATTTCTACGCCAATGCCATCACCAGGAATAAGTGTTACTGTTGTCATTATTTATAAGGATTTAGGTTAATTTTTTCAGTTGAATTTGATGCAAAAGTACATTTATTTTTTGATTGATAAAAATTAAGTACATTTTCTTATTCTATTTCTCTCCAAAAAACTAACATAAAACACTCAAATTTTCTTTTTTGAAATTTTTATCAAGACCAAATGTAATTTTTGACATTATTTATGAGAAAGTAAACGAAATAATATCTTTTATAAGCATAGGAACGCCTTTAAGTTCGTTCTCTCACCCACAAAAACTTGTGAGGAAATCACAAAATCACTTTATGGCAAAGAAGGCGACATCAATGGCTACGAGTTGCAGGTAATTAACCAAATAACCAATATGTCAAATATTGAATTTTGGACAAGAAATATAGAACGTAAAAGCTTTAAAATCAATGGTTTTATCAATAATTATCCTGATTTTATCATTCAAATAACCAGCAGTAAAACTATTATTTTAGAAGCCAAAGGTTACCATTTAGATGCAGAAATTAAGATAAATTTCGGCAAACTGTGGACAGAAAAAGCAGGCAATAACCACCGCTATTATATGGTTTATGAGAAACTAGAGGTAGAAGATACCTACAAACTAGATGATTTTCTGCATTTTATGAAGGAAACGTGAATTCGTAATAATACGTTGTGGGTAGGCTGTGTTTAAGCCTACTTTTTAGCTTTAACAGGCTTTTTATTGTCTATTTTATCTTTTTTAGCGTCTTTTAGACTGTCTTTTTTATCTTGTTTTGTTTTTTCCATTTTAGCAAGGCTATCTTTGGCATCTTTTTCTAAATTTTCTTTTACAATTCTTACCAAAGAATCATTTTTATGTTGAAGACTATCAGCCGTAAATTTGGCTATCTTTTCTCTTTGTTTTTTCTCTGTTTCTGCCTTATTTTGAAAGAAATTTAGTACAAAAAATCCTAAAAAAATAACTAAAATAACCGCAGGAATGATTATT
This sequence comes from Raineyaceae bacterium, assembly GCA_043772375.1. Taxonomy (GTDB): domain Bacteria; phylum Bacteroidota; class Bacteroidia; order Cytophagales; family Thermonemataceae; genus JANYGM01. Next base: position 1,174 of record JAYVGJ010000094.1, on the reverse strand, counting down.
TTTTTAGCATTGAACGCCTTTTTTTGCTGAAATTCTTGGTTTTCTTTTGGTGGATTTGCTTTTACAGGTTTTTCTACTGAAATACTTGCTATTGTAGGTGCAAGCGTGTGTGTAGAAATATTTGGAATAACAGTTTTTTCTCTATTTTGTGCATAAAACTTGATGAGTTGGGCGGTGATATTATCTGTTCCTCCTGCTTTTTTAGCACTTTCTATGAGTTTTTGGGTGCGTTCTATCAAATGAATTTCATTTTGAATAATGATGTTTTTGATAGTTTCATCATTTATCAGACCATTCAGTCCGTCAGAACATAAAAGCATTATATCATCATTTGCAGGCAAAATAGGCAGTTGGCACACCTCAGGCTCAACAACGGATTTCACGCCCAACGCCTGCAAAATCTCATTTTTGCGTGGGTGAAACTCCATTTCGTGGTCTTTGATGACATTATTATCCACTAATTGCTGCACAAAAGAATGGTCTTTCGTAATTCTATGTAACGTATTTGTCTGATTTTCAAAGTAATATAAACGACTATCTCCAACGTGAACATAAAAAACCTCGTTATTTTCTATGAGCGTGGCTACAAGCGTTGTTCCCATTCCCGCATATTGGGACATTTTTTGAGAGGTGTCAAAAATAATACGGTTTGCCTCAATAGTAGCATCAAAAAGTGCTTTTTGAGGATTGTCGTAATGTTTTTTGAAAAAATAATCTTTAAAAGTTTCTACTGCTAATTGTGACGCAGTTTCACCTGCCAAATGCCCGCCCATTCCATCACAAACAATAAAAAGGTGCCCATTAGGCACTTGAAAATACCCCAAATAATCTTCGTTTACATCTCTCACGCAACCCACGTCTGTAGCATTGCCAAACTCAAAATTTTTTAGCTCTTGTGTATTCAATTTCATATTATTTTGTGATAAAAACCACCCCTAACCCCTCCTTGCAAGGAGGGGGACAAAACTCCTCTCCTTCCTAAGGAGGGGCTGGGGGTGGTTGAATGAGTTTTTTGAATTATTTTCATGTCTTGCGTAACATCAGTTAGCGGTTTTTTATTGCTTGATTATCAAAAATAGAGTTTATGAATAACTCAAAAATGTCTTTGAAAAGTCCCCCTACTTCCTAAGGAGGGGTTAGGGGTGGTTAAAAATGGAATTATTCATAAACTCTA
>JAYVGJ010000093.1:0-10286 GCA_043772375.1 Raineyaceae bacterium | reverse complement strand
AGCAAGTGCTAGTCACGGCTATGAATATTAAACCCTTTCAGGGTTTTAATACAAATACCAAAGTTGATGCATACAATTTATCAATGTCGTTATCTAACTCACAACTTATCAAGCTAATTGTATGCCAATGACGACCATATCATCAGTTTGTTCTAGTGTGGGTTGGTCTATTTGTTTCATCCAATTATCCATTACTTGCTTAATAATTTTTTCTTGTTTTTTGATAGGTGTTTCTTGTAGTGAAATGAGCAATTCTTGAAATTGCTTTTTCATAAATTTTTTGTTTTTTGCTCCTCCGAATTGGTCTTGATAGCCATCTGAAGCAAGATAAAGCACTGTTGGTACATCTATACTGATAGTTTGGATTTTATATTCTCTTTCTTCAGGGAAAACCGTAGCCACGCCACCCACAGGATACAAATCTCCGCCAAAAGTCTGTAAAATATTGCCTTGCACCACGTAAAATGCAGTTCTTGCACTGGCAAAATCTACTGTTTTTTTGTTATTATCAATTTTGCAAAGTACAATGTCCATTCCGTCTCCGTTATGATTTGTTGCTTGGCTAAGTGCCTGCACAATTTCCTTATGCGTATGTGAAAGGATTTGGTTTACTTCTTTGATACCATTTTCCACCACTATTTTGCTAAGTGCAGCCTTGCAAACCATTGTAAGAAGCGCACCAGGCGCACCGTGTCCTGTACAATCAGCAACGGCAAGATAGATGATATCCTCATTATTGTTGTAGTATTTCCAATAAAAATCACCTCCCAAGAGTTCTCTTGGCTGATAAAACACAAAACAATTAGGAAATCTCTTAAAAAAATCAGTATTTGTAGGCAAAATAGAGTTTTGTATGCGTTGCGCATACGTAAGGCTGTCCAAATTTTCTCTGTTTTTTCGTTCTATTTCAATGTTTTTATAGCCTAATTCATTATTGATTGTTTCAATTTCTTCTTTCTGATTTTGGAGTTGCTTGTTGCTTGCTTGTGTTTTTTCATTGTTTTTATATGAAATAAAAGTGATTGTACCCGCACTTATCAATACAATAATCACAATAAGCCCCACGACCATTCTAACAAAATCCTCATTTTCTTGCTTGGCTTTTTGTGCTATTCTCTCCAACTCTTTCTCCCGCATATTTTCCAAATTACTGACTTTTCGTGTGTCGTCTTCATTCATCAAAGAATCTTTTGCAGCAATAAAAATAGACTGGTATTTATGGGCATTTTTGTAATCTTTTTCTTCTAAATAAATTTGTGTAAGTATCTGGCAGGCATCACGCACATAAATAAGGTCGCCAAGCCCTTGCGCCATCAAAAGCCCTTCATTAGCTTTTTCTAGTGCAAATTCATTATTATTTTGCTTTTGCAAAACTTGTGCTTTGCCAATAGTATTACCAATTAAGCCACGTTTTGACTTAGCTACATTCAAAAATTTATCACTTTGCTCGTAGTTTTCTAATGCTTTAGAGTAGTTTTCTTGTAAGTTATAAATGTCTGCAATTACTTGATATGAAGTGGCAATACCTCTATTATCTTTGAGCGTTTGCCTTAATTTAAGGCTTTTATAACATTCTTGCAACGCCAAATCATACCTATTGGTTTCTTTATAAAATCTCGCCAAATTGATAAAAACATAAGCTAATATCTTTTTATCATTTTTGGTTTCTGCTATTATTTTAGCTTCCTTAAAATTCTGTTCAGTTTTGATATAGTTTTTTTGCGCCTGATAAATTCTTCCCATATCAATATAGGCGTATGCTTCTGTTTCAGCATCTTTTCTGCGTTTTGCCATATCAGCCGACTGCAAAAAATACTGCATTGCTTTTGGATAATTGCCAATATTCTTATAATTGATGCCCGTATGACTAAGTCCCTTGTTTATGGCATATTCGTTGTTTACCCTTTGCCCAATTTCTATGGCTCTCTCGCCATATTCAATGCCTTTTATGGGTTCTGTATCTCTAAACTCAAAACTCATTTGAGCATAAATAGCCGCTCTCTCACTCTCAGAAACATCTTTATCTCTAAGAACAGAAAACAAACTATCTCGTTCTTTTTGTTGCGCAAAAAGTACAGAAGAGTTGATAAAAAACAATAATAAAAATAATAATTTCATAAGGGAAATGTAGGGGTGCAAACTTACTTATTTATTTTAAATAAACCAAAAGCATACAAAATTATGACTCTTTTTTTAGGTGAATGAAGGCGAAAACTCGCTGAATAAGTGCAATTACGAATTATCAATTACGAATTAAGGATTTTTCAATGACTTTTTATTTTAATCTAAAATAAAAAATCTTATCTTTCGTTATTATTGGTCATCTCACCAAAAATCTTATTTCTAACCTTATTTTCAACATTATTGTTATGAAAAACCTATCCCCAGAATTATTACAAAAATACGCAGAAATTATATTAGCAGCGCAATCAAAAGGCTATGCCATCAATGAAGAAAATCTAAGAAAAGTAGCCAAAGAAACAGGAAAAGAAAGTATTTTGAGAGAAATTGAAGAGCAACTGCGTGTGAAAGTAGAAACAAAAGAAACTAAAAATGAATATAAAAGTGCTTTTTTACAGAAAAAACAAAAAACTGAAAAAATGGCTTTACCAAGTGCTACTGGCATCATCACCAAGATTTTTGTTGGCGTTGGCGCACTTGTGGCAGTTATCTTTGCTTGTGTTTGGTATTTTAGCGCAATAGTGAGTGTTCCAAAAAGAAATAGTATTGTTTTTTATGATGCTTTTACGAGCACGCAAGGCACAAAAATATGGCTTATTTATGCTGATTATAGTGAAAATACTGTTATTAACCTTGTTGATGGACAAAATAAAAAACTTCTTAAAGAAATAACCGCCAATATCAGCAGACCTAAAACAGAAGTAATTGATAATAAAATTTATCTTTTTGATGATAAAAGTCGTTTTGAAGTACGAGATAGCTATACAGGAGAAATTATTTTGAATAATGAATTACTCTCAAAGCAATTTCCACAACTCCAAAGTGGCATTGGTACGGCAAAATATAATGCTGGCTGGCTGGATATTGTTACAAAACAAGGAGAATTATTTTATTATTATCTCAAAACCAGCAAGTTGTGCAACGAAACAGAGAAGAAAAATCTCATAGAAAAATATCAAAAACAAGCATTTACTAAATTTAGTTGGGGAACTAGTCAAAATTCTACAGAAATAAAAACTCTGATGCTAACCTCAAAAGATGCTAATATTTACACAGAAAACAAATATACGCAAAAAAATTCATATATAATAAACTCACCAGATTGGGAAAAAATAAAAAGAAACGAAAGAACCTATAACAATGAAAAGCTCATTTTTAGCCCAGAAAAGAAGTTTTTGGGTGCACAAATCATTTACGGAGATTCTCTGTATTGTGTCGTGAGGCATCAAACTGAAATAGGCGACAATGCAAAGCCCATTTTTAGTTGTATTGGTGCAAAAGAAAAGAAAATTTTATGGGAAATACAAGATATTGACCCAAAACAGTCCGCTTTATTAGCGTATTTGGATAAAACCTACATTAGTTCGCTATTGTGTACTCGTTACAATAATTTGCTTAATATTAGTAGCCAAACTTGTAAAATTAAAGAAAAAGGATGGCGTTTTTATCCAGTTTCTTGCCAAATTGATATACAAACAGGCAAAATCTTGTGGGAATGTGCGCCAACTTATTAGGCGCAAGGTATGAAGTACGAGGTACGAGATAAATACCTCATACTTCATACCTCATACATCAAAGCTATTCTTCTTTTGATTTTTTTTGCTAAAAGTTTTGGAGCTAAAACCTTCATTATTTCACCAAAACCAAGTATTTCTCTTTCTAATTCAAAATTTAGGATTACTTTTATACCAATAATTGTGCATTTTTCATCTTGTTTCAAAATCTCCTGCGAATGATGCAAAGGCTTTGTGAGGACATAAGGCGCATTTTCGTTGTTAATTTGCAGGATAACAGTATGCGGTTTTTCATTTTCTGTCTTACTTACGCCTATTGTGTCATCATAATACGTATCAAAATTGATGCTTGGGTGCGCCTCAAATAGCTGATTTTCAGCTTCTTCAAACCTTAAAATACGGTCTAACGCAAACGTCATAATGCTTTTTTGTCCTTTGCGTTTGACAATAATAAACCAACGGTTGCGGTATTCTTTGAGAAGATACAGAAAGTAAATACCTGTTTGCGCATTTTTTGCCGTAAAAGACTGATATTCAATAACTAACGGTTTTTGATGTAAAATAGCCTGATACAAAGGATTTATCATTTCAATTCCTCGTAATTGTTTGTTTCCTTCAAACTGAATGTAATTTTTGCTTTGTTTTGAAGATTTTTTAATGCTATTTTCCAATTTTACAACCACTTCACTCATCTCCTCAAAATAACTAAAACTACCAAATTGCTTTAGAATACTGACCGCCTCTTTCAGTTTTTCTACATCATTAGGATTGATAGGCGCATTATTGATACTAAATTTGGCATCTTCATACGTGTAATACTTGCGCCCAGTTACGATAATAGGCGCATTATAGCCTAGTTTGTCGCTTCTCATCAGTTGCAAATCTGCTTGTATGGTGCGCTTGCTGACGTTTTCTATTCCCTCAAATTCATAAACGGCGGTATTTACTTTTTCTATTAAACTATCCAAAGTCCACTTTTTTTGTCTATTTTGCAGACATTCATCAATAGTTTTGTAGCGAATAAGGGCAAGTTTGTTAAAAGACATTTTTTGAAGTGTGAGGTGTGAAATATGAAGTAAATACAAATTTAGCATAAAAAAGTAGCTACGCAAATTATTTGCGTAGCTACTTTTTTGTATTTCTATGTTTTCTGTGTGTCTATGTGGTAGGAAAACATCACCTTACACACCAATTATGCTAATTTCGTGTGCTTCCGTGAGGTTTGGAAACTCCAAACGCTCAAACATATTAAGTATTTTACCAGTCGGAACTTGTGCGGTTTCTTTTCGTTGATAGTTGTCTGTAAGAATTTTATTGATGTTTTTATGCAAATAAATAATATGAATTTTGGGCTTATATGGCAACCAAATGCCCACCAAAGTAGCCCTAATTTGGACTGTAAGGCTTGTAGCATTCCAAATAAAAGATTGTTTTTTGCGACAAAATTCCTTACTTCTTTCCCTACTTATCTGAATTATTTTACCTTGATTATCCGTAGGAGAGATTTTAAATTCTTCTCTCAAAGCGTCCAAATGCACACTAGGCAAATCTTTCAGATGTTTTGGCGCAGTTTTCAGATAAGAATCTTTGCCAGATGCAGGCAAACCACACAACATATAAATGTCCAAATTATAAGCCTCATACAAATTAGTATCAGGATAACTGTCATCTTGATTAAAATAATAAAACCTATCATAATCAGATGCAAACGCCTTTTTTTCTCCAAAAACCTTGTTTTCTATGCAAAATTCTTTGTAGGATTCTAATTGATAAAGCATTTCTTCGTGGTCATCACAGGTGCGCCCCAACAAATCAGCCTTTGCAAAAATATACAACCATTTGTTATTAGACAACAAACTCATCTTAATTACTTCTTTAAGTGGGTTTTCTCTATCAAAAATATGAAACGGAAAACCGTGAAAAAACACCATACAATACACTTTTTCAATGAAGTCAAAAGCATAATTTTCTTTATCCAAAATCTGACGAACAAGGTTTGCACCTTTCCTTGCGTGGCGTGGGTGCGAGATACGTAGCTTTGTGTCGTCTAGATATTCTGTTGTTTCTGGCTTACAAATGTCGTGAAAAATAGCCGTATAAGTCAGGATTTTCTGCTCATACTCACTCAAGAGCAAGTATTCTGGCAAATTTTGCAATTCATTCAGCACCATTTCTGTATGCGTATAAACATCACCTTCTTGGTGATGGACGCAATCTTGCATAGTTTGCGCCATACGTTCAAAACGCTCTTTGTACTGTTTGACAATATCAAAATCAGTTAGTTTTTTATGTGTTTTTTCCATTTTTTTTAGATTTTAAATTTTGTATTAAAGCCCCCTTTGGGATTTAGGAGCTAAACAAATTCACGCCTTCCGCAAGCCTGTTGGGGATTATTGGGCGGTCTAGCCAATGCGTTTCAGAATCCATTATGCTACTCAAAAAGTCAGCTCGCACAAACTTAAACCTATCTTCCACAATTTCCGTATTTTCTTGTTTAATATACAAACCTTCCATCAAATTACTTGCGTTGGTTTCTTTTCTGACAATTTCATAGTTGAGTTTTAGTTTGTTACAATCCTCTTCTAGGCACTTTTGATGCTGATTATTGATAAAAAAAGACTGTGTAATGTAGGCATACAACTGTTCTTTCTTCTGCAAAACTCCCTCAAAAAGCACTTTGACAGACTTTATAAATGGCATAAAAAATAGCAATTCTTTGCGTTTCTCTGTGCTTAAAAATACGTCATTTTCTTTGTCGTAGATGTCAAATTCTAGGAAATAATGCTCCAAATGCGTGTAATAAACGGTATGTTTGGCAAACATCCACTCACCGTAAATAATGTATTTGTTTGTGATGACCTCATACATTTGTGGAGCGAAAGTATTTGCCCAAGTTTTGAACAAATCAAAGTGTTTTTCACGAAAACCTCCCTCCAAATAATGCCCACGACTCTGCAAAAGCAGTTTTCCATTGTCATCAAAGCTGATGCCTGCGTTTGCACCGTCCATTTTCTCTTCCACAACCAAAAATTTGCCCTTGATGTCTTCAAAAGGGACATTTTTGAGGTCGTGGTCGCCGTATTGCAATTTAGAACCCTCAATATGGCGTGTACGAGGGTATTTTTTTATAGTTATCATTGAGATTTTGAATTAAAACTGCACAAGCGTTGTAGCATAGAAATAATTGTATTTCTATGTTTTCTATGTGCCTATGTGGTAAAAAATGATATGGAAATTCTTTAGAACATTGAATATCAATATTCTAAGCAAAAAAGGAAGGAAAATATCTATTAGAAGACAAACATAAGTAGCTGCATTAGGGAAAGGCAGGTAAAACTTGGACTATTTTCATTTGAATACGGCTCAAATAAAAAAAGTAACCAAAAAATACAAAAAAACATTTCATTAAATCAAATAAGTCCGTTTATCAAGATTTGATAAACGGACTTATTTAATTTGCCCTAAATACTAGCGTAGAATAGCTTTTGTATCACTCCCTTTGGGGCTGGGGGCTTTTATTTTAGTTTTTCAACTTTATTTCCAGAGTAGAAAACTTTAAGTGCTTGCGCCTCACGCAGTTGCATTTTCACGTCTGTAACGATACCAAGTTTCACTTCGTCATCTATTTTGAGTGTAACTGTGATATCTGATGTTTTTGCTTCAGAGCGTTTAGTTTCAACGGTTTGTATAATGTTTTTGATAGGCACAAACGCATCATTTACCTGAATACGAGAATCAGAGCCATCTTGCACACGTGCAGGCTTGCCAATGTACATAGTCATTGTTTGGGTTTTCACGTCCAAATCTTGTAATTGAGTTGCTTTTGGCAAATCATTATCCACTTTTACATCTTCTTCTTTTAGTTTTGTAGAAACCATAAAGAAAAACAAAAGCATAAAGATAATATCTGGCAACGCTGACGTAGAAATTTCAGGGTTTTTCTTAGGTTTTTTCTTAAATACTGCCATAATAAAGGTCGTTTTTTAAATGTTGATAAGCCCCAGCCCAAAGGAGCAATGCACTATTTACTTTAATAAATTGGTAAAACTGTATTAAAGTCCCCTTTGGGGATTTAGGGGCTACTTACTTTTTTTCTGCTTCCGTTGGGTCTGCTTCAGAGATAACCACAGGATACAAAAATACAATATTGTTATAAAGTTTCTTTGTATTTTCAGAAACATCAGCATCTTTAAAGTTTAATACTTGTTCTTCTGTCCATTTAAGTTCTCTTGCACGCACCGCACAATAGCCTGCTTTTACTTGGTCAAGTACGTGTATATAACTTTCATATTTCGTTCCTCTATCACCTTTCAAAGAAACAACACCTTTGCATTGTTTGTTAGCAGGGTTTTTATCTGCACCATCTATAAATCTTACAGTTCTCTCTTTGAGCTTTGTAATATCTAATTCTTCATCATTTACAAGGAGTTTATTCTGAGAATTTACCAAAATACGGAATATATTTTGAGGAGCTTTATCTACTGGCTTTGGGTCTTTGCCTCCTAAACGTGGAAGTGTAGAAGGAATACCTTTTTCAGAGGGGAAGTTTGTCGCTACGAGGAAGAATACCAACAACAAAAATGCAATATCAGCCATTGAAGACGCATTGATTTCTGGTGTACCTCTATCTTTCTTTTTTGGCATAATTTTATTTTATTTATATGTTAAAACTTGCCGTTGCTTGTTTATTTACAAACAACAACAAGTAATGTAATTGATTTATGTTTTGATACAAGATAGCTTGTATTCATTCACAATTCACAATTAAAAATTCATAATTAACTTACAAGTCCTCTTACCCACGCAGCAAGCGCAAGTCCAACCGTTCCAAACGTCATTATGTAGGTCATAATCAGTACGCCACCAATAAGTTTAGAGCCACCAGCACTAATACTAAAAGTTTGGTGAATTTTGTTCACTTCATCACCAGAAACAGCATAACTAATAGCAAAAATCACTAATAAAACTGCTGTAATGATACCTGTTTGCATAAGTCCTTTTGTGTCACCTGTCGTTTTGAAAAACGGCAATATGATGGCTGCAAGTGCCGCAAATACTGTGGCAGCATAAGAGATGTAGAGCAAAATATCAACCATTGGTCCCTCACTTCCTGCAGTAGGAGTTTGTGCAAAAGCAGTATTGCAAAGCAAAAAAGCTATTGCAGTTGCCCCAAATGGCTTTAAAAATCTATTTTTTAGCCTATCTTTCAGATTATTTTTCATTGATTTTTATGTTGATTTTAAGAATGAAAAATTATTTTAAGTTTCCAGCTTGTTTTTTCACAAGCATATCCATTAGCGTAATAGAGCTATCTTCCATTTGATTGGTGATACTATCTATTTTTGCAGTAAGGTAATTGTAGAATATTTGCAAAATAATAGCCACAATCAGTCCACCAATAGTTGTAATCAAGGCTACCTGAATCTCACCAGCCATTAAAGACGCATCCATTGTACCCGCAGACTGGATTTTCTTAAATGCCAAAATCATACCGTAAACCGTACCCATAAACCCAAGCATTGGCGCAAGACCAATAAAAAGAGAAATCCAAGTAAGTCCTTTCTCCAAACGACCCATCATCACAGAACCATAAGAAACCACAGCTTTTTCAATAGCATCTAAACCTTCGTCAGAGCGCATAAGCCCTTGTGTAAAAATAGAAGCAACTGCTCCACGAGTATTTACGGCTACATCTTTTGCAGCAACTGCGCCACCAGATTTTAGTGCATCTTCAATGGCAGGAAGGAATTTTTTTGTATTCGTTGTTTCCAAATTTAGCGTAATAATACGCTCAATAGCTAGTGCTAGTCCAATAATTAGACACAAAAGAATAGGAATCATAAACTCTATACCACCTGCAATAAAGGTTTCTTTAATCAATTGGTGATAAGATTGTTCTACAGGAGCAGTAGCAACAGGAGGTTTAGCTTGCGCCATTACATCTGTAATAAGACCAAAAGCCATTAGGCTTGAAGTAGCTAAAAAAGCATATACTTTTTTCATAAACAATTGGGTATGCGGTTTAATTTTAAATTTAAAGAAACTGATTTTTAATGTTGATTTTAATGTTTTGTAGGGTGCGCCCCTTGTGGTCGCCCTGTCGTCAGATGTATTTTTTTATGACCTGTTGGCTTATTTGTCTTGTTGCTTCCGCCTAACAATTGCTACTAACAGTTGCTATTATGCAGTTGCTAGTGTTTGGGCTACCACAACGAGTTGCACCCTACCTCATTTCAAATATTGAAAACTAAGACTGTACTCATTTCATTCAGACAAAATGGAATGATAAAATTATTTTGGCAGAGAAGAAGGGATTCGAACCCCCGATGCAGTTACCCACATACACACTTTCCAGGCGTGCTCCTTCAACCACTCGGACACTTCTCTTTGACTTTAGTCTTTATATTTTTTGTTTTGAGTGATATAAAACGCCATTCAAAACTGATAATATCTGCAAATAAATCAATAAAAAAATGTTTTTGCAAATTTATCTCAAAGTTTTATCAAAAAAATGTAAAATAAATTTCACTAAACCGTCATTTCACCGCATATAGACTGTTTTAGCAGTTTTTCAGTTTCTGTTTTAGTTTG
>JAYVGJ010000092.1:0-2567 GCA_043772375.1 Raineyaceae bacterium | reverse complement strand
CCATAAACATAATTTTATCAGAAATATCATTATTTTGGTATTTTTCTAATAATTCACAAATTTTAGCTTGTGCTTGTGGATATTCCTTGAAACGGTAATGCGTATGTGCTTGCTCATATACGGCGTGAATGGTCTTATTGCGTGTTTCTTGCTCACTCATATAATTAGGATTGCCCCAAATCTTAGTAAAATTGGAATTAGGAAAATCTCTATTAAGTTTCATAACTTGCTCATTCATAGCGGTTTCATTCTTTTGATTTTTGTAGAGCATAGCAAGCAGATAAAGCACTTCTGGTGCATTTCTTGCTGTATAAAACCTCTGCAAATACTTCTGATACATTATTTCAGCTTCTTTGTATTCATCTAACTGAAAATTATAAATCTTGCCTAGCGCATACATAGCCACCTCCAAACGTCCCAAAGAGGCGGTTTTCTCCTCTGGTGTTTTGGGTAATTTACTTATCAAATCTTTCTTTATTTTCTCTACTTTTTCGTTGATAAGGTCATTTTCTGATATTTCTTTTGGCTGAATATTTCTGAGTGGTGTTTGCTGTGCATATTCTGCAGGGTTTACGAGAGATACACGAGATTGCAAACGCCAACCATCTACAAGTGGTCTGTTTCCCCATTTTTTGATAAAATCAGACTTTCCTTTGTTCACCGTTTGAATATTATCAAAATAAAAAGCCGCTAAACTTTGCGTAGCACTTGCAAGTGTGCCACCGTCAGCAGGAATAGCGTTTTCACGCTTTTTGATGCGTTCTTTGCGCTTTTTTTCTTTTGCAAAAGTAATTTTGACTTCTTTGGTTATAGCATCTGTCAAATACTTATCTCTATTATTTTCAGGCATTTGTGCAAGACGTTGCAAACTATCTTCACTTTCAAAAACAGTGATATGCGTTACAAATTCTTTGAGATTTTGAGTTCTCTTGGCTATTTTCTCGTAGCGTTCTTCTGATTTTGGCAAAGCAATCATTGTAGAATCATAATAAGATTTTGCAATGGCGTATTTGCGCAATTTCTCATAATTTAGCTCCGCAATACGCAAAAAAAGATAAGATTTTCTATTAGCATCTTTGCTTACTTCTGCGCCCAAAAGCAAGTATTCTACGGCATCATTTGTCTTTTTCCTTTTTAATTCAAAGTCCGCTAATTTATTATAGATAACATCTTGAAATTCAATGTTTTTCTCGTCATTAAGTGTTCTTTTTAGTTTCCTTTCAATGCTTTTTTCAGAACTGTTTTCTGGGCTATTTTGCAGTATGCCAAGTGTTGCCTGCATACGTAATTCATAGTTTGGGTTATATTTAAGCACTTTTTTAAAGTTTTTGTACGCATCAGCAGGCTTTTCTTGTTGTTGATAAATTTGCCCTAAAAGAAAATAAATTCGTCCTTTTTGTTCACTACGCTTCATACGAGGGACAGCAAGTTCTAGGCTTTTGCGAGTGCGCTCCAAATCCTTTTTTTCACGGTACAAATGCGCCTGAATAAGGTAAAAATCATCATAATTTTCTTTCTCAATTTTCTTCTTTTTGAGTAAACTCTTGACTTCTTCCGCTTGTGCAAATTCATTGCGTTCTGCATACAAAAACATCAACGTCATCAAGGCTTGCTGACGAGTTGCTTGCTCCGTAAACTTGATATTGAGGTATTTGAGCGTACTTGTGGCATTGGCAAAGTCACGCTGATAAAGCCTAGATTTGCCTACAATCAAATAAGCATCATCTATCCATTTGCTTTTTGGGTGGCGTTCTATGGCAAAAGCGGCGTGTTTGATGGCTAAATCAAAATCTTTGCTCATTCCTTTCTGCTGGTTGGTGTCAGTAGGAATAAAAACGTGCAAAGGCTTATTAAAATCATCTTTACGGGCATCAAAGAGCTTTTTTTCAGCTTCTTTCATTTTTTCTTTTGCTAAGAAATAGCCATTATATTGTGCCGTTGTATTTTGATAGATTTTGGTGGAACAACCACACGAAAATACTATCAAAAGCAAGGAAATAAGGTTTTTTAACATAATTTTTTAGTTTCTTTGGAAGTTTAGAGTTTGCCCCATACTTCAGTAGTGTGTATTAGTTTGATATTTTTTGTTGCAGAATACTACATCATCCAAACTCTGGGGAAACCTTTTATTTTTATGGCTTCTTTATAAGGAACTGCAAGGTATTTTACAACATCACTACCTTTTTCAAAACCTGCAAGTTTGTCAAATGGTGAATAAAGAAGTTTTATAGTTTCTTTATCCTCGTTTATGGTTTCTTCAACATCAAGAATACTATCAAAAAATGCATTTATATCAGATTCTTGTTTTACATACATTCTTATACCTTCACCCATTAAATCCATAATGTCAATATTTTCTGCATCCAAAAAAATCAGCTTCTTTATCAATTGATAAAAATATACTAAAAACAAATAATCTCCATTTTTAGCATACCCATCTTCTCCTAAAAAAAAAGACTTACTAAAGTTCAATATGGGTGACATTTTAAATTAAAAAGAGCATAATTTTTTGTAGTTTTGTTTTGCGAACCAAACCCCTAAAATTATGCTCGTTGATACCCAAATAA
>JAYVGJ010000091.1:0-12876 GCA_043772375.1 Raineyaceae bacterium | reverse complement strand
ATTTTTTAAGGGAATCCAATTTTTCATAAAAACGGCTCAAATTTTCTCTAAACAGTATTTTATTTTTATCATATTGAATAAAATTATAAATAATCTCTTTTTGCTCTTTTTTCGTTGAAATACTATCTTTTTGTATATTTTTATCATCTTTCTGTGCAGAACACGCAGAAGAAAAAGACAATAAAACAAGAAGAACGTAGATTTTTATCATTTGGAGTAGCTAAACCCTTAGGGTGAATTTGGTTAAAACTTTGAATATCAAAAGATTACACCCTAAGGGTTTTTACCTGCTAAGACTACTCAAACTGAAATCTCAAATAATTAGTGGTAAAACCTTTCTTAGCAAAGGCAATTTCGTACTTGGTTTTGATGCCAAAATGTTCTTTTTCAAGCTCTGAGGCATATAAATCAGTCGTTGAAACTAAATTTTTGATTTTTTCTGTTGCCAAAACCTCCAAAGTATATTCAAAAAGTGGTGGATTATCTGTTTTGAAACGAATAATACCATTTTCTTTGCAAATATTCTTATAAATTCCCAAAAATCTTGGGTGTGTGAGCCTTCTATGCGTATCACGCCCACGAGGACGAGGGTCTGGTTGCACAATCCAAATTTCAGAAACTTCATTTTTCTCAAAAAAATCTTCCAAATTTTGTATATAAGTTCTCAAAAAAGCCACATTTTGTAAATTTTTTTGTTGTGCAATTTTGCTTCCTGCTGCAAGTCTTGCCCCTTTTATATCTATGCCTATGAAGTTTTTATCAGGGAATATTTCTGCAAGCCCTATGGTATATTCTCCGTTTCCGCAAGCAAGTTCTAAGACAATTGGGTTATCATTTTTAAAAAATTCTTTGCCCCAATTGCCCTTACAAGAACTGTAAAAAGGTTTTTCTTCCTCAAAAACATTATCACTATTTTTGTTGAGTTCGTATTTTACTAATTTATTTTTGCCCATTAAAAACACGTATTAAAATCCAAATCCAAACATACCACCTCTAGACATCATTTTCATTTCTCTTTGGTGTTCTTTCTTAAAATCACTCACAATATACATTGCGCCATCTTTATCATACATAAAAGAAAGCCTTTCTTCTATATGTTTGAGTGCTTTATTGGCTGCTTTTCGTTCTTTTTCTATGCGTTTGACGATATCTGCTTGCGTTCCCCTACAATATTTATCAAAAAAAGACACTTCAAAAGGACTCCCGCTTTCCGTAACTTCCGCAAGCTCATCTTGCAACTCTTCAAGTTGTTCTTTGAGGATTTTATTATAGTATTTCAACTTGTCGTCTGCTAATTTGTTGATATGATTTTTGTCAATTTGCAGGTATTCTAACTGTAATTTGAGCAAATCAAAAAGGTCATTTTTTTCATACGCAATAGTAATGCGTTTCATTATTTCAGTTTTGCGCTCACGTTCTAGCTCGTCGTGTTCTCTGTCTGGGTGAAATTGTTTGACAAGTTCCGTATAGATTTTGCGGCTTGCTTGTCCAATATTTTTGGCTTCTTGTTCTGCTTTTAGTTCTTTTGCAATTTGCCCAGCGGTTTTTTTCTTAGATTCTCTTTGCTCGTGGTTTTCATTTTTGGCTGATTTTTGGTCATTTTTATCATTGTCCATATTTCCTATACCACTAAACATACTACCCATAAAATCCTGAAAAGAGCTTCCTTTGTGTTTGCTCATAAAATCCGCCATCTTCTCTGGGTCGGTCATATCAAAACCAAACATCTGTTTCATCATATCATTGGCTTCTGAATTTTTCTCTTCCATTTCTTCTTCATAACTTTGTCCGTTATGTTTGACATAAATAGCCTTTAATTTTTCCTCATCTGTTGCTTGAATCATAGCAGGTGCTTCTGCCACGATATAATAGGAGATATTTTTTTTGAAAGCTTTGGTTGCTTTTGGGTCTTCAAAATGTTTATCTAATGTATAAATTATATCAATATCAATAGTTTTCATTTTGGAATGAACTGCCCCAATTTTTTCGTTGAAAAGATTTCTACCAAAATCAAGGTTAGTTTTTGCCTGCGTAATAAATTGCTTCATTGCATCAATTTTTTGGGTGTAACTATTGAATTGCGTCTGCAATCTAGAAAGTTTTTCACCAGTTTTTTCTATGGCAATAATATGTTTATTTGTCATTTAGTATAATTTCTTAGCGTAATTATTTTTATTTTTATTTTTATTTTACTGCGCAAAGATACGGTTTTTTCATTTATTTTCAAAATGTAGCATCATAATTACTTAGATTTTTGTAGATTTTTATAGATTTTTGCGCAATAAAAAATAACCTATCATCAGCAATTTACTAATGATAGGTTATTTTATTTATTTGTAGTCAAAAACAGAAAATCACTTAGTTAACAATTATTTTCTCCATCACAAATTTATCTTTCATTTGGATTTTCATCACATAAACGCCTTTGGCGAGATTTTTAAGGGATATATTTTCCAAAGAAACATTCGTTGTAGTATTTACTTTCTGTGACAAAACCTCCATTCCTTGCATATTATACATTACAATTTGCAAAGTTTCGTTAGGCAAATTAGTAAATTCTACATTGATATTTTGAGAGGTAGGATTAGGAAATACTTTTACAGATTGTCTAAATTTAGGGTCTGTAGCAGTAATAGCACAAACACTTTTACTTTGTATAGTAATAATTATTGCCGAACCTAGTGTACTTGTCGTAGTTATTTCCGCACAAGTATTTTGCGCAGTAATATCCGTTTTGGTTGCTTCAATAGTTGTTCCTACACGTGACGTAAGGTAGCTACTAATTGTCTGTGGATTAGCCTTTTTATAAGAAATCCCCGCAATAGTATAAATCCCTTCTGGGAGGTTAGTAAAATCAAAAGCACCGTTTGCATTGAACTGAAATATATTACCACCTTTTGTGAGCAGGTAATTGTAATCATAATCCGCCGCTGTTGCAGGGAAAGGAAATACTGTTAGCACTTTGTCAAAAGCACCAATAGCAAGTGGTTCTCCTTCACAAATTTTGGCTGATGCGGCAGGAAAATTAGTAGGTAATTTAATTTTACCACTTATAGGCTTACAAAATGTAGTACAATAAGCAACACTTCTTATTGTTATTTCTGTGGCTGCATTGTAAGTACTATTATTATTTCCTAATACGGCACACATAGTGGTTATATTAAAATCCGCTTGAATGCTTGTTAGAGAGCTTCCTATGCGTGTAGTAAGGTAGGCAGTCATAGTTTGAGTATTTGTATTTTTGTAAGAAATTCCTACAACTGTATAAACACCATCTCCAAGCGCAGGAAAGTTGAATGCCCCAGTTGTATTAAACTGAAATAAATTACCATTTTTAGCAAGCAGATAACCATAATCATAAAGTGCTGGAGAAGGAGTAGAAATAGTAAATATTTTACCAAAAGCACCAATAGTTGCTACATTTCCCTCACAAAATTCTGCAGGAATGGCAAGCCCACTAGGCAATACAATTTTTGAATTTCCTGGCGCACAACCCGTAGGGTTAAATTGTGGTGGAACAGTTGTATCTTCCACGCCATCACCTCTGACATCAGGGTCGCCTTGGCTAGCATTCAGCCCCAAACCACGTTTAGAGAATGCTATCCAAATAATATCCTGATTAGCACCACCAAAAAGTTGCATATCAGCAGCAAGCAAAGCATCTCTACCATCTACAAAACCTGGTCCGCAAGGTTGTAGTTTTAATGCTAAAAGCACTAATTGAATAGTTTTATTATTTCCACCGTTACCATTTTGCAAATCATTATCAAAGCCATATCTGCCTATCATACCCCAATTTACCTCCCAAAGCATAGTACACCAAATAAAACCAATGCCGTGAGGTTGGCTAATAGCTGCCGTATTTGCTACACCAGAATAAGTGTAAGGGTTGATAGCCATATTTGTTGTATAAGGTGCAGGGCGTATGCCACCGCCTGTTGTAGGCTGATAAGTGGCATAAGTGCCAATTCCACGAGGGGTTGCGCCTGTATGTGAGGGTAACATTGTCATCACCAAACCAAAGAAATCACTCCAACCTTCACCCATTTGCTCTGCATTTTGCAAACAACCAGAGTTGGCTGGTCCACCTGTAAGGCGTGTAGAAATGCCGTGACCATATTCGTGAGCAATAATTCCGTTATCAAAAGAGGCATCACGTCTTGGAGGAGCACCTACAGGAGTTACAGACCTAAAAGTAGCAGAAATTACGTTAGAGGCTGCTAGAGAATTCTTAAAAATCAGTCCGTTAGCTTGGCTCACCATAACAATAGGAATAGTAATAGTCGCATCAGTACCTGACATACCAGCAGGTGCACCAGCAACGTTATTCACAATAATAACGCCAATAGCACCAGCATTTTGTGCATTTTTTGCTTTCAACACAAAAGTACCAAGACCTGGACTAGCCGCAGGAGAACCTCTATCAATAAGAGCTATTTTTCCTGTCAAAGAGCCCGCAGGAGAAGCCACACAGCCCAAAGTAGGGTCTGCGCTACCGTCATTCATTAGCTGCATATTGCCTGTAATGTTGGTAGTGGCGGTTATTTGTAATCCAAAAGAAGTGGAAGGAGTAGAAGCATAACCGCCAGCAATGGGTGCAGGAGAGTTTACGGTCAGAAGGTTAATTGGCGTGCCACTATCCCACAAATACATTTGCATACGTGGGCTACTGCCATCAGGAGGCGTGCCAAAATTAGCATTATTTGTACCACTTCCATCTTGACTTTCCGCATTAACAGCATCATTTCCTAAGCCACCACGTCCATAATTATTTGTCTGAAAATTACCACTTATATCATCAAAACCATAACGGTAATAAAAGTCGTGTACTTTATTATTCCAATAAAATAAGTTAGTTGTAGAAGCAGGCACATAAGTTTCTGGCTCTTGTGTCGTTGGAAAAGGGAAATTAAAATCAAGCGTTGCACCACCGTCAGGGCTAGAACCTGGGTCAGGTATATTATTTGCGTCTGCATCACGGTAAGCATACACATTGTTTCCTCTTGTAATAGTAAATTCTGCACCAATTGTACCATTAGTGTCGTGCCAGCCAAAAGGAGAAGCAGGAAGGCTTTCTGGGTCTTGCACAATAGAACGTGTGCCATAAGAAGGAGCTTCTATAGGCAAAGGGAAAATGTTGTACTGATTTCCGCCTACACGTGGAATAGCATTTGTAGCAACGCTTAAAACAGGTTTTTTAGCAATAATTCTGTCTTCTGGGCAAGCCGCAATTTTTTCTACCAAATTGCTAGGCGTGTGTACGTGTTTGTCTTCACAATCATCATTGTTAAGATTGTTTTTTTCGTGCAGACCAAAGTTACAATGTGTAACCCAATTAGCCTTATTCACAATTTGCCCTGATTGTGCATCTACAAGCAAATCCCACCAGTTGTCACCAGAATTTTCATAGATAGACAAATTCCAAACAGAAACAAGTTCATTTTTAGCATTAAGATAATACATTTCTTTCACAGGAATTGGCTCTTGTGAAATTCCTGCTTTGCTAAATTTCGTTACATTCACTCCTTTTGCATTAGCAGCACTACTAGAAGTAAGTGGCGAAGTAATTTTTAGGTTTAATTCTGTTGCAGCGGCACGTATAGCACTTTCAGCAGACATTCCTGATGCAGCAGAACGCACAGAATAATCTTTTTTTGGTGTGCCAGCCATGTGCAGAACTTTGTTATTTTTGATAGAAAAATTAACATTTACGTTAAAAATTTCTTTTCCAGCGTGCATTTGGCGCAAATAAAGGAACGTAGTTTGCGTATTTTTGTCGTAGATTTGGTCTGTTATGAGCCATTGCGCAGACGTAAACGACACATTTTTTGTTTGTTTGATGTAATCTACAGACATTTGTCGCAAATCCGTTTGTGCTTTTAAGAGGCTCGTGAGCATCATAAAGCACAAAATTAAGGATATTTTTTTCATCAGATTGGAATAAAAGTGGATAGTTAATTTATAAGATTGGTAGTATTTTAGTATGATTTTTTAATAAGCTAAATCAAAACGCAAAGATAGTTTATTTTACAAAACAAAACAAGTACAAAATTATATTTTGTACTTGTTTGTATTAACAGAATATTAAGATAAAAGTTTGAAACAATTACGAATTACGAATTATCAATTACGAATAGAAAATGTATTTAATTCACAATTTAAAATTCACAATTCACAATTAATAAACGTGTTGTCCACCGTTGATAGCATAATTAGCACCAGTAATAAAACTAGCTTCTTTGCTTGCCAAAAATGACACCAAATGTGCTATTTCCTCTGTTCCGCCTAATCTTCCGACAGGAATTTGCGCCACAATAGCATTTCTTACGTCTTCACGCACCGCCATAACCATATCTGTCCCAATATAACCAGGAGAAATAGTATTCACCGTAATTCCTTTGCTTGCCACTTCCATAGCAAGGGTTTTAGTGAAGCCGTGCATACCCGCTTTTGCAGCAGAATAATTTGCTTGCCCAAACTGCCCACGTTGTCCGTTTACAGAAGAAATATTGATGATTCTTCCAAAACTGCGTTCTCTCATTCCATCAATGACATTACGAGTACAGTTAAAAACACTGTACAAATTAGCGTGAATTACCTCGTCCCACTCTTGGAACGTCATTTTGTGGAATGGGCGGTCTCTGGTAATACCTGCATTATTGACAAGTACATCAACATTTCCAAACCTTGTTTCAATGTCTTTCATCATTGCGGCAGTTTCTTCAAAATTGCTCACATCAGCTTTTGCCATATCAAAAACAAAACCTTGTGTTTTCATTTCTACAGCCCATTGGTCTGCTTTTTCTTGGTTGCGGTAGTGCGCAATGACGTGATAACCGTCTTTTTGAAGTCTTTGGCACATTGCCGACCCAAGCCCGCCTGTAGCTCCCGTAACGAGTGCAATCAATTTTTTGTCCATAAAAGTATTAGTTTTAGAGTTGATTTTAGTTTATTTTGAAGATATTTATTTTGAGAATTTAAAAAATAAAATATTAACGGTTAAATCTAAAATAAAAATTGTAATAAACCAAGAAAAATTATCATTTTTTTGGTATTTCATAATTTTGACTCAACAAAAAAGCCTTTCCAAATTTTGGAAAGGCTTTTATAATATTTTTCTATTCTATGATTACCTGATGTCTTTCTACGTGTTCTCCTTCAGAGATTTGCACCAAATATAAACCTGTTTTTAGCGTTTTGAGCGGAATAGTAAATTCTTTGGCTTTATTAGTTTGTTTGGATAATACCAACATACCAAAACTATTATAAATATTCACCTCGCTAAACGTAATGCCTTCTTTAGAATCAATAACTGCATTCATTGCATTTATTTTTGGATTTGGATTTGTAGGGCACTGAATTGGTATAACGCCTCTATCTGCAATACCTATTTTTATTTGCTCTGAAGCAGGATTTGGCGAAATATTATACAATCTTGGCGGATTGTTACAAGGGTCAGTAGGATTAGGGTCGCCAGGGTAACTAGGTGTGCCACAATTAGTAATCCTAAAAGCCATTTCCTGTGTATCAATACCACAAACACTAGTGGAAGTTACTCGTATGTAGCCTATGCCACTACCACCAGGCGAAAGAGTAAAATAAACACTTGTTGCGTTTCTATAAGCAGTAGTAAGCCCACTAAGTGCCGTAAAAGTAACAGAGCTACCAGAAGGAATAGTCGCAACTAAATAGCCATTACTGGTATATCCAAGGCATAAATTATTTACATAGGATACTCCACCTACTTGGTTGGAGAGATTTAAGCGTATGCTTGAACCATTATTATAAATATAATTAACCTCTAATCCTCTGCTATTTACGAAGACATTAAATGCGGCTGTTTGATACGAACTAGCACAAGTTGTTATGGTAGCCTGTACTGTACCATTACCAGACCCTGAGGTTAAAACACTGATATTAGGGGTGAATTGCCCACTTACCAAGCTGATAGCACCTGTTACTTGCCAAGTGATAGTTGCGCCAAGAGGTACTTGAGAAAGACTATAAAACCCACTGTTACCAGAACAAAAATTAGTTGTACCACTAATTATAGAAACTGGAGCATTGCCATATAGTATCCTTGTAACTGCTGCTTGTGCATCTACCAAACCATAACCAGTATCATTATCAAAACCTGTAGCTCCCAAATCTCGGGCGGTTTGTTGTAAGATGGTTCTTACTTGTACTTCTGTAAGGTTTGAGTTCGCCTGCAACATAAGTGCCGCCACGCCAGCCACTTGTGGGCAAGCCGCAGATGTACCATTAAAGTCAAGTTTATAATTTCCAGTTTCGTACCCACTTGCTCCCATTCTATCCAACGTAGCTATACCATTTGGGGAAGTTCCTGTGATGCAATTTCCATATATAACCGTTGGACCTCCTTCACCACTCAAAGCAACTAAATCCATTTCTACACCACGAGAACTGTACCCTAAAAGACTTCCTACGTTATTAATAGCACCTACAGTTATTACGCCTTCTACATTAGCAGGAAATGTTACACCTAAAAAGCGTTGATGATAGTTTCCTGATGCAAAAACTACTATAGAACCTTTGCCACTCCTACCTAAGGTTCTAGCCCTTTGGATAGCGACTACTATTGCATCAGATAATACTTCAGTCGTTGCATATGCCCACGAGTTATTCAGTACATCTGCTTCCCCAATATCCCAAGCCCAATTTATTGCATCTGCTCTATCAGCAAATGATTCATCACCAATGAAGATATTAATAGGTAAAATATCCACATTAGTTGCTACTCCTCTAATACCCAAACCATTATTGTCAGCTCCAATGATACCTGCACAAGCCTGCCCATGTCCTACCCTTACACCTCTAAAACAATCACCTTGTGGTCGTCCATTTCCACTTGAATTTAAAGGAGTATAACCATTAGGTAGTAAATTATTCAAATCCTCGTGGGTTTCCACGCCGTCATCTATGACTGCCACACGAACACGAGGAGTACTATTACAATTTTGTAGCAAAGCCCAAGCTTCTGGAGCATTGATATCAATGTTAGAAGTACCTCCGTTTTGTCCTGTATTATTCAAATGATACTGCTGTGGATATAATGGATTACTTTTTTCTATGGGTGCTATAAAATCAGGGTGTGCATATTTCACCAAACCACTTGTATAAATTTGGTTAGCAATGTCAAGCAGTCTTGAGATTTGATTAACTTTGAGAAGATAGCTATCATATTTTAAAGTTTTTTCTAAGGTTACCTCACTTCCGAACATTTGAAGTACACTAAAAATTGCTACATTGGGTTGCAATTCTAAAATAATGTTATTGGTAGGATAAAGCGGAAGATTTCCAACTTTATAAGAAAAGCAAACAAACTCTGCATCAGAAAATAAACTTTTCT
Organism: Raineyaceae bacterium; assembly: GCA_043772375.1. GTDB lineage: Bacteria > Bacteroidota > Bacteroidia > Cytophagales > Thermonemataceae > JANYGM01. The sequence goes on along the minus strand of JAYVGJ010000091.1, from coordinate 3,506 downwards.
GTAAACTTTGTAGCAACAAAGTAGAAGTTTTTTGAGTTAAATTACTGATAATGAGCGTTTTACCCCCCACCAAACACTTGTAAATCATTGATATTCAAAGATTTAGCAATAGTAGCTATTTTTTGCTGGGTCGCTTGTGAGGTTTTCACGTTATATAATTTCACCACAATCTGGGTCGTATCCAAGAGCAATGATATCTGCGCCCCACCAGAATAATAGTAAGTTTGAGCCTGCACAGATACTGCCACAAACAAAAACAACAATACAATTAGTGCTTTTTTCATGTTTTAGTTACAGGATTTGTTTGAAATTGATTTGATACAATAGGCTTTTTGAGGATTGGGTATTGGAAATGCCATTAAACAAGGTCTTATCTCCATGCATTTAGAAGGGCTTTGATTAGTGTCTAGTTTAAAAAAAACAGAAGCACCTAATTTTATATCTACATTCATATCTGCAATTTGAATATTGCTAATGCTTATTGCATTATTATATTCTACTCCATTATTGTCTTTGAAATACGAGCCAAGTTGCCCTTTTGGGACACTTACAAATAAATAACTTGGGCAATCACTACCAATTACCACACCCTCAATGCAGTCGGTTTGTGGGTTGGGAGTTGTGCTGGATTTCTCACAGCTTGTGCCTACCATCAGCCCTACAAGAGCCAAGAAGCACAGTTTTTGTATCTTTCTCATAAAAAAAGAGAGTTTTATTATTTATCCAAATTAACGAAATTGAAGGCTTTGGATTTTGCCTAGCGCAAAAGTAAGAAAAAAACTAATAATAAAAAATAAATACTGGAGTATTTCTTTGATTAGTAGGGGATTAAGCAAATGTGGTGTAAGTTTTTTGTACATAAAAATTTATTGTTTAGAATTGAATTAGTAAATAAACCAAGAAAAATTATCATTTTTTTGCTAAATTGCATTAGAATCCATTATAAAAAAAATATTATCATATATAAAATAAATGCAAAACTATATTAATCTTCTTCAACATAAGCCACAAATAATCTTACAAGGACCTCCTGGCACAGGAAAAACACGCCTTGCCAAACTTATTGCGGAAGAAATGACCAAAAAACAAACAGAAGGAGAATACAAAATTGTTGAGTTTCACCCTGCATACTCGTATGAGGATTTTGTACGTGGAATAGTCGCTCAAACCAATGAAAACGGACAAATTAGCTATGAAGTTCAGAATAAAATCTTAGGAGAATTTGCACAAAAAGCCCTTCAAAATCTAGCTGATAGCAAGAAAAAACCCATTGAAGTAACAAAAGAAGCTAATCTTAATAGAGTTTTTGAGGAATTTAAAGATTATGTTTTTGATGAAATAGGAGATAAAGGTAAATTCATTCTTGAAAAATCAGAGATTTATATTACCAGCGTTAATGGCGGTTCTTTTTCATATAAAAGCAATAATTTAATCACTAATTATATGAAATTTAGGGATTTGATTATGATGTATAACGCTAATATTGCTCAAAGAGTAGATATTAAAAATATGGAAAATATCTCTGGGCTTGCCAAACAACACGCAAGCTATTATTTTAAAATGTTGAATGAATTTAGAAAGTTTGAAACAACTTTTAATCTAACAGAAACACAACTAAATAAAGATAATTCTAAAATAAAAAAGCAAAATTTCGTCCTTATTATAGACGAAATTAACCGTGCAAACCTGCCCGCAGTGCTTGGAGAGCTTATTTATGCCCTAGAATACCGCAACGAAAACGTAACAAGTATTTATGAGTTAGATGGAAACAGAGAGATAAATCTCCCTGATAATCTTTACATTATTGGTACAATGAACACCGCAGACCGTAGCGTGGGGCATATTGATTACGCTATTCGTAGGAGATTTGCCTTTGTAGATGTCTTGCCAGATGAAAGTGTTATCACTTTTCCACAGGCAAAAAGCCTATTTCTAAATCTCAAAACTATTTTTGAGAAACATACTGCAGCAGATTTTAATCAAAATGAAGTGATGTTGGGGCATAGTTATTTTATTGTAGCTGATGAAACTCAACTATATATGCGCCTTCAATACGAAATAAAGCCTATTTTGAAGGAATATCTTAAAGATGGAATACTTTTGGCAAGCGCAGAAAGACTAATCAACGAGCTTACAATATGAACCTGCTTGTTTGTAGAGAACATCAAACCCTAGATGTTGATTTTGAGATAAATACAGCCCAACAACAAACAAATACTAACAAACTATTTGAAGTTATAAATAATCAAGTTGTTTGTAGCTATTTTATTGGTGTGCAATGGCTTACAGAAGATACTGCTATTTATGTTGAGCCAAAGATAAATAAAGAAGAAGCACAAACTAACTACTTAGAGATGCTTTTTTCTGCTCTCAAACACCCAGAAATAGCACAACAACACACCAAAGAACTATTTAATATTGATTTTGATGCTAATTATATTGAAATAGAACAAAAACAGGATTTGCTTACGCCATTATTAGTAGTACAATTTTTGAGTGTGGTAAAGCAAATTGTCAAAAAAGGACTAAAAAAGTCTTATTACAAGGTACAAAATAACCTTACAGCAAAGGTTAAAGGCAAAATATTAGTAAATGAAACCATTAAAAAGAACATTGTAAAGCAACAACCCCTAAAATCTTTTTGTAGTTATGATGAATTTGGATTGAACAATATTGAAAATAGATTGCTCAAAAAAACATTAGCTTTTATACAAAGATATTTACCAACTATCAAACATCTTAGCAATCAAAACAATACTAATCAAGCGTTTATAGAAACTATTTTTAACTATGTGCGCCCTGCATTTGAGTTTATTTCAGAAGATGCAAACCTTAATGAAATAAAACATACCAAAACAAATGCTTTTTATAAGGAATATGAGGAGGCTTTAAGGCTTGCAAAGCTAATTTTAAAGCGTTTTGGTTATCATATCAATAATATTCAGGAAGAAAAGCTAATTAAAGTGCCTCCTTTTTGGATAGATATGGCTAAACTTTTTGAGTTATATGTGCTTGGCTTATTGAAAGATACATTTGGAGAAAATGTATTTTATCATTTCAAAAGTGGAGGAAATGAATTAGATTATTTGCTGAAAACTGACAAGTACAAACTTGTTATTGATGCTAAATATAAACCTATTTATACAAAAACATTTATGAAAGAAGATATTAGGCAAATTAGTGCTTATGCTAGACTTCGTAAAGTTTATGAAAAATTAGATATAGCACAGAATCAAGTGATTGATTGTCTAATTATTTATCCTAATCAAGAAAATGGGTATCTTTCTTTTGATAATTTGGATTTATTAAATGACAATCATAAAGTAAAAAAATATATTCAGTTTTATAAAATAGGAATTAAGCTACCTAAAATAAACTAAAACAAGTTATTTAATAAATAACTGATTATCAATATGGGTGACATTTTAAATTAAAAAGAGCATAATTTTTTGTAGTTTTGTTTTGCGAACCAAACCCCTAAAATTATGCTCGTTGATACCCAAATA
>JAYVGJ010000090.1:0-2446 GCA_043772375.1 Raineyaceae bacterium | reverse complement strand
GCTAATAAGCGTTTGGGCGTTTGGGCGTTTGGGCGTTTGGGCGTTTTAATCATATAAAAAGCGTAAAGATGAGAAATATTTCTGCAAATGTAGGAAAATATTTTTTATAAAACAAAAAAAACAGGAAATTATTTTGAAAGAATTAGACATAAAAAAGCCTTTCCAAAGTTTGGAAAGGCTTTTTTGTATTTGCAATAACTGTGTTAGAAGCATCTAAAAGGGTGTTTTTGTACTACCTAATTCGTTGTTGGTGTCGCTAACGCTAAAACACCAACAACGGCAGGAAACATTTTTCTCACAAAAGTAAATCCTCACAAAAAACTAATTTTTGTGAGGATTGCTTTTCACCTACAGTTTATGGTCTCTCATAAACTACTATCCTTGTAGCACTACGATGGTCTGCTTCTAATACACGTGGGGGCGTACTTTGCCCATTAGGAAACACAAAATCCGTAGTATAAACAAAGATGACACCCAAAGACCCTTTGCCTAACGCATAAGAGCCTTGAACAACATCTCCTAACTGACCCCAGATATATACTGATTGTAACTGCGACCTTGTATAAACATCCAAAGATGCAAAATTAGTAATATTATACAGTCTACTAGGCATCTGAACAACATCATTCAATACCAATACAGGCTGATTATCTCTTGAAAAGCCTTCACCCTCATAAATTATAATGTTATTACGTCCAGGGAAGTGTGTTGGCTTGACAGTATTCACTATGTAGTTATACAAGTCTGAATGCTGTTGCGTTTGTGCTTTTGATTCTGCTAAACTTAGCAAAAACAAAATAAGAAAAAATATTTTTTTCATAGTTTATATTTAATTTAGGGTATGATGTAAAAATCACGGATAAGTCCGCTCGTTATGGTAATTGTATTTCTATCTTGCATGACAATGTTAGGATATATCAGGTTTCCATTGCGTCTGAGATTCTGTATCTCTAGAACAGTAAATGGAGTACTATCACCTTTTAGTAGGAATTGTAAGTTGTAAGCCTCTACTTCATCATTGGCATCATACAATACTCCTGCTCCGCCAGTTCTTCTGCTAAAAGATAGCTTACCATCTAAATATTGTTCAACGTGTTTTAATTCGTGTGCAAGAGTTACATAATATTCTCGTAATGCTGTTTCAAAAGCTCTCCTCTGTTCATTTGTTGGATTTGCTACTAGCACAGGCTTAGGACACATTCTTACTTTGACAAAACCATTTGTGAGGTTATATGTTGTTGCTCCCTTATCCACAAAGCTGTTATCTATTTCTACCTCTACATTTACTCTATTTGTGTTGGTTTCTATTTTCTGCATAATTGCTGCAAGTTGATTAAGCCCATTTTTCTCTGCTTCCAATGATTGCCTGCGTGCAGCAGTAATAGTCGTATTTAGTTCTCTATCAATTTCACTTAATTTCACAGGAATTAAGTCTTTTAATTCTTGGTAAAGAGTCCCTGTAATAATTGGAGGAGCTGGACTTTCTTCAGGTACTATTGGGTTTCCGTTTGCATCATAAGTATAAACATCAGCAGGAAATGACTGTCCATTATCTACTGTTGTTGGCGGTGGTGGGTCTATCCAACCCAAATCAGATATCCAAATCATTCCTTGATGAGGCATTGGTGGTGGTGGCGGTGGCACAAATGGTATAACTACAGGAGGTGGGTTATACTGCCCATTACCACCACCACCGCCTATTGTGCCAGTATTATTAGGTGTTCCTGCTGGACCTTGCGTGTAACCTGGTCCGCTAGGCGCACGTGGTGTAAAAGGTACATGTGTGTAAGGTGTAGCTGGATTAGGCGAACTACTTGGAGAGCCAATGCCACCACTTCCGCCACTACCACTACCAGAACCGCTTCCACTACCACTGTCTCCTCCACCACCGCCATCACAGATTTTAAATATAAGACCACCATCATCTGAAAAGATACTAAAACACCCATTGCCATCATCATAAAATGTCAAGTCACCACTTGTATTTGTGCCAGTTCCATTGTCAAATTCTGTATAAGAAACTTGGTCATAATCCAACTGATACCCAATAATTTTACCAGAAAAACCAGAAATATTATTTTCTTTATAATTTTTGAAAATATCATTGTGATTTTCTTTCACAAAGGTAAGATTTCCTACCAGTTCTACAATATTTGCATCAATAAAATCTTCATTGGCATCTACACGTATGCAAAGCCTACGTATAAAACCAATATTTTCATTATAATCCACGTTCAAAAACCGTACCACAGGTACAATCAGCATTTTTTCGTTGTTGGGCAAAAGTTCTACTACTGTTTTGTCCCATTGCGGTTCAAAGTCTTTGAAACGTGCAGAATCAGCAGCAGTCATTCTTTCGTTGCCAGAGGAAACAGGTTTTGGTTGATTTTTGTATCTACCATTTTCATAAAAGCCTTTGACTTTGTCAAGTTTGACTTTTGGAGGA